>VGBI01000011.1 GCA_016870595.1 Actinomycetota bacterium
CGAATCCTTCTCGGCCGTCGGCAACTCGTGGGTCGCCGTCGGGGTCGGGGTCGGGGCCGCAGTGTGTGTCCACACCATGAGTGACAATGGCGGAGCCGAGTCGACGTCGTGGACCTGTGGCTTCGTTACCGTTCCGGCGCCGACGCCGGCGAACGTCGGCTGTGAGTCGGCCTCAGGCAGCGGTCGTGCACCGGCTGTGCTGAATTGGGCTCTCGATTCCGCAGAGCTGACGAGTGAGACGGCGACGATTGTCTTCACCAACAGTTACCCAGCTCCGGTGAAGCCCAACTTCACCGGCTGAGCGACCGCCGGACTGCCGGACCGCCAGGCGTCGGCGATGCTCGAGACTCGGACGCAACGACACCGGACCGCGGCAGCGGTGCGGTCGGGGCCAGCGGTGAGCGCAGCCCAGCGGTAGAGCAGATCGCGCTCGACCGCCGTGCGGTGGGACTCGCTCTCGGTCTCGCGCGCCATCCGCCCGCGGCGGGTCCGTCAGACCAGGTGGCCCGGTCATCCGACGTCGTGGCGGATGCGCCGGGCCCGGCCGACGAGGCGGGCCCGGACCCGGGCCGCGCGACCCGGCGGTGGGCCGACGGGCGCCACCGGTGGCCGTGCCGATGCCTCGATCAGCCGGGCGTAGCGCTCGGCCTGCCCGGCGAACACGCGATCGGCGAAGGCGGCGGCGGCGTCTGCGTCCACACCGAAGGCGTGGGCGACGGCCCCGAGGTAGATCACCCGATCGGCTGCCGTCCGCTCGGCGAGCAACGCCAGCGTCTCGGAGTCGAGTTGCGCGTCACGGAACGGAAGCGTGCCGGCGGCTGGGTCGGTGACGTTCTCGTGCCACGCGGGCGTGTCGGCGCCGATGAACGCCGACACGTCGTTCCAGAACGTCGGGGCCTCGACGAACGTCGTGCAGCCGAGCGTTCCCAGGTTCCGGTGGGCGGGCGCAACCAGGTCATGTCGTTCCGTGGTCGTGAGCGGACGGGTCGGATCGAGCGTGACCCCGGCGAGCATCCGGGCCTGCAGGTTGTCGGTCTGGTGCGACACCACCGGATCGGAGAGGAAGCGCTTCAGCCCGCCGATGGCCGATCGGTACGCGCGGTAGGACCCGAACTCGGCCGTGTCGTGGTCGGTCCGGGCGCCCCAGAACAAGTGGTGTGAGAGCAGGCGGGCTCTCGGCTCTCGGAGGACGGTGAACACGTCTTCGGGATCGACGAGTGCGGTGATCGACCGGTAGGAGAGATGGCCGGGGACGACGCTGGACGAGCGGTTGTGGGCGGTGGTCGGACGACCGGGGTGGAACACCGCAGTGCGGACGGCGGGCGCCAGCGTGTCCCATTCCGTGAAGCTCCCGAAGGACTCTTCGTCGAACCGGAACCGGGAGACGCCTGCGTCGCCGTAGGTCTGCAGGAGCGCCCGGTGCACGCTGGTGCCGGCGGTCTTCGGGATGTGGAGGAAACCGCAGCGCCGGCGCGGCGCGCCACGGGGGTCGGACACGAGCACCACGGTATCGACCGGTCCGTCCTTCCCGCCGCCGGGCGGGGCCGCGGCTCAGTCGTCGGTGAGCGCCGACCACATGTCAGTTCTCCTCGTCGGGCAGCAGCACCGAGGCATCGACGTCCTCATCTGACTTGTGGGCCATCGCCTTCAGGTAGCCGGTCAGGCCGAGCTGGGTGATCTGGTTGGCGAACCGGCCGAGGAACTCGGCCACCTCGTCGAGCTCGTCGCCGGAGGTGCGGGCCATCTCGGCGAGGCGCTCCTTGCGCCAGGTGCGGTAGTGGGTGTGCCAGTTCTGCGCGGCCGCGTCCTTGCTCCCGAACAGAGCGGCGGCCGCGTCGTCGACCTCGTCGGGATTCGTGAGGTTGAGGTCGGCCAGGCGCGCGTCGAGTTCCTCGAGCTGATCCTCACGGCCGAGCACCGAGACGTACAACTCGGAGACCGGGCGACCCGTGTCGGCCAGCTCGCGCATCCTCGTGTCGGGTGGCGGCATGAAGAAGTAGACGATCGGGACGCCGAAGACCGTCGACAGCAGGTAGAGCTCGTGGGCGTCGAAGCGGCGCCGGCGGTCGCCGTCGTAACCCCGCTCCATCGCCGAGATCGAAGCCTGCGGCAGACGGTGACCCGTGAGCTGGGCAAGGCCGGCGGCGACGTCCTCTTGGGTCCAACCCCGGCGCTCTCGGATCGCCTTGAGGTTGTACGAGACGACCGCGTTCACGTCCATGCCCGCATCGGCGGCGGGCGGCTGCGGCCCCTTGGGCTGGTCAGCGGTCTTGGCTCGGCTCCGGACCACGGCTCCTCCATCACGTCACAGTTGTGCTTGACAACAGTACGCCATGGCACGATAAATGCCACATTGTTGTAAACCACAACAGAGAAGCGTCATCCATGCTGGAGGACCTCCCTCCCTTCCTGACCGTCGAGCAGGCCGCCAAGGTCGTGCAGCTCGGGCGGTCGAAGGCCTACGAGCTGCCCGTCGAGTGGGAGACCACGGGCGGTGCGAGTGGCCTTCCCTTCGTCTGGTTCGGTCGGCAGAAGCGCGTCCCTCGGGCTGCCCTCGAGCAGTTCATCGACCGCACCCTGCGACCTCCCGCCGCCTGACCAGTGGGCCCGAGAACGCCAGCCGTCGACGGCGAGTACACCCCCGCTGAATCGCCTCCGGGCGGATCGACAACCTCCACACCCACACGGTCTGCATCAGCCTTCGCCCTGCGCCATCGAAGCGCCGAGAGGATTCTTCCGATCAACGTAACTGCCTCGAACCGTCGGGAATCCCCGCGTCCAGTGGCCGTGTTACAGCAAGGGCAGCTTGCGGCGACCGAAGGGATGCGAGCCATGGCTGATCTGACCATCGACATCGGTATCGAAGAAGCCGATCGCGAGGCGATCACCGAAGGTCTGTCGCGGCTGCTCGCCGACAGCTACACGCTGTACCTCAAGACGCACAACTACCACTGGAACGTCACGGGGCCAATGTTCCAGACGCTGCACCTCATGTTCGAGACGCAGTACAGCGAGCTCGCGCTCGCCGCCGATCTCATCGCTGAGCGTATCCGTGCGCTCGGGGCACCGGCACCGGGCAGCTATCACGAGTTCTCGCGCTTGTCGTCGGTCCCGGAGGACGACGACCGTCCTGACGCCACCGAGATGATCCGACGCCTCGTTGCCGGCCAGGAGACCGTCGCGCGCACCGCACGCTCGGTCTACCCGATGGTCGAGAAGGCCCACGACGAACCGACCGCCGATCTGCTCACCCAGCGGCTCCAGGTCCACGAGAAGACGGCCTGGATGCTCCGCAGCCTCCTCGCCTGACCCAGACGGTGAGGATTCTCCTGACCGGAGCAACGGGTTTCATCGGCAGCGAACTCGTGCGACAGCTGGCGGTGACGGAACACCACCTTCGGGTGATGGTGCACCGACCGGCCCGTGCCGCGCTGCTGGCGGGGGTCGACGTCGAGCCGGTGTACGGCGACCTGCGCTCGGTCCCTTCGCTGAGGAGTGCGGTCGAGGGGATCGACGTCGTGATCCACCTCGGGGCCCGAGCGACCTTCGAGTCACTCTCGCGTCTGTCGCCCACGATCGTCGAGGGGACGGCGCAACTGGCCCGGGTGGGAGCGGAGGCCGGCGTCGAACACATCGTCTACGGGTCGAGCATGTTCGTCTACGACGGTACGACGGCGGTGGACGACGACACCGTCGCAAACCCGACGATCGATTACGGACGAGCCAAGCTCTCGGCCGAATCGGCGATCTCCCGCATCGCCGATGCCGGTGGGCCAACGGTTGCCAACGTCCGGCTCCCGCACGTGTACGGGCCGCAGAGCCTCCTGTTCGGTCTGGTGCGCCACGGAAGGGTGCTGTTCCCTGGCTCCGGGAAGAATCCCTTTGCTCAGCTGCACGTGGAGGACGCGGCGAGGGTGTTGATCGCCGCGGCGACCCAGCGGTGGTCGGGCACCGCACCCGTCGCGGACGATGCCATCGTCACCTGGAACGACTTCTTCGACGTCCTCGGGATCTTCGCACCGGATGTTCGCGTGTTGCGGGTCCCTCAGCCCCTGGCCACGGGGACAGCCGCGCTCGGCGGTGCGCTCCTGGGTCGGCTGGGACCGACCATGGTTTCCGCCGACACGGTGAGAGGTTGGAATCTCTCGTTGCCGCTCACGTCTCGAACTCTGTGGTCCGAATTGGGTCTGGACCCTCGGTATCCCAGCGTGGTCCAGGGAATTCCGGCGACACTCGACGGGTACGTCGCCTTCCGTTGGCGGCACCCGCTGTTCGACCGCTCGTGACCGGAAGCGAACCTGTGAGCCCTGACGACATCTCGAACCGGGTCGGCGTCTCGTCGACGTCGTTGCGAGTGCTCGTCACGGGTGCGTCGGGCTACGTCGGCGGTCGCCTCGTGCCCGCACTCCTCGAGCGTGGGCACGCGGTGAGGTGCGTCGTGCGCGACCCGCGCAAGCTCGAACCGGCAACGTGGCGGGGCCAGGTCGATGTCATGCAAGCCGACGTGGCCGAGGATCTCAGCGAGGCGATGGCCGGGATCGACATCGCCGTCTTCCTCGTGCACAGCATCGGTGAGGGCAAGGACTGGGCCGCCCGTGAGCGCGACATCGCCGAGAACTTTCGCCGAGCGGCCGAAGATGCCGGTGTCCGTCGAATCGTCTATCTCGGCGGGCTCGGGGACGACCACAGTGAGCTCAGCGTGCACCTGCGCAGCCGCCACGATGTGGGTGCGGTCCTGGCCGCGGGGACGATCGAGGTGGTCGAGCTCCGTGCGGCGGTCGTCATCGGCGCCGGTTCGGCGAGCTTCGAGATGCTGCGCTACCTCACCGAGGTCCTCCCCGTCATGGTCACCCCGAAGTGGGTCGACACCCTGTGCCAGCCGATCTCCATCCGCGACGTGCTCGGCTACCTCATCGCGGTGATCGAAGCGCCCGATGCGCTCGGCGGGATTCTGGAGATCGGGGGCCCCGACGTCGTCTCCTACGCGGAGATGATGGCGATCTTCGCGCGGGAGGCCGGGCTCAGGCGTCGCTGGCTCATCCCCGTTCCCGTGCTCACGCCGCGGCTGTCGTCGCTGTGGGTCGGGCTCGTCACCCCGGTGCCCGCGCAGATCGCCCGCCCGCTGGTCGACTCGCTCGTCAACTCGGTGACCGTCACCGACCACCGGGCCGAGATTCTCTTCCCGTTCGAGCTCGTTCCCCTCGCCGAGGCTATTCGCAATGCGATCGGGCGGACGGCAGTGGGCGACGTCCCGACGAAGTTCGATGATGCGTCCTCGCCCATCTGGCAAGCGACGGCAACCGACCCGAGCTGGACGGGCGGTACCGAGTTCACCGACGTGCGCTCGGCGGTGGTGCCCGCTGACCCTCATCGCACCTGGCAGGCCGTGTGCCGGGTCGGCGGTGAGGAAGGCTGGTACCGAGGTGAGGTGCTCTGGAAGGCGCGTGGTCTGGTGGACCGGATCGCGGGCGGGCCCGGACTTCGACGCGGCCGTCGCCATCCCGACCGCCTCTCGGTCGGGGAGCCCGTGGACTTCTGGCGGGTCGAGGACCTCGAACCTGATCGACTGCTGGTGCTCTTCGCCGAGATGCGGCTCCCCGGGCAGGCATGGCTCCAATGGACGGTCGAACCCGTCGCCGGGGGGTCGCGTCTCACGCAGACCGCCCGCTTCCGTCCCCGCGGACTCCTCGGTCGCGTCTACTGGTTCGCAGTCGCACCGTTCCACCGCCTCGTGTTCCCGGGACTCATCGATGGGATCGCGCGTCACGCGGTTGGCGAGCCCACCGGGGTCTTGTCCGGACCCAACCCAACCGAGGCGCCGTGAGCTCCGGCGCTCCGCTGCTCGCCGATGGGTCTCGATGATTCGAGTCGCCGTGATCGGGGCGGGGATGGCCGGGCTCACCGCCGCCCGGTCGATCGCGGCCGGAGGCGCTTCTCCTTGGCGGTGACGACCCAGTAGTAGTGGGCGCTCGAGCCCTTGGAGTACGCAACCTTCTTGCCCCGGAGATCCTTGACCGAGTCGATCCCGGTGCCCGTCTGCACGTAGATGCCCACGCCGCCCTCGACCGGGGGGAGCGCCGCGGCGATCGCGCGGAACGGCGCCGTCTTGCGGGTCCACGGGGTCTTGGCGTTGGCCTGGGCGAACAGCGGGGCGGTCGACTGGATGTCCACTGCGAGATCGAGTGCGTCGGCGTTGAGCGCCTCGAGCACACCGGTCGAGGTGGGGAACGCCGCCCACTCGATCCGGTACGGCGTGCGCTCGAACGCCTTCGAGGCGAGCCGGATGTCCTGCGTTGCGGTGCTCGTGGGCGACGCCACCCCGACCCGCAGCACGACCCTGGAGAGGTCGGGACGCGCAGCGCCGGTCGCCGCGGCCTCGGCCCCGCCGGCCGGGAGCAGCATGGTGGAGACGACTGCGGCCCCGAGCAGGCGATCGACCGCACCCGCACGCCGCCGCGAGCGCGACGCAGGGGTGGTCGTGGCCGACAGTGGGCGCTGCGCATCCCGGGATCCTGCCAATGGCGGCCGTCGCCGTCGGTGGGTGCGGAGCGCGTGACAACGGCCGGTCGGGAGGGTGGATCAGCGCGTGCCGATCAGCGGAAGGTCCAGCGCACCCGGATCCCGGCGTTGTCGGTGGGCACCTCGACCAGCTCACCGGTGACGTCGCTGACCGCACCTTCGCGGAGGAAGCGCTCGGTGCCGTCGGAGTCGACGACCGCGACCTGCCAGGTCTCGAGCACCGGGGGAACGCCGTCGCCCTGACGCGCGGCGACGAGCACCGGGCTGACCACCCGGTCGTCGATCTCGACCACGAGGCCCTGGAGGCTGTCGACGACGGCGTCGGGTGCGCGAGCGGCGCAGGGTTGCCCGGCGACGAGCACGGTGGTGTCGATCGTCCCGGCGGTGTCGAGCTCGACCGCGACGGTGGACCGGGGTCGGAAGGCACCGAAGTGCTGCGCCGACACCATGCAGACCATCGACAGGACGAAGGCCAGCGCCGCGATGGTGCGCGGGAGGGGATCCTCGTACACGGCGACCGCGTACACGCCGCTGACGATCGCGTAGGCGCCGAAGAGGGCCCACAACGCACCGACCCGGGTGCGCCCGGGCGCCCCGCGGCGCTCGGCCTGCACCCGCATGGCCAGGCCCAGGAGCACGGGCAGCACCCCGCCCAGGAACATGATCGTGGCGATCGCCAACAGCGAGAGCAGGTCGGCGAACCCGAACGCGGCCGCGATGCAGGCGAGGGTGATCGCGATGCCGATGAGCACGGGCAGCACCCGGACGGCGTGGCGCACCCACTCGATCTGGAGGTACCGGGTGAGGGCGGCCTCGGTCGGGGTCTCGCCCGGTGCCGATGCTCCCGCGGTCTCGGGGTCGGGGTCGGGTTCGGGCGGGGGTGCGGGGGTCGACGCCTCCGCCGGCTCGGGCTCCCCGAGCCCGGCCAGCGCATCGAGTCGCGACGACGCCCGGCGGGGCCGGGCCCCGGAGGTGCCACCCGCCGTGCCACCGGTCCCGCCCCCACCGCCGAGGAGCGCGTCGAGTCCGGCGGCGGCGTCACGGGCCCGGGCGGCGCCGGCGGTCTCGCGCGCCGACCCGTCGTCGTCGAAGAGGGCGTCGAGGCGCGAGGCGGTGCTGGTGGACCGCATCCGGCGCTTGATGCCGAGCACGGCCCGCAGCCGACCCTCCTCGTCGACGCGCACCGATCCCTGGCCGACCAGCCGATCGGTGATCGGCGTGAGCACGTCGAGGGTGAGCCCGAGGCGGTCGGCGAGGGTCGGGAGGTCGGCGGGCTGGCGGGTGACCGCCCGCATGACCGCGATCTCGTTCTGCTCGGGCGCCCGGTGCCACCACGGCTCGGCCCCGATCGGGTGCTGGGTCAGCGGCAGGGTCGCGTCGACCCGCACGAGGATCCCGTCGGCGAGCGTCCCCTCGGTGGTGACCCGGAGCCAGTGCCGCCGGGGCATGCCGCCCACCCGATCGACCAGCGCGCGCGCATCCCACTCGGCGTCGGTGATGTCGACGTTCGCGGTCTGCTCGCCCCGCCGGGCGCGTCCGGTGAGCACATGGCGGCCGTCGCGCTCGACCACCGTGACGATGATGCGGGTCGCCGTGGTCGGCTCGTCGGTCTCGATCGAGACGCCGGGTCGGAGCAGGGCGACGAAGCGCTCGCGGTCGGGGAGCAACTCGGCGACCACGTCGGTGAGCGCGAACGCGGAGTTCGCCGCGCCTCCGCCGATGGCCAGGATGACGAAGAGCGTCGCGAGCACGGTGAACGGGCCGCCGACGGTGCGGGCGATCACGGTCACGCCGGTCGACTCGTTCTCCAGCAGCGAGCCACCGGGGATCGAGCCCAGCACCACGACCACCCAGGTGACGTTGATCAGCGTCGCCGCGACCATCGCGGCGACGGAACCACGCACCAGTGCCCGACCCGATGGCTCGGACCGCAGCACCTCGGGCGCGATGGCGAAGATCGCGGTGTGACCGAAGTAGGCCCACAGCACCGCGCCGAACACCAGGCGCAGCGCATTGCGCCACTCGGCCCAGCCCTCCAGGTTGCCGGTCACCCGGGTCGGACTCACCAGGTCGGGATCGACCTTGAAGGCAACCAGGACGATCAGCACGAGCAGCAGTGTGAGGTTGACCGCCGCGATCACCGTCGACGAGGCCACGAACACCCGCCGGGCCTGCAGCAGGATCAGCAGGGCGGCGACGAGCCCGACCCCGATCGCCCACACCGCCGGAGCACCGCCGAGGACCGCGGCGAGGGTGCCGGCGAGGCCGAGGAAGTACACCACCAGGTGGCCGAGCCAGTTGACGACCGAGACGGCGGTGGTGGAACGGGTCGTCACCGGCCCGAGGTGCTCGGAGGTCATGGTCACCAGACGCCCCCGCCCGGTGGCCACCGTCGCCGACCGGGTCGCGGCCCGGGCGATCGCCCCCATCGTGAACATGGAGAGCAGGCCCATCGCGGCGACCACCACGCCGGCGAGCAGCGGCCCGAACTCGGCCAGCGCGATCGGGAGGGCGAGCACGCCGCCGCCGACGATCGCGACGAGCATCACCGCGAAGGTCGCGAGCACGGGCGAGCGCTGGATCATCGGGGCCCTGGTCGTCGGGGGTGGCGGACCGACGGCAGGTCGGGCGCCGTCGGTCGCAGGATACCGAACGTTCGGGTGGCGATCCCGTCCCCGCAGGGCGACCGTAGGCCACGCGGTGCGCGTGATGACCCGGGTCCGGTCGGCGGTGTGGCGGGCCGGACAGATCACCCGGGTCCGGGCCGGTCGGGTCGCCGGGCGCATCGGGCGGCCCGAGCCCACGACGACGGGGGTGCACTGCGACGATGTCGCAGCCTGGGCGTCGCGCCACCAGGGTGCCCGACCCCGGCGCCTGTCGGAGGCGCGGGAGGTCGTGCGTCGCCCGCCCCGGACCCTCGATCCGGTCGCGTCGGAGTTCTTCGCGCGGCGGGCCCCCGAGCACCACCGGGCCCGCGACCTGGTTCCCGTCACCGGCCTGGTGATGCTCGAGCTCGGCACGCTCCACCACGTCGGGTAGGGCACGGTGCCCGGCTTGCACGAGGCCGCCGCCGAGCGCTGGCTGTCGGACCGGTTCAAGGTGGCCACGGGATGCGCGACGGCCCGCACCGGGCGTCGACGCAGCTCCGGACCGGGCTCGACGTGGACGCGGAGCAGGCCGTCGCGCTCGCCGCCGCCGCCGTGCTCGCCTACCTCGCCGACCTCGACGCGCGCCTCGGGACCGTCGACACCCTGCTCGACGACGCCCGCGGGCTCGTGCACCTCGCGGCGGCGTCGGCGGGCGACACGGCGCCCGATCTCGTGGCGTCCGAGCTCAGCGAGGTCGCTCGGGCACTGGCTGCGGCCGCCCCGACCGCCACCGGCGACGACCCCGTCGCGACGGACCACCGTGCTGCGGTGACGATCGCGTTGCGGGGGCTCGACCACGCCTTCGCCGACGTGCGCCACCGGCTCGGGACGGTCGGCCACTCGACCGAGGAGCTGGCCCGGCTGCTCTCGGTCATGCGCCGGGTGCACGGGATCGGCACCGCGCTCACCGAGGGTGGTCCGCCCCCGACCGGGTGACGGCTCACCGCCCGGGTGACGGGATGTCCGGACGCCGGGATCAGCGGCCCTCGAACCGCGGCTCGCGTCGCTCGAAGAACGCGGTCATCGCCTCGTGCATGTCGGCGGTGCCGATGGTGACGGTCTGGGCCAGCGCCTCGGTCTCGAGCATCTGCGTGAGCGACGCCGAACCGGCGTGATCGATCTCACGCTTGATGAGGGAGAGCGCGACCGGTGGTCCCGCGGCGATCGTGGTTGTCAGCGCCGCAACCGCGTCGTCGAGCTCGTCGGCCGGGACCACTTCGTTGACGAACCGGTAGTGCGCGTACGCGCGCGCCGCCGGGATCATCTCGGCGGTCAGGGTCATCTGCTTCGCGAGGTGGACGCCGATCCGCTGGCGCAGGAGCCACGACGTGCCGAAGTCGAGGCTCAGGCCCCGCCGGGCGAAGATCGCCGAGAACCGGGCCCGGTCGCTGCACCACAGGAGATCGGCGGCGAGGGCGAGCCCGAGCCCGGCGCCCACGCACGCACCGTCGACCTTGGCGATCACCGGGACGGGGCAACGGTGGACCGCGGCCATGGCCTCCCCGAGCACCCGCATCGCGGCGAGGGCCCCGGCGCCGGTCAGATCGGCACTCCCTGCCGTCCCGCCACCCCCGCCACCCCCGCCACCCCCGCCACTCAGGTCGGCCCCGGCGCAGAAGTCGTCGCCCGCTCCGGTGAGGACCACCACCCGGGCGCCCGAGTAGCCGACCCGGGTGAAGACCTCGCCGAGGTGGACCCACATGTCGCCGGTGCACGCGTTCTTGCGCTCGGGTCGGTCGATGGTGACCGTCACGACGTCGCCGCCGCGGTCGCCGCCACGGTCGACGCGGATGTGGGGATGGGGCCGGGTCTCGGTCACCGCAGGACTCCTCGGTCGGCCCGACTCGGGGGAGCCGGTGGGGCACGGGTGCGCTCCGAGGTCTACCGGAAACCGGCCCGGCCCGGCACCTGCGTGAGCCCGGACGGGTCGGGCTAGCGTCTGCCCGTGGCGGACGAGCCCCGGTACGAGCCGGTCGCAGGACTCGGGGTGGTGCTCGACGGGCCGGTGCTGCGGTGCACGCTCGACCGGCCCGAGACCCGTAACGCGCTCGACGACACCATGGTCGCCGGCCTGGTGCGGGCCCTCGAGGCCGCCGGGACCGACGAGCGGGTGCGGGTCGTGGTGCTGCGGGGCACCGGCGGCACGTTCTGCGCCGGGGCCGACCTGGTCGCCCGCAACGCGCCGGGCGGGCACCGGCCCCGGGCCGGGAGCATCCAGCGCCGCCTGCCGGTCCAGGTCCACCGCCTCATGACGCTGCTGTGCACCGTGCAGGTGCCGGTCGTGGTCGAGGTCGAGGGCGCAGCGGTCGGGCTCGGCTTCCACCTCGTGCTCGCCGCCGACTTCTGCGTCGCCACCGACGGGGCCGAGTTCTGGGAGCCCTTCGTCGCCCGCGGCTTCACTCCCGACAGCGGTGGGTCGTGGTTCCTGCCGCGGCTGGTGGGCGCGGCCCGGGCCCGCGAGCTCGTGATGCTGGGCCGCCGGATCACCGGTGCCGAGGCGGTCGGGCTCGGCCTGATCCACCGCGCGGTCCCGCCGGAGGAGCTGCACGCCACGACCGACGCGCTGGTCGCCGAGCTGGCGGGCGGCCCGACGGTCGCGCTCGGACTCGCCAAGTGGCTGCTGTTCCAGGGTGCCGGGGTCCCGTTCGAGCAGCAGCTCGCCAACGAGGCGTTCGCGCTCGAGCTGTCGGCCCGCAGCGAGGACTTCCGTGAGGGGCTTGCGGCGTGGCGCGACCGACGTCCGCCCGACTTCACGGGTCGCTGAGCGGGGCCCGGGCCGGCGGGGCCGCATGGCCGTCGGCGGGCGGGATGCGGTAGGAATCGCCTGTGCGCATCGCCGTCCTGGTCAAGCAGATCCCCGCGTTCGAGGAGATGGAGCTGGGCCCCGACGGGCGCCTCCGACGCGAGGGCCACGACCTCGAGATGAACCCGTACTGCCGGCGTGCGGTCGCGCAGGCGGTCGAGCTGGCCGCCACCCTGCCCGGGGACCACGAGTGCATCGTCATCACCCTCGGGCCGCCCGCCGCCGACGACGTCCTGCGCGAGGCGCTCGCCTGGGCCTTCGACCGGGGGGTCGAGGCCACCGGCGTCCACGTCACCGATCCGGCCTTCGCGGGCTCCGACACGTTGGCCACGGCCCGCGCGCTCACGGCTGCGGTGGTGCGGGTCGGACCGTTCGACCTGGTGCTGACCGGCCGGAACTCCGTCGACGCCGACACCGGCCAGGTCGGGCCGCAGCTCGCACAGCTGCTCGGGCTGCCCTTCCTCACCGGGGTCAAGGAGCTGCGCATCGACGACGATCTCGTGCGCGCGCGGTGCGAGCACGACGACGGCGAGGTGGTCGCCGAGCTCCGGTTCCCCGTGGTCCTGTCGACCGCCGAGCGCCTGATCGACCCCTGCAAGGTCGACCCTCCGGGTCGCGCGCAGGTCCCGGCCACACGCATCCGGCGCATCACCGCGACCGAGCTCGGCCCGGGGCCGTGGGGCCAGGCCGCGTCGCCGACGTGGGTGGGCGAGGTGCGGACGATCGCGAGCGCCCGGGCGGGCGAGGTGCTCACGGGCGACCCCGCTGCGGTCGCGCACGCCGCCGTGGCGCGGTTGGTGGCCCGGGGCGCGTTCGCCTCCGGGCCGAGCGGTCCGGCCTCGACGGTCGCAGCGGGACGCGGCGCGACGGGCCCGGCGGTGGCCGTGCTGGTCGAGCCGGGTCGGCCCCACGACACCCGTGAGCTCCTCGGCGCAGCGGCCACGCTGGCCACCGCGGTCGCGGGGCACGCGGTGGCGCTCTGCCCCGACCCCGCCGACGCCGCCACCCCCGACCGGCTCGCCGCGTGGGGTGCCGACGCCGTGGTGGCGATCACCGGCGTCACCACCGAGGAGGACGTCGCCGCGGCGGTCGCCGCGTGGGCCGAGGCCGCGCCCTGGGCGGTGCTCGCCCCGAGCACGGCGTGGGGCCGTGAGGTCGCCGGGCGGGTCGCGGCGGCGATCGGGGCCGGGCTCACCGGCGACGCCGTGGAGCTCGACGTCCGCGACGGGCGGCTCGTGGCGTGGAAGCCCGCGTTCGGGGGGCAGCTGGTGGCGGCGATCCACTGCGAGTCGCCGACGCAGATGGCGACGGTGCGGGTGGGCGTGCTCCCGCTGCTGGAGCCGCGCGCTGCGGGGACGCCGGTCGTGACCGGGCTCGCGGGCACGTCGCGCAGTCGTGTCTGCGTCCTCGCCCGGACCCGCGACGACGATCTCGACGTGCTCGCCGAGGCGACCGCCGTGGTCGGGGTGGGTCGGGGGGTGGATCCCGCCGACTATCCCGAGCTCGACCCGCTCCTCGCGGCGCTCGGGGCCGAGCTCGGCGCGACCCGCAAGGTCACCGACAACGGTTGGCTGCCCCGGGCGCGTCAGATCGGGATCACCGGCCGGTCGATCGCACCGCGCCTGTTCGTGTCGATCGGGTCGAGCGGCAAGTTCAACCACATGGTGGGCGTGCGAGCCGCGGGCACCGTGCTCGCGGTCAACCCCGACCCGGACGCACCGGTGTTCGGCGTGGCCGACGTCGGCATCGTGGGTGACTGGCGCACCGTGGCGCCCCACCTCGTGGCCGCGATCGCCGCCGCCACGACCGGGGTGCCGGCACTCCCCGCGGAGTAGATCGCCTCAGGCGAGGGCGGCCTGCACGGCCTCGGCGATGCGCCGGCCGTCGGTGCCGGCCCCGGCCCGGGCCCGCACCGCCTTGATGACCACCCCGGTCGCGGCCTTGCCCTCGTGCCCGGCGGCCCGGGCCGCCGCGACCTCCTCGGCCACCACGGTCGCGAGCTCGGCGTCGGACAGCGCGGCGGGCAGGTAGCGCTCGAGCACGACCTGCTCGGCGCGCTCGGCGTCGGCCCGGTCGGGACGACCGGCATCGGAGTAGGTCGTGGCGGCCTCGATCCGGCGCTTGACCTCGGCGCTGATCACCGCGAGCACGGCGTCGTCGTCGAGCTCGGAGTGCGCGGTGCCGGCCGTCTCGGCCCGCGTGACCGCGGTGAGCACGAGCCGCAGGGTCGACACCGTGGTGGAGTCCTGGGCCCGGATCGCCTCGGTGAGGTCGGCCTGGATGCGGTCCTTCAGTGGGCTCGCCACGGCGTGCGCTCCTTGTCGTGTCGCCCGATGCTACGAGGCGGCACGGTCGGGGCGGGTGGCAACGGCGCGGACCCGGGGTCGGGCGAGGCGGGCGAGCTCCTCGTAGGCCGCACCCCGGGGACTCGAGCTCCGCCACACGAAGCCGATCGTGCGGGCGACCGGCTCGCGGAAGCGCCGGACCGCGATGCCGTTGCCGGGGCGGGCCTCGACCGCGGCCGCGGTGGCGGGCAGGAGCGTGACGCCCGCCGAGGAGACCTTCGTCGGTCGGGACCGGGTCACCGGCGCCGACCGGTGGACCGCCACCCGGGTCGACCTGGTCTTCGGGTCGAACTCCGTGCTGCGGGCGTTGTCCGAGGTCTACGCGGCCGACGACGGGGTCGAGAAGCTCGTCCGGGACTTCGTGGCGGCCTGGGCCAAGGTCATGGACCTCGACCGCTTCGACGTCCGGTAGCGGCCCGGCGCGGGTGGCGGGGCCACGGCGGCGTCAGTCGTCGTCCCCGTCGCCCGCGCGGCCCCGCTTCCAGTAGCCGCGGACCGTCGCCCGGGCCCGGGGGAACCCCCGCTCGGTGAACAGGTGCACCCGGATGCGCTGCACCGACGCGGCCTCACCCGCCACCCACACCCGCTCGTCGTCGGCGAGGTCGAGCGCGGCGATCGCAGCAGCGAGGCGCGATCCCGGGTCGGTGGGGTCGTCGAGGTCGTGCCACGTGACCTTGGCGCGGGGATGGGCCGGGAGGGCGATCCGGCCCCCGGCCGCGGCGACCTCCACGTGCACGCGTACCGGGATCGAGGCCGGGACGACTTCGAGCAGCTGGCCGATCGCTGGGAGCGCGCTCTCGTCGCCGGCGAGCACGTACCCGCGGGCGTCGGGATCGACCGCGTGCCCGCGGCCCGGTCCCGAGACCGCGCAGGGTGCCCCGGCCGTCGCGGCATCGACCCAGGCCGACGCGGCGCCGCGGCCGTGTCGGACCACGGCGAGGTCCAGCGTGCCCCGTTCGGCGTCGCCGGTGAGCGGGGTGAAGGTCCGCAGCACCGGCCGGGAGCCGTCGGGGCGCAGGAACTCGTTCCCGGTCCAGTCGGGCAGCACCAGCCCGGGGTCGCCCGGCGACGGCAGGAGCAGCCGCACGCTTGCGCCGGGCTCGGCCGCGGGGAATCCGACGAGCCCGGGACCGGTGAGGGTGACCCGGGTCAGGCGGGGGCCGATGGGCGCGGTCCCCGCCACCGTGACCACCCGGAAGGGCGGCGGCGGCCGGCGCATCCGGGCGACGCCGGTCACGGGCCGCTCCCGGCGGCGGCCTCCGACCCGACCCCGTCGCCCTCGGCATCGGCGTCGCCATCGGCATCGCCCTCGCCCTCGCCTGCCGGGACCACGGGGATGGCCCGCAGGAAGAACAGCGCGAGCAGGCAGCAGAGGCCGAGCACCCCGAGCCCGGCCCGCAGTCCCGTGATCCGGGCGTCGGCGTTGGTCTCGACGATCGCATCGGCCGCGGCAGGGGGGACGTCGGCGTCCTCGAGGGCCATCCGCACGTCGTCGTCCGACACGAACGGCACGCCTGCGCTCAGCTCGACCGCGGCCCGGTCGCTCAGGGTCGCGGGCACGTCGGTGCGTGCGCTCAGTCCGCCGAGGAACGAGGCGGTCAGGGCCGAGATCAGCACCGCGCCGGCGAGCGCGGTGCCGACCGACGAGCCGAGGTTGATCGCGGTGTTCTCCAGCCCGCCGACCTCGGCGCTGCGGGCCTCCGCCACCGACGACACGGTGACGCTCCCGAGCTGCGAGGCCAACGCCCCGGCCCCGAGCCCCCCGAGCAGCAGGGGCCAGGTCACGATCTCGGGCCCGGAGCCGACCTCGAGCAAGGCGATGAGCACGACGATCGCCCCGAACAGCATCAGGAACCCGGTCCGGATCACCGCGCGCGGCGAGGCGTTCGGGAGCAGTCGCGGGATCCCGACCGCAGCGACGAGCAGCGCGACCGAGAGCGGCAGCAGGCGCACGCCGGTGGCGACGGCGGAGAGGCCGAGGGCCACCGACAGGTACAGCGGGATCGCGAAGAACATGCCCATCTGCACGAGGTACTGGAAGAAGAAGGCGACGAGCCCGCTGCGCAGCGGCGCCACCCGCAGCAGCTCGGGATCGACCAGGGCCGAGCCACCCTGGTCGAGGCGACGCCGTTCCCACCCGGCGAAGGCGAGCAGCACGACCCCACCACCGAGGAACAGCCAGAGCACGGGGGACAGCCCGAACCACGCCGGCGCCCCGGGGACGGGCCGGACGACGCCCCAGCTCCCGGAGCGCAGGATGCCGTAGACCACGAGTGTGAGACCAAGGGCGGAGAGCGCGGTGCCCACCGGGTCGAGCCGGTGCCCCGACTCGACCGGGCTCTCGGCCATGCGGCGCGCGAGGAGGTAGATCACGCCACCGAGCACGACCTCGCCCGCGAACACGTACCGCCACGACGCGTACGTGGTGAGGATGCCCCCCACCAACGGCCCGACCGCGATTGCGATCGCGCTGGCCGACGCGACGAGCCCGTAGGCGCGTCGGCGCTCCACCGGGTCGAAGTTGACGGCGACCAGTCCCACGATCGCGGGGAGGATGAGGGCGGCGCCGAGTCCTTCGAGCACCGACCAGCCGAGGATGAGCACGGTCAGGTTGGGGGCCACCGCGGTGACCGCCGACCCCGAGCAGTAGACGATGAGCCCGATCGTGAAGGCGCGCTTGCGGCCCCAGATGGTCCCCAGCTTGCCGCCGGTGATGGTGAACGCGGCCATGACCAGCGCGTAGAGGGTGATCGCGGTCTGCACGCCGGTCACGGTGGTACCGACGTCCTCGGCCACGGTGGCGATCGACACGTTGAGCACCGAAGTGTCGAGGGTCATCAGGAACTGGGCGGCCATGAGGCTGGCCAGGACGACCCCGGCCGCGGCCGCCCGGGAGCCCGGCGGGCCCGGCGGGGTGGGCGTGGTGGCGGTCACCCGCGCATCGTAGGGTGCAGTCGGACCGAGCGACCGGGGGGAGGACCATGACCGGAGTGCAGCACCACCGGGTGGGGATCATCGGTGCGGGTGCGGGCGGGATCGCGGCCGGGGTCCGGCTCCGCGAGGCGGGCGTCGAGGACTTCGTGGTCCTGGAGAAGGCCGGTGGCGTCGGGGGGACATGGTTCCACAACCGCTATCCGGGCCTGCAGTGCGACATCGCGTCGCACCTCTACTCCTTCTCGTTCGAGCCGATCTGGCCGTGGAGCCGCCCGTACGGCGACGGGCCCGAGATCCGCGCCTACCTCGAGCACGTGGTCGACCAGTACGGGCTCGCGCCCCACATCCGGTTCGGGACTGCGGTGACCGGCGCCGCCTGGGACGACGCCGCGCGGGTGTGGCGGGTCACCACCGCCGGGGGCGAGGAGTTCGCTTTCCGCGCCCTGATCGCCGGCCTCGGCATGTTCAACGAGCTCAACTGGCCCGACATCCCCGGGCGCGACGAGTTCACCGGCCACGCCTTCCATTCCGCCCGGTGGGACTGGGACCACCCGCTCGCAGGGAAGCGGGTGGGGGTGATCGGCAGCGCCGCCAGCGCAGTGCAGTTCGTGCCCGAGATCGCCGAGGAGGTCGCGCGGCTCCACCTGTTCCAGCGCGCCGCGAACTGGGTGCTGCCCAAGATCGACACGCCGTACACCGACGAGGAGCGCGAGCACCTCTGGGCCAACCCCGACGAGGTCCTGGCCCGCCGGCAGCAGATCTTCGATCAGGTCGACCCGCGCATCACCTTCCAGGACCCCGAGGCGGTCGCGATGCAGACCCGCATCGGTCTGCAGGCGCTCGAGGTGGTCGAGGACCCCGAGGTTCGGCGCAAGCTCACTCCCTCGGTCCCCTACGGATGCCAGCGCCCGCTGGTGTCGAACCGCTACTACCCGACCTTCAACCGTCCCGACGTGGAGCTGGTGACCGATGCGATCGAGCGCATCACCCCCATGGGCATCCGCACCGTCGACGGGACCGAGCGCACCTGCGACACCATCGTGTTCGCCACCGGGTTCCGGACCACGCAGTACCTGTCGGCGATCTCGGTCACCGGGCGCGACGGCCGCCGGCTCAACGACGCCTGGGCCGACGGAGCGCACGCCTACCTCGGGATGACCACCGCCGGGTTCCCGAACCTGTTCATGCTCTACGGGCCCAACACCAACAACGGGTCGATCATCTACATGCTCGAGGCCCAGGTGGAGTACGTCGTGCGCCACCTGCGCTGGATGGACGACGCCGGTCTGGCCTGGATCGACGTCGTGCCCGAGGTCGAGACGGCCTACAACGACGCCCTCCAGGCCGACATGGCCCGGGTGGGGCCGTGGTCGGCCGGGAACTGCCACAACTACTACTGGGCGGGTGGGCGCATCGTCACGCAGTGGCCGCACTCGATGAGCGAGTACCGCCGCCGGACCGAGGTCGACGACCGCAACGCGTTCGTGTTCGGTTCCTGATCAGGGAGCGACCGACCGGGTCGCCGAGCCATTGCGTCGATCGACGGGCTAACGGGTTCGGTAGACATCCAATCGATGGTCGATACGGAGAACGTCGATGAACCTCTGGTCGACGTCGATCTCGCAGACGACACGGTAGGCACCGCGTCGGGCAGACCAGAGGCCGGCGAGATCACGCTGGAGCGGGTGCCCAACCCGCTGAGGGTTCTCGCTCAGGGGGCCGACCAGGAACTCGACGACTGCAGCGGCGATGCGTTCCGGAAGTCGCGCAAGCTGCCGTTCCGCGGATGTCGCAACTCGCAGGGTCCACGGCTCGTCGTTCACTCGCCCAGGAATCGGGCCCGCAACACATCGGCGGAGACGACCCGCCCAGCGCGGACCTCGAGCCGGGCCGCTTCGATCTCGGCCACCGCCGAGGGGTCCGACAGGAGCACCAGCGTGTCCTCGAGGGCCTCCAGCTCCTGCGCGCTCATCAGCACCGCTGCGGGCCTGCCGTTGCGGGTGACGGTGATCCGCTCGTGCTGCTGCTCGACCCGATCGACCATCTCGGAGAACTTGGCCTTGACCTCTGCCAGCGGGAGCACGTCCGTCATGACCAGAATCATAGTCAGATCTGATCGGGACGCAAGGTCCTGGGTTGCCCGCCCGGCCCGCCACTCGGTGGACCGGTCCCGGCCGCGGCGCGGGTCCGTCCAGGGCCGGTTCAGAGGCCGAGGTTGAAGACCCGGTTGGCGTTCTCGCGCAGGAACTTGGGCCAGACGCCGTCCCGCAACGGCACGTCGCGCATCTCGGTCATGATCCGGTCCATCGACAGGCCCATGGGGAAGTACCCGGCGTACATGATCTTGTCGGCGCCGCGGGTGTTCGCGTAGTCGATGATCGCCTTCGGGTAGTACTTCGGGGCGAATGCCGACGTGCAGTAGTAGAGGCCCGGCCACTTCAGCATCAGCTTGACCGCGAGGTCCTCCCACGGCTCGGCGCCGTGCCGCATGACGATCCGCAGCTCGGGGAAGTCGTAGCAGACCCGGTCGAAGCGCTCGACGTGCTGGCAGTCCGACGGGAACCGTGGCCCGGCGATGCCCGCGTTGACGATGATCGGGATGTCGAGATCGATGCAGGTCGCGTAGATCGGGTACACCAGTGCCGCATCCACGTTGACCTGCGGGAAGCAGCCGGACGGGAAGAACGTGACCGCGGTGAGGTCGTCCTCGGCCTTGGCCGTGCGGATCTTGCGCACGGTCCCCATCACGTCGTTGGGATCGATCTCGAGCGACGAGAACACGCGTCCGGGGTACCGCTCCTTGGCGGTGCGGGTGTCGGGCCCGAGCCCGAAGAGCCCGGCCTGGATCCCGTACTCGTCCATCTTGGCGAAGGTCGCCTCGATCGGGTCGGCACCCGCCTCGTTCTCGTCGGGCACCTCCTTGAACATGTACTCGGCCGGGAAGGTGAAGTCTTCCTTCGTCTGGTCGTCGCGGATGCCCCGCATCAGGTACTCGTAGACCTTCTTCTTGTCGCGCATCGGAAAGCCGATCATCAGATCGACGATGCCGACGTCCTGGGGCATGGCCACGGGGATCCCTCCGTCTCGGGTGTGCGCGGCATTCTGCCGGGGGACGCCCGGCCTGCGCACATCTCGGTGGGCCCGACGATCCCGGGTCCCGGGGGTCCGGCGAGCGAATAGCGTGCGGGCATGCGGCTGGAGCCGACCGAGGACGAGCGCACGATCGCCGAGGTGTTCGGCGGCTTCTTCCGCAACGAGTGCCCGCCTGCGGTGGTGCGGGCCGCCGAGCCGCTGGGGTTCGACATCGGCCTCTGGGCCCGCCTGGTCGGGACCGGCGCCCCCGACATGGGTCGGGCCGAGGCGGTCGGCGGCGGGGGCGCGGCCCTGACCGACCTCGCCGTGGTCGCCGAGCAGGTCGGGCGCACCGTCGCCCCGGTCCCCTTCGTCGAGCACGCCGTGGCCTGCCGCCTGCTGGACCGGCTCGGGGTCTCCCCGCCCGTCGGGGCCACCGAGGTGGCCACCCTCGCGCTCCGCCCGGCCGGCGCCGCCGGGGATTGGACCCTGGTCCCGGCCGGCGCGGTGGCGGGCACCGTCGTGGGTCTCGTCGGCGACGACCTCGTGTGCGTGCACGGACCGCCGCCCGGGGGCGCCCCGGCCAACCACGCCGCGATGCCCGTGGCCGACCGGGCCTCCGGTGGCGGCACGGTGCTCGCCTCCGCTGCCGCCGCGCGCGAAGCGTTCGCCGTCGCCCGGGCCGAGTGGCAGACCCTCACGGCGTCGGCGTGCGTCGGGATCATCACCACCGCGCTCGATCTCGCCATCGCCTACGTGACCGAGCGCCACCAGTTCGACCGGCCGATCGGGTCGTTCCAGGCGATCCAGCAGCAGCTCGCCGACCTGCCGATCGTGCTCGAGGGTGCGACGCTGCTCACCGCGAAGGCGGCCTGGGCCGGTGATCGCCCGGGACGAGGGACGGTCGACGTCGACCGCGCCGACATCACCGACTTCCCCGTCCTTGCGGGCATGGCGTTCCTCCACGCAGCCGAGGCGGCGGCGCTCGCCACCGACCGGGCGCTGCACGCGCACGGCGGGTACGGCTACTCGGAGGAGTACGACATCCAGCTCCTCTACCGGCGGGCACGCGGCTGGGCGCTCGTGGCGGGCGATCCGGCCCGGGAGTGTCGTCGCCTCGCCGACGCGATGTTCGGCCCGGTGGAGGAGGTGGCCTGAGGTGGACTTCTCCTTGACGCCGGCCCAGGTGGAGTACCGGGAGCGGATCCGCACCCTGATCCGTGAGGTCCACCGCCCCGAGCACACCGAGCGACAGCACCGCACCGGCACCTTCGACAGTCCCGAGATCAACCGTGCGCTCGCCGCGGGCGGCTTCCTCGAGCGCGCGATCCCGGGCTACGGCGACGGTGACCCGATCGAGCTGTGGATGCTGTTCAACGAGTTGGAGAAGGCCGCGGTCCCCGCGGACGGGATCGCGATGGCGCTGATGGTCGCGGGGGTGATCGCATACGTCGGTACCGAGGCCCAGAAGGCGGAGTTCCTGCCCCAGGTGCTGGCCGGTGACACGCTGGTCTCGCTCGGCTACAGCGAGCCCGAGTGCGGCAGCGACGTCGCCTCGGCACAGACCCGCGCGGTGCGCGACGGCGACGACTGGGTCGTCAACGGCGCCAAGATGTGGACCACGATGGCCCACGTCGCCAAGTGGGTGCTCCTGCTCACACGCACCGACCCCGACGTCCCCAAGCACCGGGGATTGACGTTCTTCCTCATCCCGCTCGACCTGCCCGGGATCACGATCGATGCCGTCTACACGATGGGCACCGAGCGCACCAACGCGACCTTCTACGACGACGTGCGCGTGCCCGACCGCTACCGGGTCGGCGAGGTCGACGGGGGTTGGCGGGTGATGGCGGTCGCGCTCGCGTTCGAGCGTGGGCTCATGGGTGGCACGGCTGCCGGGGTCCCGTTGCTGCGCCACTTCCACCACTGGGCCGCGAACGTGCGCGACGACGACGGCCGCCGCCTGGTCGACGACCCCCTCGTGCGCGAGCGGATGGTGCGGGTCGCCGTCGACAACGAGGTCGCTGCGCTCATGACCCTGCGCACCGCCTACATCGCGGCCACCGGCGGTCTGCCCGGCCTCGAGGGGTCGATGGTCAAGGTCCACGCGACCGAGGCCTACCAACGGGCGGCCCGGTGGTTCTCCGAGGCGGCCGCCCCGGCCGCGCTGCTGCAGTTCGACCAGCCCGGAGCCGCGGCCGAGGGCTGGATCGAGTACGACCTGCGCCACTCGCCGGTGACCACGATCTACGGCGGCACCAGTGAGATCAACCGCAACAACATCGCCGAGCGCCACCTCGGCCTGCCCAAGGCCCGCTGACCGCCCCGCTGACCGCCGAGCGGGCAGACTTGGGCCTCGTGCCCACCCGTGCCCCCGCGCTCCGGACCCCCCACCGGGTGGTCGTCCCCGCCCTGGTCGCGGCCGCGGTCCTGCTCGTGACCCCGTTCGCCGGCGCCACGGCCCGGACCCAGACCCCGGGCCCGACCCCGGCCGCTCCGGCGACGTCCCCGACCACGGCGCCGCCCACGACCGCCACCACGGCCCCGGCCCGCCCGGCGCCCGGCGGCTCGGTCGCCTGGCGGCCCGAGGGTCGCACCGCCGCCGGGCGACCCCTCGTCCACCGGGGCAACGCCAACGGGGTCGAGCTCGCCTGGATCGATCCGCAGCTGACCCGGCTGGTGTTCGCCCCGGGCACCCGCGACCCGGGGGGCCCGTGGTCGTGGGGCGGACAGATCCCCGACGCCGTGCGGCCCCTGCTCGTGGCCGGGTTCAACGGCGGGTTCCAGATGCAGGACATCCCCGGCGGCTTCTACCACGAGGGCCGCACGGTCAAGTCGCTGGTGCCCGGCCAGGGCTCGCTCGTGATCTACAACGACGGCCGGGCCACCGTGGGCGAGTGGGGGCGCGACGTCTCGCTCACCCCCGACGTCGTCTCGGTGCGCCAGAACCTCGGCCTGCTCGTCGACAACGGGGCCCCGGTGGCGTCGGCGGGGAACCCGGGGGCGTGGGGCACCTCGGTCGCGGGGACGGCCACGGCGCGGTCGGCCATCGGGGTCGACGCCAACGGCGGGATCATCGTCGGCATGGCCCGGGTCGTGCCCCAGGGTCTGGCCCAGGCCATGATCGCAGCTGGGGCGGTGCGGGCCATGCAGATGGACATCAACCCCGACTGGGTCACGTTCGGCTTCTTCGGCACCAACCCCGACGGATCGGTTTCGGGCGCGCGGGTCATGGGGACCGGCGGTCCGAGCAACCTCTTCCTCACGCCGCACACCCGGGACTTCTTCGCGGTCGTGCTCGAGCCGCACGTGGTGCCGGGTGGCTCGAAGGTGGTCGGTGCTCCACCGGTCGGCGCGCCGGCCAAGGTCAAGGTCCGTAAGTAGTCCCGAGGTCGGGAACTCCGAGCGAAACGAGGAGCCATGGGTGACGTCGAGTCCGTCGAGCGGGTCATCGCCGCGCCGCCCGAGGTGATCTTCGCGATCATCGCCGACCCGACCCGCCACCATGAGTTCGACGGATCGGGCACCGTCCGGGAGGCCAAGGACCAGCCCGAGCGCCTCACGCTCGGGTCGACCTTCGGGATGTCGATGCACCTCGGCGTCGGCTACTCGATGGTGAACACGATCATCGAGTTCGAGGAGAACCGCCGCATCGCGTGGCAGACCCGTCCGCCGGCCGGTCTCGTGCGGAAACTCGTGGGTGGTCGGATCTGGCGCTACGAGCTCGAGCCGACCGACGCTGGGACCCGGGTGCGCGAGTCGTGGGACCTCTCCCAGGAGCCGGGCAAGGCCGTCGTCGGGCTCTTGCTGCGGGGCAAGACCCGCAGGAACATGGAGGCGACCCTGGCCCGGCTCGACGAGGTCGCGACCCGCGCCTGAGGGCTCGGGGTCCCGGGACCTACGGGGCGTTGCCGACCGAGGTGATGGTCACGTTCCCGAGGGCGTCGATCACCGTGAGCGTCGCCTGTTGGCCGGTCCCGTCGGCGAACTTGGCCGTGCAGGTGAAGGTCTCCCCGGGCAACCGGACGACGTAGGGCGCGGGCCCGCAGTCGACCTTGGCGGGCAGCGTGACGTTCTCCCCCACGAAGGCCTCGACCGCGCCCTTCGGGATCACCGCCTGGGTCGATGCGATGGTGACGTTCCCCCGGGCGTCGACGACGGTCACCTGGAGCTGCAGGTCGAAGGCCCCGGCCCGGACGGAGCAGCGGGCGAGCGTGCCCGGCTTGGCCTTCACCTTCCGCGGGCAGCGCACGCGGGTGACCGGCAGGTCCGGGTAGGCCGCGGTGACGGCCGCGCCCACCGCCTTGCCGAGCGGCTTGGCCTCGATCGTCCGGGCGGCGGCCGCCGGCGCCGCGAGCGCACCGACGGTCACGACCACGACGACGGCGAGCCGGGCGATCACGGTGGGTCGGGGGCCGATCGGCACCGGGTCAGGGTAGAGGGGCGGCCCGTCCCGATGGTGGCGGACGCAGCACGCGCGCCGACCGCGGTGGGCGTCCGGGTCGGTCAGGCCGGGCGCCGCTCGAGGTCGAGCGCGGCCGAGTTCATGCAGTAGCGCTCGCCCCGGGGCCCGGGGCCGTCGGGGAACACGTGTCCGAGATGTCCGCCGCAGGTCCGGCAGCGCACCTCGATGCGCACCATGCCGTGGCTGCGGTCCTCGAGCAGCTCCAGCACGTCCATGACCAGCGGCTCGGTGAAGCTGGGCCAGCCGGTGCCGGAGTCGAACTTCGTCGTCGAGTCGAACAGCGCGGTGCCGCATCCGGCGCAGCGGTAGGTGCCGTCGTCGTGGCAGTCCCAGTACTCGCCGGTGAAGGCCCGCTCGGTGCCGCACTGGCGCAACACCGCGAACTGCTCGAGCGAGAGCTCGGACCGCCACTCCTGCTCGGACTTGTCGACCTCGTGATCCACGGTCCCTCCTCTGCGGGTGCGCCGTCGGAGGACGGCGCGGATCCGGCCCATCAATGATGCCCGCTCGCCGGAGCGTGCACGACCAGCTCGATCTCGACCAGGGCCCCGGCGGGGAGGGCGGCCACGGCCACGGTGCTGCGGGCGGGCCGGTGGTCGCCCACGAAGCCGCCGTAGACCTCGTTCACGGTGGCGAAGTGCTCCATCGAGCCGGCGAGGAACACGGTGGCCTTCACGACGTCGGTCCAGCGGGCCCCGATGTCGCCGAGCACGCCGGTGAGGTTGGTGCAGACCTGGCGGGCCTGGTCAGCGACGTCGCCGGGCACCAGGGCGCCGGTGGCCGGGTCGAGCGGGATCTGCCCGGCCAGGAAGACGAAGTCACCGGCGCGCACCGCCGGGCTGTAGGGGCCGGCGGCGGGCGGGGCGCTCGGGGTGGGGACGGGGGTGGCGGGCATCGGCACCTCGGCTCGGGGACGACCCGTGGTTCGGGTCAGGGCCCCGGATCATGCCAGCCGTGGGGGTCGTCGACGATCGCGTCGGCCTCGGGCGGGCCCCAGGTGCCCGGCGCGTAGAGGTGCGCGGGCCCGTGCCGGTCGAGCACGTCGTCGACCACCCGCCAGGCCGCCTCCACCCCGTCCTCGCGGGCGAAGAGCATCGCCTCGCCGTCGAGCGCGTCGCCGAGGAGCCGCTCGTAGGCCGTCCACTCACCCGGGGTGTCGGCGGCGAGGCGCAGCTCCACCGGACGGCCCACCATCTCCTCGCCCGGGTGCTTGCTCATCGCCCCGATGGCGATGGCGACGTCGGGGCTCAGCCGGAAACGCAGGTAGTTGTTGTCGTGGGGCATCTCCCCGAACGCGCCGAAGACCCGCTGGGGTGGTCGGTGCAGCTCGACCCGGACCTCGGTGACCGTGGCGGGGAGCTCCTTGCCGGTGCGGATGTAGAAGGGCACGTCGGCCCAGCGCCAGGAATCCACGAACAGCCGGAGGGCGGCGAAGGTCTCCACGTCGGAGTCGGCCGCCACCCCGGACTCGTCGCGGTACCCGGCGAACTGGCCCCGCACGAGATCGTCGCGCCCGATCGGGCGGATGGCACGGAACAGCGTCTCCTTCTCGTTGCGCAGCGCCTCGGCCCCGCCGCCCGGGGGCGGCTCCATCGCGAGGAGGGCGACGATCTGGAGCAGGTGGTTCTGCACGACGTCGCGCAGCGCGCCCACCTCCTCGTAGAAGCGACCGCGCCCTTCGACGCCGAACGACTCCGCCATGGTGATCTGGACGAGCCGCACGTAGTTGCGATTCCAGATCGGCTCGAGGAACGAGTTGGCGAAGCGGAAGAACACCAGGTTCTGGATCGCCTCCTTGCCGAGGTAGTGGTCGATCCGGAAGATGTCGGACTCGGAGAACACCTGGTGCACAACGTCGTTCAGCGCGCGCGCCGAGGCGAGGTCGCGCCCGAACGGCTTCTCGATGATCAGCCGGGCGTTGCGGGCGCACCCCGACGTCCCGAGGTTCTCGACCACGGTCGGGAACAGGCTGGGCGGAATCGCGAGGTAGTGCGCCGGGCGCCGCGCGTCGAACCCGCCGAGGACGGCGCGCAGATCGAAGTAGGTCGAGAGGTCGGCGTAGTTGCCCGAGACGTAGGTCATCGAGTCGCTGAGGTGCGCGAAGGCCGCCTCGTCGTCGACCCCGCCGAGGGCCTCCTCCACGCTGGCCCGGGCCCGGGCCCGGAGGTCGTCGACCCCGTACGGCGTGGACGCGACGCCGACCACCGGCACGTCGAGCGCCCGGCGTCGGGCCATCCGGTAGAGCGCGGGGAAGATCTTCTTGTAGGCCAGGTCGCCAGTCATCCCGAAGAACACCAGCGCGTCGGAGCGACCGGACACGGTCGAAGCCTACGGTGCGGGGGTCCGTCGTCCGGGGCGAATGGGTCCGGGGGCGCCCGGGGGTCCCCGGTACGATCTGCGGGTGAACCGGGTCGCCTACCTCGGTCCCCGCGGCACGTTCGCCGAGGAGGCCCTCGTGTCCCAGGCCGACCTCGCGGCCCTGGAGCCGGTGCCGATGCGCGCGGTCCCCCAGGTGATCACCGCGGTCGAGGCCGGCGAGGTCGACCTCGGCCTCGTCCCGCTCGAGAACTCGATCGAGGGCTCGGTCACCGCCACGCTCGACACGCTCGCCTTCGGTACCGAGCTCCTCATCCAGCGTGAGGTCGACCTCCCGGTCACGCTCGGCCTGGGGGTGAAGCCGGGCACCGCCTTCGGCGACGTGGGGGTCGTGATCTCGCACCCGAACCCCCTTGGCCAGACCCGCCAGTGGCTGGCCAAGCACCTCCCCGACGCCGAGACCCGGGTCGCCGACTCCACCGCCGAGGCCGCCCGGCAGGTCGCCATGAGCCCCACCGGGGGCGACGCCGCCATCGCCAACACCCGTGCGCTCGACCTCTACGGCCTCGAGGTGCTCGAGGAGGGCATCGAGGACCACCCGAGCGAGACCCGGTTCGTGGTGGTCGGCCACGGGATCCCCGCCCCGACCGGCCACGACAAGACCTCGCTGGTGTGCATGCAACGCGAGGACCGGCCCGGCACGCTCCTCGCGATCCTCCAGGAGTTCGCGGCCCGGTCGATCAACCTCACCAAGGTGGAGTCGCGCCCGACCAAGCGCGGGCTGGGCCAGTACTGCTTCTTCATCGACTGTCGTGGCCACATCGCCGACGAGCTGGTCGCCGACTGCCTGCGCAACCTCGTGGCCAAACACGCCGACGTGAAGTTCCTCGGATCGTTCGCAGTCGCGGGCGAAGTCGGTTCCGCGGTGCGCACGCAGGTCGCCGAGTCGTGGCGTTCGGCCGAGGCCTGGGTCGGCGACCTCCGGGCCCGGGTGCGCCCCGATGCGTCGCCCTCATGATCGACCTGCGCGCCCTCCGGGAGGATCCTGCGTGCCGCGCCGGGATCGAGCGCAAGCGCGTCGCGCCCGGACTCGTCGACGAGGTGCTCGGAGCCGACGACCACCGTCGCCGGGTCCTCGCCGAGGTCGAGGCGCTCCGCCACCGACAGAACCTCGCGTCGAAGGAGATCGGTCGGGCCGCCCCCGACGAGCGGGCCGACCGCATCGCGGCTGCGGCGGCGCTCAAGGAAGAGCTCCAGCGTCACGAGCAGACCCTCGCCGCCGCCGACACCGCGCTGCGCGATCTCGTGCTGCGGGTCCCCAACCCCGCCGACCCGGCGGTGCCCGACGGCGGTGAGGACGACGGCGTGGTCCTGCGCGAGGTGGGCACCCGCCCGCCCGGCCCGCCACCGCTCGACCACGGCGCCTTCGCCGACCGTATGGGCTTCGTCGAGACCCGGCAGGCGGTGGAGATGAGCGGCTCGCGCTTCGCGTCGATCACCCGCGAAGCCGTGCTGGTCGAGCTGGCGCTGGTCAACTGGGTCGTGGGCCGACTCGTGGCCGAGGGCTTCGTCCCCGTCGTCCCGCCCGTGCTCGTGCGCGAGCAGGCCATGGAGGAGGCGGGGTTCTTCCCGACCGACCGCACCCAGGTCTACGAGGTCGACGGCGGTGAGCTCTTCCTCGTCGGCACCAGCGAGATCCCGTTGTCGGCCCTGCACCGGGGCGAGCACTTCGCCGCCGACGCCCTCCCCGCCCGGTACGCGGGGATCTCGCCGTGCTTCCGGCGCGAGGCGGGGACCTACGGCAAGGACACCACCGGGATCTTCCGGGTCCACCAGTTCGACAAGGTCGAGATGTTCGTCTACGCCGCGCCCGACGGCTCCGACGCCGAGCACGAGCGGATCCTCGCCGTGGAGGAGTCGATCGTCGCCGACCTCGGGCTGCCCTACCGGGTGGTCGACATCGCCACCGGCGACCTCGGAGCCGCCGCCGCCCGCAAGTTCGACCTCGAGGTCTGGCTCCCGTCGGAGGGCCGCTACCGGGAGCTCACCTCGTGCTCGAACTACCGGGACTTCTCGGCCCGGCGCCTCGGGACCCGGGTCCGGGGCGAGTCGGGCAACCACCTCGTCCACACCCTCAACGGCACCGCGTGCGCCGTGGGCCGGACCCTCGTGTTCCTCTGGGAGCATTACCAGGACGGCGACACCTTCGTGGTCCCCGAGGTCCTGCGCCCCTACACCGGGTTCGACGCCGTCACCCGCTGAGCCCGGGATCCGGCCCCGGCCCCGCAACCCGGCCGCCGGGCCCGGTCGGCCCGGTCGGGCCGCGCCTAGGGTGACGGTCCCGGGAGGGATGCCGGAGCGGACGAACGGGACGGTCTTGAAAACCGTTGGGACGCAAGTCCCCGTGGGTTCGAATCCCACTCCCTCCGCATCCAGGTCGGACCGTGGCCCCGCCTAACGTGGTGGCGGCCGAAGGGAGCCCCCACGGGGGCGGACGAAGGGAGCCCCGGTGACCGTCACCCAGCCCACCGCGAACCAGATCGTGATCTCCTCCGACTGCCACGGCGGTGCCTCGGTGACGGAGTACCGCGACTACCTCGACCCGAACTGGCGCGACGAGTTCGACGTCTGGCGCCAGAAGTACTCCAACCCGTTCCGCGACCTGCAGTCCAACGGCAAGGAGCGCAACTGGGACAGCGACTTCCGCATCGCCGAGATGGACGCCGACGGCGTGGTCGCCGAGGTGCTCTTCCCCAACACGGTGCCGCCGTTCTTCCCGACCGGCTCGCTGATCGCCCCGGCGCCCCGACCCGACAACCTCGACCGTCGCTGGGCCGGCCTGCAGGCGCACAACCGCTGGCTCGCCGACTTCTGCACCGCCGCGCCCGCCCGGCGGGCCGGCGTCGCCCAGATCTTCCTCAACGACGTCGACCGGGCCGTGGCCGAGGTCGAGTGGACCGCGCGGCAAAGCCTGCGGGGTGGGATCCTCCTGCCCGGCGTTCCGCCCGACGCCGGCCTGCCGAACCTCTACTCGCGCGTCTACGACCCGCTGTGGGCCGCGTGCCAGGACAACGACGTCATCATCCACCACCACACCGGGAGCGCCCAGCCGCAGTACGGCAAGGAGCCCATCGGCTGGGTGATGTTCGCCTACGAGACGTCGTGGTTCGCGCACCGCACCCTGTGGCACATGATCCTCGGCGGCGTGTTCGAGCGCTTCCCCCGCCTGAAGTTCGTGGTCACCGAGCAGGGCACGGGCTGGATCCCCGAGGTGCTCCAGAGTCTCGACGGGCTCCACCGCCGCATGCAGTCCGGCCGCACCGGCGAGGTCCCCTTCGCCGAGGAAGTGGTCCTGCCCATGAAGCCGAGCGAGTACTGGGCCCGCAACTGCTGGGTCGGCTCGAGCTTCCCGTCGCCGGCCGAGGTGGCCAAGCGCCACGAGATCGGGGTCGACAAGATCATGTGGGGCTCCGACTACCCGCACCACGAGGGCGTATGGCCCCACACCCGGGAGCACCTGCGCCGGTCCTTCCACGACGTGCCCGACGACGAGCTGGTCAAGATGCTGACGACCAACGCGGCCGACGTCTACGGATTCGACCTCGACGCGCTGGCGCCGCTGGCCCAGGGTGTCGGCCCGACGCTCGACGAGATCCACACGCCGCTCGACCGGGTGCCCTACGGTGCGACCAGCATGAGCTTCTACCTGGCCTGATCGGATCCCTGTGCCCGAGATCCGCCGCCTCATCGCGGCCAACGAGGGGTACGCCGCCGCTCGGGCGGGGGTGGCGGACCCGCGGCCGAACCGTCGGCTCGCGATCGTCACCTGCATGGACGCCCGGATCGACGTCTTCGCCGTGCTCGGGCTGAACCTCGGGGAGGCCCTCGTCCTGCGCAACGCCGGTGGTCGGGTGACCGACGACGTCCTGCGCAGCCTGGCTCTCGGCACCCACGTCCTCGGCGTCGACACCGTCGTCGTGATGCAGCACACCAAGTGCGGCATCGCCGGTCGCAGCGACGCGGAGCTGCAGGAGATCACGGGCGCCGACCTCGGCTTCCTGCCGATCATGGACCACGCCGCGGCGCTCCGCGAAGACCTCGACCGGATCCTCGGCACGCCGTTCCTCGATCCGGTGCGGGTGGTCGCCGGGTTCGTCTACGACGTCGAGAGCGGGGAGATCAGCGACGTCGTCCGCGCCGACCGCGACTGACCGTCGCTACTGCGAGCGCTCGAGCCGCAATCCGCCGTCGTTCGCATCGGTGGTGAGGCGGGCGGCGGCCGCCGGGTCCCCGAGGATGTAGGCCCGGAAGAAGTCGTGGGTCAGCCTGACCACGGCGGCGCGCTCGGGGCCGCTCACGAACGGGTCCCAGTGCACGCCACCCGGGATCGACACCAGCATCCTGGTCACCACGGTGTCGGCGTAGAGCTTCTCGCTGTAGCTGTAGGGCACGTCGCGGTCGGCGGTGCCGTGGATGAACAGCTGCGGTGGCGCGCTCGGTTGGAACCACTGGCCGATCCGGAACAGGCTCCCACCCTGGTCGCCGGCGTACGAGGCCGCAGCGCCGATGCGGGGATCGATGCAGCACGAGTTCCCGGTGACCGCGGCGGCGGTGACCCCGCCGTCGGAGTGACCGGCGATGGCCACCTTCACCGGGGCGATGCGGCCCTGGAGCAGCGGTGGCACCGTCGCCGGGTTCGTCATCACGTCGATCACGAAGCTCACGTCGCCGGGCTGGTTGGGGAGGTCGGCCTGACTGGCCGGACCCGGGAACACGAGGCTGGCGATCGGGAAGTCGGGCGCCGCCACCACCCACCCCCCGGCGGCGAGGTCGCGGATCAGGGGCTCGTAGTCGGCCGCGGTGATCGAGTACCCGTGGGCGAAGATCATCAACGGGAACGGACCCGGGGCGGCCGGTGCGTTCTCGACCACGGGCGCGTCGGCCCGGCCCGTGACGGGGTAGTAGATCGTGAGCGGGATCGTGCGGGTGCGCAACGCCGGTGTCGGGCCCCGGGCCATCGTCCCCCGGGTGGAGTCCTCGACGGTCAGCCGGGTGACCCCGAGAGCGAAGGGCGGCCCCGGCGGGACCGTGGTCGTCGTGGTCGGCGGCGCCGTGCTCGCCGGCGTCGTGACCGGGGATCCCGGGCGCACCCCGCGCCCGGTCCCGTCGGCCGCCACCGTGGGGGTGCCGGGATCCCGGGCCACCACCACCCCGACGCCGACGGCGACCGCCACCAGTGCGACCAGGACGCTGCCGACGAGCAGTCGCCGCCGCCGACGCGACGAGCGGCGGGCCTGCCGTCCGGGTCGGGACGCGGTCGCTCCCATGGCGGTCATCATGCCGCGTGGGTCGGGGCTGCGGGGCGCGTCCGGTTCGTGGGGCGGGCGGGACGCCGGTCAGGCGTGGCAGGCTCCGGCCGACGGCGGGAGGTCGAGCGCGGGGTTGCGGTCGAAGAACCCGTAGGGCGAGCACAGGAAGCCCGTGTACTCGACCGGCATCACCGGCCAGTCCTCCGGGCGGACGAAGTGCGTGACCCCGAACGTGTACCAGACGACCACGTCGGTGTCGACGATCGACCGGTCGGCGGCGGTCCAGTCGGGGAGGCCACCGCCGACCGACTGGTTCGGGTACTCGCCCGCGGCCCGCCGCTCGTCGGGTGCGTAGGGCGTGACCCAGAGGTTGTGGCGGGCGAAGCCGGCCCGGCGACCCACGCTGGAGTCGGGGTCGGCGAGCATCGTCGGGGTCGACATGGTCGGGATGAGCTTGTAGGCGACGGGCTTGCCGAGGCGGTTGCGGGAGTGTTCGTTCACGATGCGCCACGAGCGACTCGTCGCTGCGTTCATGTCGCGCTTCGCCGCCGACTCGGTGTCGAGCCGGGTGGCCTTCGGTCGGAACGCGTTCTTCCAGGGATTGTCGGGGCCGGGTGGCACCACCTCGGCTTCGACCTCGTACACCGAGTTGGGTGCGCCGTCGACGTCGAAGTCGAGGCGGGCGCTGAACAGGTGCTGGTGGTGGGGCGCGGCCAGGCCGGGAGCGATCATGTTCGCGTACTCCGGCTCGTCGCCGGGCGCCACCGCCATCGGCGACACGATCCCGGTCAGCTTCGCCTCGAGCTGGATGTTCCCGTCGAGGTAGAGGTACCAGTAGAAGCCGTACTCGTAGTTGCCCACCGTGGCGATGAAGCTGATCACGAGTCGCCGCGAGCGACGGGTCTCGTTGGTCCCACCCTGCAGGTCGTGGTGCTTCCAGAGGATCCCGTAGTCCTCCTCGTGCATGCAGATCGCGTGCTCCAGCGTGTAGGGGTCACCCGCCTCGGTGGCCATCTGCACGTCGAAGTAGTGGATCTCGCCGAGGCAGTCGCAGCCGAGCTTCAGTGAGTTGGCCATGCGGCCGAGGCCCCACTCCCCGGCGTCGAACGCGTTCTTCCACCCGTGGAGCGGCCCGGGGTCGCCGTAGGGGACGACCATCTCGGTGACCGAGGCCCGGTGCAGCACCGGGCGGTCGCGGTCGTGGTCGTGGTACGTGACCTGGTGGAGCACCAGGCCCTCGTAGGGGTCGAAGCCGACTCGCACCGACCAGCGACCCCACCGCACGAGGTTGCCCTCCACCGTGAAGCTCGGGCCCTCGGGCTGCACGATCTGGAGCGGCCTGAGGTCGGTGCGCAGGGGCTCGTGGTCCGCTGGGAGGTACGAGCCCCGCTCGGGCGGCATCGACACCACCCCGTGGTCGGCGACCTCGAGCATGCACTGGTTGGTCATGTCCCAGAAGGCGACCACGCCCTCGACCGGGCGGGCGTAGCCGTTGTCGTCGGGCGACTCCCGCACGAACATGATGCAGCGGGCGATGCGGCGCCCCTCCTCGTGGGGTGACCCGAACGTGCCGGCCGGCCAGGGGTCGATCTGGACCAGGTCGAGGTCCTCGATCCCCCGTCGGCGCATCGCCGCCTGCCACTCGGCGTCCTCCCGGCACCCGATGATCGCGTGCATCGACTCGGTGAACAGCAGGCCCGGACGCTCGCCTTCGTGCTCGACCCAGTCGGTCACCGTGCCGGCGGCCACGTCGACGAGCGCCTCGATCACCGCGTTCCGGCCCGCCGGGACCACCTGCACCTCGGCCACCCGTGCGACTGGGTCGCCGGGTGACCAGGCCGCGAGCGCGGCCTTGGTCGGCTCGTGGAGGCGCACGTGGGCGAGGAGCGACCCCTCGGTGCAGCGGGGGTCGGCCTTCACGGCCGCCGCGGCGGTCCGGATCTCCTCACCCGTGATCAGGCCGAGGGGGTGGTCGGGCACGGTCGGGGGCACGGCGGTCGTCGTCACGCTCCCAGCCTACGACGGGTCCGCGCCCGCGGGTCAGCCCGGTTCGTGGGTGGTGACGCCGCTCAGCTCGGCGAGCGGCCGGCCGGCGAGGGCCGGTCCCGAGGTGTGCAGGTGGCACGCCACCTCGCCCCCGGCCAGGGTCGGGGTGGGCTCGGGTGCGACCTGGGAGCAGATGTCCATCGCGTAGGCGCAGCGCGGGTGGTACCGGCAGCCCGACGGCGGGTCCAGCGGGCTCGGGGGGTCGCCCTCGAGCACGATGCGGCGGCGGCTGCGCTCGACCACCGGGTCGGGCACCGGCGCGGCCGAGATCAGTGCCTCCGAGTACGGGTGGCACGGGTGCGAGTACACGTCGTCGGCGTCGCCGACCTCGACGATGCCGCCGAGGTACATCACCGCGATCCGGTCGCTGGCGTGGTGCACGATCGACAGGTCGTGCGCGATGAAGAGCAGGGCGACGCCGAGCCGCTCGCGCAGGTCGCTCAGGAGATTCACGACCTGTGACTGGGTCGACATGTCGAGCGCGCTGACGGGCTCGTCGGCCACGATCAGCTTGGGCTCCAGCGCGAGGGCCCGGGCGACGGCAATGCGCTGGCGCTGGCCGCCCGAGAACTCGGCCGGGAACCGACGGAGGTGCTGGGCGCTGAGCCCCACCTGCTCGAGGAGCTTCACGACCTTCTCGTCCCGCTCCTTGCGCGGCATGTTGAAGTGCACCTGGAACGGCTCTCCGACGATGTCGGCGACCGGGGCGAGTGGATCAAGCGACGAGTAGGGGTCCTGGAAGACCATCTGCATGTCGCAGCGCACGGCCCGGAGCTCCTCGCCCTCGAGGTCGCGCAGCTCCTTGCCCTCGAGCTCGATGGAGCCACCGGTGGGCTCGATCAGGCGGAGCAGGAGCCGACCGGTGGTCGACTTCCCCGATCCCGACTCACCCACCAGACCGAGCACCTCACCGCGGGCGATGTCGAAGCTCACGCCGTCGACGGCGCGCACGTGCGCCACGGTGCGGCGCAGCAGGCCCTTCTTGATCGGGAAGACCTTCTCGAGGTCCCGGACCCGCAGCAGCGGGGCGGCGCCGTCGGCGGGCGTCGCCGGGGGCTCGGACGGGGTGGTGGTGTCGCTCACATCGGTCACGACCGGGCCTCCATCACGAGCTCGCGGTGGCGGACGCAGCGCACCACCCGCCCGTCGTCGAGCTGCTCGAGCGGGATCGGGTCCGCCGTGCACGCCTCCTGCGCGTACGGGCAGCGGCCGGCGAACCGGCAGCTGGTGGGGAACCGGCTCGGGAGCGGGACCGTGCCCGGGATCATGCGCAGGCGCTCGCCCTTGGGCACCGAGTGGGGCATCGAGCGCAGCAGCCCCTCGCTGTAGGGGTGGCGGGGGTGGGCGAAGAACTCGTCGATGCCCGCCTGCTCCACCACCTGGCCGGCGTACATCACCGACACGTCGTCGCAGACGCTCGCGACCACGCCGAGGTCGTGGGTGACGAAGAGGATCGCCATGCCCATCGCCTGCTGGAGCTCCTGGAGCAGCTCGAGGATCTGGCTCTGGATGGTCACGTCGAGCGCGGTGGTCGGCTCGTCGGCGATGAGCAGGCGGGGGGAGTTGATCAGGGCGAGGGCGATCATCACCCGCTGGCGCATGCCGCCCGAGAAGGCGTGCGGGTACTCGGCGAGCCGCTTGCGGGGCTCGGGGATGCCCACCAGGCGGAGCATCTCCTCGGCCCGGTCGAGCGCATCCTTCTTGGAGCCGCCCTGGTGGTTGCGGTGCGCCCCGGTCAGCTGGTTGCCGACCGTGAACACCGGGTCGAGGCTGGTCATCGGCTCCTGGAAGATCACCGAGATGTCGTTGCCCCGGATCTGGCGCTGCTGCCGGGTGGTCATCCCCACGAGCTCCTGCCCGGCGAAGCGGGCCGACCCGGTGATGTTGGCGGTCCGGGGCAGCAGCCCGACGAGGGCGAGGGACGACACGGTCTTGCCGGAGCCGCTCTCACCCACGATCCCGAGGGTCTTGCCCGGCTGCACCGAGAAGGAGACCTGGTCGACGACCTTGGCGGTCTGCTTGTGCGCGGTGAACGAGACCGACAGGTCGGTCACCTCGAGCAGGGGTCCCGTGGCGCTCGTCGGAGTGATGTCGGGAGTGGTCAATTCCGTCCCTCCGCGCCGAGGGCGTCGCGCAGTCCGTCGCCCACGAGGTTGAACGCCAGCACCGTGAGGGCGATCGCGCTACCCGGGATCCAGAGCAGCCATCCGGCCTGGAACACCTGGGCGAAGGCCCGCGAGAGCATCGTGCCCCAGGTGGCCTGAGGCGGTTGGACGCCGAGTCCGAGGAAGCTGAGGCTGGCCTCGGCGAGCAGGGCGAACCCGGCGGTCACCGCGGCCTGCACGATCAGCGGCGACGCCACGTTGTGCAGCACCCGCTTGCGGATGATGTACCCGCGCTTCGCCCCGATGGACCGGGAGGCTTCGATGTAGGTCTCCTCACGCACCGAGAGCACCTGGCCGCGGATCAGGCGGACGAATCCCGGCGTGAACACGAAGGCGAGCGCCACCGCCACGTTGGTCGTGCTCGGCCCGAGGATGCCCGTGATGACGAGGGCCAGGACCAGGCCGGGATTGACCTGGACGGCGTCGGAGATCCGCATGAGGACCAGATCGATCCAGCCGCCGACGAACCCGGAGAACAGGCCGATGGGCACGGCGACCAGAAGGGCCATGGCCACGGCCGTGAAGGCGGCCTGGAGCGAGACCCGGGCGCCGTAGATGATCCGCGCGAACACGTCGCGCCCGAGGTCGTCCTGACCGAGCCAGTGGGCCGCCGACGGGCGTCGGTTGATCTCCGAGATGTTCTGGGCGTTGGGATCCTGCAGACCGATGTGGCTCGCGAAGATCGCGGCGAGGATCAACAGGATGAGGTAGATCGCGGCGGCGACCGCGACCTTGTTGCGTCGGAAGCGCTTCCAGAACCCGACGTGCCGTGGCATGTCGTCGGACTGGTGCATGACGGGCACCCATGCGCCCTCGACCGAGCGTTCGACCTCGGTCGTGGCGTCGAGGGGCCCGGCGTTCCCGCTCGTGACGAACGGGTCGGCGTTGGGATCGGGATGCCGGTCGGTCATTCGACACGCACCTTCGGGTTGAGCAATGCGTACGAGATGTCGACGATCAGGTTCACCACCACAGTGATCAGCGCGATGAACATGACTGCGCCCTGCATCGCCGGGAAGTCCTTGCGGTTGATGGCGGTCAGCACGTAGGAGCCGAGGCCGGCGATCCCGAAGATCTGCTCCACCACGACGGTTCCCCCGAGCAGGTAGGCGATCTGGAGGCCGACCACGGTGAGCACAGGGGCCGACGAGTTCTTCAGGGCGTGCTTGCCGACCACCTTGACCGGTGGGAGCCCGACCGACCGGCTGGTGCGGATGTGGTCGCTGCCCATGGTGTCGGACAGCGCGCCCCGGAGCTGACGGGCGATGGTGGCGGCGGTGAGGGTGCCCAGCGTGATCCAGGGCAGGATCATGTGCTCGAACCACTGGGCCGGCGACTCGCTGAAGGGCACGAAGCCGCGCGACGGCAGGATGTTGCGGTAGACGGCGAGCTGGAGGATCAGGATCAGGGCGAGCCAGAAGGTCGGGATCGCGATCGCGGCACTCGTGATGAACACGACCGCTCGGTCCGAGACCGAGCGGGGCCGGATACCCGAGATGATGCCGAGGGGGATGCCGACGAGCAGTCCGAAGGCGAGCGCGCCCCCGGCGATCTGGAGCGTCTTCGGGAACCGCTCGGCGATCTCCTCGGTGATCGGGAGGTCGGAGTACAGCGACCGCCCGAAGTCGAGCTGGGCGGCGTTGCCGACCCACTCGCCGTAGCGGACGAGGAAGGGCCGGTCGAGGCCGAGCTCCTTCTGGACCTCTTCGATGCGCTCGTTGGTGGCCTCTTCGCCACCGGCGAGGGTGATCGCAGGGTCACCGGGCACGATGAGGATGAGGCCATACACGATCACGCTGACGATGAACAGCAGCGGGATCAGCGCCAGGACTCGTCGGAGGATGAACGTCAGCACGGGTGCGCTACCTCGGGGCCGGTCCGGGTCGCCCCGGGCGGGGGGAAGAGGCGGGGAGGACGACGGGTGAGATGAGAAACGGCCCGGGCAGCCGCTGCCGCCCGGGCCGTTCCTCCCCCGTCGGGGTTACTTCTTCTTGGTGGTGATGGCGACCTTCGAGAAGTCGACACCCTGGCAGGAGCCGTAGACCTGCCAGTCATCGCTCACCACGTACTTCTGGTGCACGTTGGACAGGACCGGGAAGAAGATCGGCACCTCGTAGGCCTGGTCCACGATGATGTTGATGGCCTTCTTGTACCCGGCCCGGGCTGCCGCCTGCGTGTCCGCAGCCTGGATCTCGGCGAGGGCCGTCGGGATCTCGGGGCTGTAGTTGTTGCCGGCGTTGGTCACCTGGTTCGGGGTGAAGTTCCGCTGGATCGTCACCGAGGGGTCCGGACGGGCCGGCCACAGGGTGGTCACGAAGTCACCCTGCTTGTCCCGGAAGAAGGTCTGCAGGAGGTTCGTGGAGGGCGCGATGGTGAGGTCCACGCCGATCTCCTTGAGGTTCGCCTGCACGATCTCGGCGAACCGCGAGAAGTTCGGGTTGTTGGCCGGGGGCACCACGGTGAGGGTCACCGGGGTCTTGACACCCGACTTGGCCAGGGCCTCCTTGGCCTTCTTCACGCTGTAGGGGTACCGACCCGCGAGGTCCTTCTGGTGCTGGTCGACGAAGGCCTTGGGGTACGACTGCGTGGCGAGCTCGTAGTTGCCCGGGAACAGGGCCTCGGCGATCGCCTTCTTGTCGATGGCGTAGTTCATCGCCCGCCGGAATTCGACGTTGTCGAGCGGCGGCTTCGAGGTGTTCAGGTTGAGCTTCCAGTAGTCGGCACCCGTCGCCCGCTCGATCGCGGTGTTCGGGTCGTTCTCGGCGGGGGCGTTGGCCTGGCCCGCACCCTCCACCATGTCGAGGTCACCGGCGACCACCGCGAGCACGCCGTTCTGGGCGGTGTCGAGGTTCTTGTAATCGATGCCGGCGAGCTTGACGTTCTTGGCGTCCCAGTAGTTCGGGAACTTGGAGACCTTGATCTCCTGGCCCACGACCTGGGAGTCGAACTTGAACGGCCCGGCGCCGACCGGCTTCTGGTCGGTGCTGGAGGCCGCCGCGATCATCCCCTCGCGACCGGCGAAGGTCAGGGGCATGATGCCGGCGACCGGCTGCGACAGCTTGATCGTCACGGTGCGCCCGTCGGCCTCGGGAACGACCTCGGAGATCACGCCGAGGGTCGGGGCCAGGGTGGACGGGGCGACCCGCTTGAGGTCGATGTCCCGCTTCAGCGCGGCCGCGTCGAGCGGGGTGCCGTCCTGGAAGGTCAGGCCCTTGCGCAGCGTGATCTTGAACGTGCTCGGGTCGACGATGTCCCACGACTCGGCGAGGTTCGGGACCGGCTTGTTCGTCTTGATGTCACGCCGGATCAGCGTGCCGAAGACCTGGCTCCCGACGACCGAGTCGCAGATCGCGGTCATCCGGTCGGGCTGCAGCCGCTGGCTGAAGCCGCCGCCGCCCATGTTCATACCGAACTCGAGGCGGGCGTTGGGGTTGATCTTGCCCTTGCTCTGGGCGAGAGCGGTGCCGCCACCGGTCACGGAGACGGCCACGATGGCTGCTCCGAACGCGGCGACCAAGAACCGACGCTTCATGGTTGTGATCCCCCTTGTGCGGCTTCGTCGCCGCGGTTGGCGTGGTCGCCCGCGTGTCCGCTGCGCGAACCTGCGAACGATTGCGGTGGTGTTCTAATGCAGATGCATGTAGTTGCGCAAGACCCCGTTCCCGGCGCCGGGTGGTGCCCGGGGTTCCGGGTGGGACTGTATTAAGTCGGGAGGCCGATGTCCCGTCAGGGCCCCCCAGGGTCGGCTGAACCGGATCAAACCGCTTGGAACGTCATGATCCGACCAGTGATCCGACCCCGGCATCGGCGACGCCCTCCCGACCGAGGAGCAGGCGCTTGCGCCCGGCCCCGTAGGCGTAGGCGCCGACCCCGCCCGAGGCGGGGACCACCCGGTGGCACGGGACCACGATCGCCACTGGGTTCGCGCCACAGGCCGAGCCCACGGCCCGAGTCGCCCGGGGGGCCCCGACCGCCCGGGCCACCGCACCGTAGGTGCGGACCTCGCCCCGGGGGATCGCCCGCAGGGCCGACCAGACCCGCACCTGGAACCGGGTGCCGGTGAGGTCGAGGGGGAGGTCGGGCGGCACGGGCACCCCCGCCGTCGCTGCCCGGACGACGGCCACCTCGTCGACCAGCCCGTGGTCGTCGCGGGTCGGGGAGAGGTCGGGACGGGCCCTGGCGCTCCACTCGCCGAAGCGTGCCTCGAGCGTCCCGTGGGCGTCGTCGTCGCCGTCGCCGAGGCGGACGGCGACGAGGCCCCGGGGCGACGCCGCGACGAGGAGCGGTCCGAGGTCGGAGTCCGCCACCGTGAAGCGCAGTGTCACGGACCCTTTCTAGGCGACACCCGCCACCCGGGGCCTACACTCCACCCCCCACGGAGGGATGACCGAGTGGCCGAAGGTGCTCGCCTGCTAAGCGAGTAGGGGGTGTCAAGCCTCCTCGTGGGTTCAAATCCCACTCCCTCCGCCAGACGCACGGCGGCACGACCCTGCCCCGTAACCACGCCCGCACCCACGTCGGCAACCCTGCCCCGCAACCACGCCCCCACCCCCCCCCCCACCCCCGCCCGCACCCCCGCCCGCAACCAGGAGGAGCCCGGATCCCGATGGGAGCCCCGCCCCCCGCCCCGGACGCCGCGGCCGCCGAGGTGTGCGACGCGCTCGCCCGCCACGGCGCCGCCACCCTCGGCGAGTGCGGCGCCCACCGGATGCGGCCCCGCATCCGCCCGGTGTGGCCGGGCGCGTCGCTGGTGGGTCCGGCGGTGCCGGTGCGCTGCACCCCGGGCGACAACCTCGCGATCCACGTCGGGGTCACCCAGGCGCCGCCCGGGTCGGTCCTCGTCGTCGACGTCGGCGACCTCCCCGAGTTCGGCTACTGGGGTGAGATCCTGACCACCGCCGCCGAGGCCGCCGGGATCGCCGGCCTGGTGATCGACGGCTGCGTGCGCGACGTCGACGCACTCGCCGCGCACGGCTTCCCCGTCTTCTCGTCGGGCATCGCGCTCACCGGCGCGACCAAGCACCGGCCGGGTGCAGTGGGCGCGCCGGTGACGGTCGGCGACGCACCCGTCGCAGCGGGCGACTGGGTCGTGGGCGACGTCGACGGCGTGGTGGTCGTGCCCGCCGCCGCCCTGGGTGCGGTCCGCGCCGCCGCCCGGGCCCGCACCGACACCGAGGCCGGGCTCTTCCGCGAGCTGCGGGCCGGGCGCACGACGGTCGAGCTCCTCGGCCTCGACCCCACCCCGGTCACGGTCGATCCCCCCGCCTGACCTGCGCCCTGACTCCCGCCTGACCCGGCCGGCGACCGGGACGCGCTCAGGCGTGGACCAGGTTGGGCGGGGTCTCGCCCGCCAGCACCGCGAGCGCCCCGGCGCAGGCGAGGTGGGCCATGCGCACGCGGGTGGCCACCGACGCCGAGCCGAGGTGTGGCAGCAGCACGGTGCGGGGGGCGGTGAGCAGGCGGGGGTGCACCTCGGGCTCGCGCTCGTAGACGTCGATGCCCGCCGCGAACAGTCGGCCGGCGTGGAGCGCCTCGGCGAGCGCAGCCTCGTCGACCACCGGTCCCCGCGCGGTGTTCACCAGCACGGCGGTCGGCTTCATCAGCGCGAGCCGACGGGCGTCGACGAGGTGGCGGGTCTCGTCGGTGAGGGGCGTGTGGAGGCTCACGACGTCGCTGCTCGCGAGCATCCCGTCGAGGTCGGCGGTCCACCCCGCGATGCCGTGTCGTTGCGGGTGT
>VGBI01000012.1 GCA_016870595.1 Actinomycetota bacterium
TGGCGGACCGCCTTCGCCACGCTGGCCGGGGCGTGGGCACCGGTCCAGCGCGTGCCCGAGCTCGTGCGCGACCCGCAGGTGGTCGCCAACGGCTACGTGCAGGTGGTCTCCGACCAGGCCGGCCACTCGTTCGACCTCGTGGGCGCGCCCGCCCAGTTCGACGGGCAGGCGCACTCCCTCGGGCCCGCCCCCGAGCACGGCGAGCACACCGACGAGGTGCTGCTCGACCTCGGCTACACCTGGGACGAGCTGGTCGAGCACAAGGTCGCCGGAACCATCACCTGACCGGCCCACCGGCACCATCACCTCACCGGCGGGCCCGGAAGGTCACGGGACCAGCGGCACCGCCAGTGTCTGCTCGATCAACGACTCGTCGAGGGGCCGCAGCCGGGCGTGGCGCGACCAGGTGATGGCCGCGTAGCCCAGCAGCAGGAGCCCCGAGCCCACGATCACGACCCGCAGGTCGACGTGCTCGGCGATCTTCCCCTGGACCAGCGAGCCGAGGGGGACCCCGAGCAGGAGCGACGACAGGTAGATCGCCATCACCCGGGCCCGGTACTCGTCCTCCACCCGGGCCTGCACTCCCGTGTTGAGCGAGGTGGCGAGGAGCAGATAGGTGAGGCCCATGACGAACATGGCCGCCACGCCGACCCCGTAGACCGGCGCGAGCCCGAGCGCCATCACCCCGAGCGCGAGGCCCAGGATGCCGACGCTCGCCACCACCGACCGCAGCATCCGGTCGGCGATGAACGCGATGACGACCGAGCCGGTCACCGCGCCGACCCCGAAGGCGGCGACGAGGAGCCCGTAGGCCCCCCGGCCGACCGAGAACATCTCCTTGGCGATGGCCGGCGCGAGCTGGATCACCGAGGTGCCGAGCAGCGACACGATCCCGATCATGAAGATCGGCAGGAACAGCGAGGTCCGGCTCCGCACCAGTCGCCAGCCGTCGCGCAGGTGACCGAGCACGCTGCCCCCCGTCGCCGAGAAGACCTGCGTCCGGGGCTGCACGAAGGCCAGGGCGGCCAGCACCAGGAGGAACGACGCGGCGTTCATGAAGAACGCGGCCGAGGCCCCGAAGGCCTGGAGGACGATGCCGGCGATGGCCGGACCGAGGGCGCGCGCGCCCATGAACTGCATCGAGTTGAGGCGGACGGCGTCGACCAGCTCGCCGGGCTCCACCAGTTGGGTGACGAAGGCCTGCCAGGTCGTGATGTTGATGCCGGCGACCAAGCCCGAGAGGAAGACGATCCCGACGATGAGCCCGGGGGTTGCGATGCCCGACACCCAGGTCGCCCACAGCGCGAACGCGGAGAGCATCATCACCGTCTGGGTCACGACGAGGATCCGCTTGCGCGAGTGCCGGTCGGCGTACGAGCCCCCGAACGGCCCGGCGATCATCGCCGGGATGAAGTTCATGAACGCGGCGAAGCCGAGCCAGGCGGTGGACCGGGTCATCTGGTAGACGACGAACGGCACCGCGATCGTCTGCATCCAGCTCCCCGTGTTCGACACGAGGGCCGCGCTCCAGAAGACGGCGAAGTCCCGACGGCGCAGGACCCGGAAGGAGGTCCCCGACCGGCGTTCGGCGTCGCTCACCCGGCCTCGCCGGTCGCCGCCGACCGGAAGGGCCCCGCAGTCATCCCACCGTCGATCACGAACTCGGCGCCGGTGCAGTAGGACGCCGCGTCCGACGACAGCCAGGCCACCAGCTCGGCGACCTCCTCGGGGGTGCCCACCCGGCCGAGGGGCACGCCCTCGCCCAGCCGGGGGCGGACGTCGGCGCCCCCGAAGGCCTCGGGCGAGATCATGTAGGTGTCGATGGCGCCGGGGTGGAGCGAGTTCACCCGGATGCCGTCGCGCCCCAGCTCGAGGGCGGCGACCTTGGCCAGGCCCCGGACCGCGAACTTGCCCGACGTGTACGCGGCGGAGCCCGCCGACCCGACCAGCCCGTTGACCGACGAGACCAGCGTGATCGCGCCCCCACCGCTCGCGCGGATCAGCGGGATGCAGTGGTGCAGGGCCCGGTAGGTGCCGACCTGGTTGATCGCGATGACCCGCTCGTACTCGGCCGCCGGGGTGTCGGCGATGCGCTGGACCCGGGTGAACGTGGCGGCGTTGCTGACGAGCACGTGCAGGGCTCCCCACCGGTCGCGCACGTCGGCGACCGCGGCGGCCCAGTCGGCGTCGACACCGACGTCGAGGTGGCGGTAGACCGCAGCCGGGCCGATCGCCTCGGCCACGGCGCGACCCTCGTCGTCGAGCACGTCGCCGAGCAGCACCCGGGCACCCTCACGCGCGAACAGCCGCGCCTCGGCCGCGCCCTGACCCCGGGCCGCGCCCGTGACCAGGGCGACCTTGCCGTCGAGTCGACCCACCGGGCTCAGCGGTCCGGGAGCCGGTCGGGGACGTGGTCGAGCTTGTACAGGCGCTTGCAGTTGTCGTGCAGCATCTTCTTGACCTCGGCCCGGGGCACCCCGCGGAAGTTGCGTTCGATCGTCAACCGGCTGTTCGGCCAGTCGCAACCCGAGTGCGGGTAGTCGCTCGACCACATGAGGTGATCGACGTTGAGGCGGTGCCGCAGGTCCATGCCGACGGTGTCGACCATGAACGACGCCCAGAAGTTGCGGTGGAAGATCCGGCTCGGGGTCACCTGCATGTCGGTGCCGTTGGTGAAGAAGCGGTACCGGTAGAACATGTCGTCGACCTGCTCGAGCAGGGTGGGGATCCAGCCGATGTTCGACTCCACCAGCAGCAGGTCGACCTCGGTGAAGCGCTCGAACACTCCCGAGAACAGCAGTTGGCAGACCACCGGGAGCGTCTGGGAGCCCGACTTGGTCGCACCGGCGGCGCCCATGAACTGCTTGACGTCCATGGGGGGCGGTTTCGCCGCCGCCGCGGTGCCGAGGTTGGGCAGGAAGCTGCCGATGTGCACGGCGACCGGGGTGCGGGAGTCCTGGACCAGGTGCCAGAACGGCTCGTCCTCGGGCAGCGGCGTGAGCCCGCCGTTGGGGAACGACGAGATCACCACGCCGCGGTGGTCGAGGTCGAGCACCCGCTTGGTCTCGTCGACCATGTCCTGCACGCCGGTGGTGGGCAGGATCGCCTGTCCGACGAGGCGCCCGTCGGAGTCTGCGCAGAACTCGGCCAGCCAGTCGTTGTAGGCCCGCACGCAGGCGAGCTGCAGCTCGCGGTCGGAGCCGTAGACCTTGGCCCCGAACAGGGTGACGCTGGGGTACAGCACCTGGAGCCAGATGCCGTCGAGGTCCATGTCGGCGAGGCGGGCGTCGGTGTCGAAGCTGCCCGGCCGCATTGTCTCGTAGCGCCCACCCACCGGGGCGTAGTCGAGGAACGACCGGCCCGCCGTGGCGGTCAGCCCCACCGGCCGGATGCTCTCCCCGTCGTTGAAGGACCAGTGGTCACCGTCGTCGCGGCGCACCACCTTGGGGGCCCGGTCCCGCAGCGCCGCCGGGACCCGGGTCGTCCAGGTGTCGGGCGGTTCGTTGACGTGGGCGTCGCAGTCGAGGATCGGGTAGTCGATCGAGGCGGCGTCGTGGAAGAGGGTTTCGGAGTCCATACCTGACAACCGTGTCACCCCGGGCGGGTCCGTGCAAGCACCGGGGCGCTCAGGCCCGTGGGCATCAGCCGGGGAAGACCGCGACCGGACCGGCCACCGTGCACCCGACCGTCGCCCCCGGCTCGGGCAGGGCCCAGGAGCCGACCCGGGCCCGCACCGGGTTGGCCAGGCCGTCGACGGCGAGGTCCACCAGGGCGTCGGGACCGAGGAACGTCCGTCCCACCACCCGGGCCGGGACCCCGGTGCCCGTCGACGCGAGCACGAGCTGCTCGGGCCGCACCAGCACGGTCACCGGGCCGACGTACGGGCCTGGTCCGGCCGGGACGAGGACCCCGAGCGGGGTGTCGATCCCGCCCGGCCCGCCCGGCCCGCCGGCTCTCGCGTCGGCCCGTCCGGCCACGACCACCGCCTCGCCGACGAACCGGGCGACCTCGAGGCTCACCGGCTCCCGGTACAGCCGGACCGGATCGGCGTGCTGGACCACGCGGCCGCCGAGCAGGACTCCCACGAAGTCGGCCACCGAGAGGGCCTCCTGCTGGTCGTGGGTGACGAGCACGGCGGTCGCCCCGGCCCGGCGCAGCACCTCGCACACCTCGGCCCGCACCTGGGCCCGCAGCCCGGCGTCGAGCGCGGAGAACGGCTCGTCGAGCAGCACGAGGTCGGGCCGGGGGGCCAGCGCGCGGGCCAGGGCGACCCGCTGCTGCATGCCCCCCGACAGCTCGTCGGGCCGGGCCCGCTCGGTGCCGGACAGGCCGACGAGCTCGAGGCACTCGGCCACCCGCTCGACCCGGCCGGCCCGGGCCAGCCCGAACCCTACGTTCGCGCCGACCGAGAGGTGCGGAAAGAGCGCGCCCTCCTGGGGCACGACCCCGACCCGGCGCCGGTGCGGCGGGACCGGGCGCCCCGCCCCGTCGACCACCTGGCCCCGGATCGCCACGGTGCCGGCGTCGGCGGTCTCGAACCCGGCCACGATGCGCAGCAGGGTGGTCTTGCCCTCCCCCGACGGCCCGAGGATCGCGGTGATCGTCCCGGGCTCGACCTCGAGGTCGATGCCATCGAGCACCGTCCGACCTCCGAAGGCCTTGGTGACCCCGGTGCACGCGAGCGCGCGGTCAGTCATGGCGCGCCCGCGCGCGGTCAGTCATGGCGCGCCCGCGCGCGGTCAGTCATGGCGCGCCCGCGCGCGGTCAGTCATGGCGCGCCCGCGCGTGATCAGTCACGGTGCTCCTCGAGCCGGGCGCCCGCGTCGACGACGAATCGGGAGAGCAGGGCGGTGGGGATCGCAGCGAAGCAGACCAACGCGACCACGTAGGGCGCACCCGCGGCGTAGTTGCTCTCCGAGGTGAACGTCCACAGCCGGGTGGCCAGGGTGTCGAGTCCGGTCGGACGGAGCAGCAGCGTGGCCGGCAGCTCCTTCATCGCGGTCACGAACACCAACGCGGCGCCTCCGGCGAGCGCCGGCGCCGCCTGGGGCAGGGTCACCCGAGCCAGCACCTGCCCGGGCCGCCGCCCGAGCGAGCGGGCGACCTCCTCCTGGGCCACCGGCGTCTGCTCGACCCCGGTCCGGACCGTACCGATCGCGAGCGACAAGAAGAGGACCACGTACGCGAGGATGAGCAGCGGGACCTCCTGGTACACCGGGCGCAACACGGTGACCCCCACGTAGACGAGTGCGATCGCGACCACGATCCCGGGGAGGGCGTGGGCCACGTACGTGGACCGCTCGAGCCCGGCGGTGAGGCGCGAACGGTACCGCGCGACGAGGACGCCGACCGGGATGGCCAGGACCAGCGTGGCGGCTGCCGCGAGCAGCGACCACCACAGCGTGTGCCCGAGCGCATCGGCGACCTCACCCCACGGCACCGTGCGGTCGAGCGCCTCCCGGGTCCAGTACAGGAAGCGCCACATGGGGAACCCGATGCCGAGCGCGAACACCGCAACGAGGAACGCGACCGCGATCGGGCGACCGCCCCGCAACGCGACCGGATACTGGCGTCGGGGCGCCCCCGATCCGATCCGGGCGTAGGCGGGTCGCCCGCGGACCCACGCCTCGGCCACCACGACGAGCGCGGCCACGAACACCAGCGCGAGGCCGAGCACGGCCGCCCGCGTCGGGTCGAAGCCGGCGTTGTACGCGCCGTAGATGACGAACGTGAACACCTCGTAGCGGAACAGCGCCGGGGCCCCAAAGTCCGAGAGGGCGTACAGCGCCACGAGCAGCGCACCCGACGCGACGGCTGGGCGGACCTGGCGCAGGGTCAGCGTCACCGCGACCCGGGCCGGGTGCTGGCCGAGCGAGCGGGCGACCTCCTCCTGGGCCGGATCGAGCCGACGCAGCGCCGCTGCGACCGGGAGGTACACGTACGGGTAGGCGACCAGGGTCAGCACCAACACGGTTCCCGGGAACGGGGCCATCGCCGGCCGCCACGAGAGCCATGCGTAGGCCGCGGCGTAGGAGGGCATGGCGAGCGGGAGCACGACGAGGACCGACCAGAGGCGGCGCCCGGGGACGTCGCTGCGGACGACGAGCCAGGCGGCGGCGACCCCGATCACCGAGGCGAGCACGGTGACGGTCCCGGCCAGCACGACGCTGCGCCACAGCAGCGCAACGGTCCGACGCTGGGCCAGCTCGCCGACCGCCGCCGACCAGCCGAGGCTCCCGGCCCGGTCGACCAGGTAGACGAGCGGCAGGACCGCGACGACCACCGCGACGAGGGCCCCGAGCACCAGCACGACGGGGGGGCGGCGACGGAGCGGCCCGCGCGGGGCCACCACCGCGACTCCGGTCACCGCGTGAGGAGCCCCGTCTCGGCCAGGAGCTCCTGGGTCGCGGCGAGGGAGTCCAGATCGGACAGGTCGAGCGCCGGCGCCCGCAGCTTGGCGAGACTCGGCAACCGCACCGAGGGCTGGACGCCCGCAGCGAGCGGATATTCATAGGTGCTGTCGGCGAAGTACGCCTGACCTCTCTCCGAGAGCAGGTAGTCGACGAAGGCCTGTGCGGCCTTCTTGTTCGTCGAGGACTTCAGCACACCCACCCCGGCGACGTTGACCAGCCCACCCGGGTCCCCCGGCGCCATGAACTGGTTGCGCGCCACCACCGACGCCTCCCCCACCTGCACGATCTTCTGCCACAGGTAGTAGTGGTTGACCAGGCCCATCCAGATCTGTCCGGCATCGACGGCGTCACGGATCGCTGCGTTGCTCGCGTACGCCTTCGGCTCGTTGGCCGCGAACGCCCGCAGCCACTTCTCGGCCTTGCGCTCGCCCCGCAGGACCCGCAGACCGCTGACGAAGGACTGCCACGACGCATTGGTCGGCGCGTACCCGACCTTCCCCTTGTAGCGGGGATCGACGACCTCGTCGATCGTGGTGGGGGGATCGGGCAGCAACTTCGGGTTGTACACGAGGACCCGGACCCGACCGCTGGTCCCGACCCAGGTGCCGTCGTCGGCCCGGTACTCCGGTGCGACCGCGTTGCGACTCCGGGCCGGCAGCTTCGCCAGGAGCTTGGCGTTCGTCAGCGCGCCGAGCGCGCCGGCGTCCTGGGACACGAAGACGTCGGCGGGGCTGGCGCCTCCCTCCGTCAGCATCTGCGAAGCCAGGGCACCGCTGTCGCCGTAGCGGACCTGCACCGCGATGCCGGTGTCCCGGGTGAACTGGTCGAACAACGGCTTGATCAACGCTTCGTTGCGGCCGCTGTAGACGGTGATCGAGTCCCCGGGGGCGGCTCCGGCCGGCCCGGCGACGAGCCCGGCGACCAACCCCGCGACCAGCCCGACGACGAGGGCGGCCCGCCCGACCCGCCCGGCTCCGCCGACCCGCCCGGATCCGCCGCCGCCCGCCCGTGCCGTCACCTTGCCCCCCGCTTTCCGAGATCCCCGGTTACTAAGGGCAGCCTAACTTGAGATGACCGACGCAGCAACCCGGGGCGGGCCCCGGCGGCCACCGACGCACTAGAACGGGGCGGGAGCGCGGCCTCGGCACCGACCGCCCGCCCGCCCGCACGCCCGACCGAGCGCTCCAGGGGGATCGCCATGACCAACGTCGCCGAGCTGATCCGGAGCCGGGCCGGGGACCCCCGGGCGGCCCTCCGGTTCGAGGACCGGTCCTGGACCTGGGCCGAGTACGTCGACGCCTGCAGCCGCCGGGCCGCGTACCTGCTCGACCGGCTCCCCGCCGGGCGGCCGCCCCACGTGGGCGTCCTGCTCGACAACACCCCCGAGTACCTGATGTGGCTGGGGGCCACCGCGCTGTCGGGCACCGTCCTCGTGGGGGTCAACCCCACCCGCCGGGGCGCCGAGCTCGCCCGTGACATCACCTACACCGACTGCCAGATCGTGGTCACCGAGACCCGCCACCTGTCGCTCGTCGACGGCCTCGACCTCGGCGACGCCAACGGGAACCTCCTCGTGGTCGACGATCCCGCCTCGGCCGCCGCGCTCGACCCCTACCCGACCACGCCGCCAGAGGTCGAGGTCGACGAGGACGGCACCTACAACCTGCTGTTCACCTCGGGCACGAGCGGCGCGCCCAAGGCCTGCATCCTCTCGCAGCGCCGGCTGCTGTACAGCGCCACGATCCTGAGCGGGAACATGGGGCTGAGCGCCGACGACGTCTTCTACCTCGCGATGCCGCTGTTCCACTCCAACGCGGTGATCACGTCGTTCTGCCCGTGGGTGCTCGTCGGGTCGGTGGCCGTGCCCCGCCGGCGGTTCTCGGCCTCGGGCTTCCTGCCCGACGTCCGCAAGTACGGCGTCACGTACTTCAACTACGTCGGCAAGCCGCTCTCGTACATCCTGGCCACGCCCCCCCAGCCCGACGACGCCGACAACACGCTGCGGCTCGCGTTCGGCAACGAGGCCGCCGACCTCGACATCGAGCGGTTCGAGACCCGGTTCGGCTGCCCCGTGGTCGACGGCTACGGCTCGACCGAAGGCGGCGCGCACGTGAACCGGAGCCCCGAGATGCCCAAGGGCGCACTCGGGATGCCCGCCGACGGCATCGTCGTGTGCGATCCCGAGACGCTCGAGGAGATGCCCCGGGCCCGCTTCGACGCCCAGGGCCGGCTCCTGAACCCCGACGAGTGCATCGGGGAGATGGTCAACAAGAACGGCGCCGCGGGGTTCGAGGGCTACTACAAGAACGACGAGGCCAACCAGCAGCGGGTCCGCAACGGCTGGTACTGGACCGGCGACCTCGCCTACCGCGACGACGAGGGCTACATCTACTTCGCCGGTCGCGACTTCGAGTGGATCCGGGTCGACGGCGAGAACTTCGCCGCCGCGCCGATCGAGCGCATCCTGGCCCGACACGAGTCGGTGGTGCTCGCCGCGGTCTACGCCGTCCCCGACGCCGAGGTCGGCGACCAGGTGATGGCCACGCTCCAGGTGCGACCCGGCACCGTCGTCGACCCGGCCGACTTCGACGAGTTCCTCGGCGAGCAGACCGACCTGGGCACGAAGTGGTCGCCCCGCTACGTGCGGGTGACCGAGGCGATGCCGGTGACCGAGAGCCAGAAGCCGCTCAAGCGCGTGCTGCGCCGCGAGCGGTGGGACACCGCCGAGCCCGTCTTCTGGCGCCCGGCCCGCGGGGCGGGGCTGGTCCCGATGACCGCGGCCGACCGGGAGACGCTCCTCGCCGAGTTCGCCCGCCACGAGCGCCTCGGCGCGCTCGACGCGGGCTGAGCGGTCACGCCAGCGGCCGGAACCGCACGCCGCCGCCCGGACCCGTCACGAGGTGACCCGCCGTCGGCGGCGGGAAGTGCGTCCCGATCACCAGCACGTCGCGGTCGCAGCACTCGGCCACGAGCGCATGCCGCGTGGCGCTCGACCGCGCCCGGTCGTGGTCGACACGGGTGAACCAGTCCGGCTCGGCCAGCTGCACGGGGCTGTGGACGCAGTCGCCGGTGATGCAGGCCTCGGCGCCGCCCGAGCGGATGCGGACCGAGACGTGCCCGGGCGAGTGCCCGGGCGTGGGCATCAGCGCGACGTCGTCGGTGATCGCGTGGTCGGGGTCGACCAGGTCCACCACGCCGGCGTCGACCAGGGGCAGCACCGCGTCGGCGAACGACACCGCCGACTGCGCCGCCCACGCCTCGGGTCCCGCGTCACGCCAGTGCTCGTACTCGGTGCGGGCCAGCACGTAGCGGGCGTTCGGGAAGGTGGGCACCCACCCGGTCCCGTCCCAGGTGGTGTTCCAGCCGACGTGATCGAAGTGCAGATGGGTGCACACCACGACGTCGACCTCGTCGGGACCGAACCCCGCCGCGGTGAGGGCGGTGAGGAAGCCGCCGTCGTCGGCCAGGTGGGAGAAGGGCTCCGGCAGCGGTCGCTGCCCGACGCAGGTGTCGACGAGGATGCGCCGTCCCGCCGATTCCACCCCGAGCGCCTGGATCACGATCCGCACCTCCCCGGCGGGCGTCAGCGCCCACGGCTGGAGCCAGTCGTGCGCCGCGAGGGCGGTGTCGGTCGCCGACGGGAAGAAGGCGGCCGCCGGGATCGCCGTCGCCCGCTCCACCACCGGGGTCACCCGCACCGCCCCCACCGCCCAGCCCAACTCGGACATGTGCCCGCTCCCCCGTCGACCCGATACGGTCCCCCGGCATCCTCGCAGACCGCACCGCCGACCCCGGCGGTGCCGAGCCGTCCAGGAGTCCGACCATGCCCGACGACCCCACCCCGCCGAGCGCCGCCCTGCTCGAGCCCAGCGCCACCCCCGAGGCCGACCGCATGCTGGCCGGCCGGGTCGCGGTGGTCACCGGCGGCGGTCGCGGGATCGGCCGCGCCCACGCGATGCGCCTCGCCGCGTACGGCGCCAAGGTGGTGGTCAACGACCTCGGCGTCAACACCGACGGCACGCCCTCCGACGAGGCCCCGGCCGAGCAGGTCGCGGCCGAGATCCGCGCCGCGGGCGGGGAAGCGGTCACCGACGGTCACGACATCTCCACCGCCGCCGGCGGCGAGGCGGTCGTGCAGCGGGCGATCGACGAGTGGGGTCGCATCGACGTCGTGGTGAACAACGCGGGCTTCGGGCGGCCCCGAATGGTCTACAACCTCTCCGAGGCCGAGTGGGACGACGTCATCCGGGTGCACCTCAAGGGCACGTTCTCGGTGACCGCCCCCGCCACCCGCTGGTGGCGCAGCGAGCACAAGGCGGGCCGGGCCGTGTACGGACGGGTCGTCAACACCTCGACCGGCCTGCTGCTCATGGCCGGGGCAGGGCAGTCGAACTACACCGCGGCCAAGGCGGGGTGCCTGGCCTTCACCGAGGCGATCGCCACCGAGCTCGCCCCCATCGGCGCCACCGCGAACTGCATCCTCCCCGGGGCCCGGACCCGGCTCGCGGCGGTGGGCTGGCGCACCGCCCGCAACGCCGGCACCGGCCCGGGCACCTTCGACCACCAGAGCCCGGTGCACGTGGCCGAGCTGGTCTGCTACCTCGCCTCGCCGTACGCGCAGTGGATCAGCGGGCAGGCGTTCACGGTGAGCGGCGGCCTCATCCAGCACGTCGCGACCTTCGTCGCGCAGGAGCGCATCCACCGCGACGACCGGGGCTGGGCCGTCGGCGACCTCAAGGACGAGGTTCCGCGCATGTTCGGCGCCGGGCCGCACCGCTCCGACCCGCCCCCCAGGGAGTGGCAGGACCGGTACCGGGCCAAGGGCGGCTCGGCCACCAGCCCCGACGGCGGCTGAGCCCCGGAATCAGCCGAAGACGACCGGGAGCGCCGCCGGCGCCCGGAACGCGAGCCCGCTCACGTGCACGTCCTCGGCCGTCGGGTCGAGCGCGAGCCCCGGGAGGTCGAGCACGGCGTTGACCGCGACCGCGGTCTCCATCCGGGCGAGGTGCATCCCGAGGCACATGTGGGGACCGAAGGCGAAGGCCATGTGCTGCTTGGGGTCGCGGTGCAGGTCGAACTCGTCGGGCCGGTCCCAGCGGGCGGGGTCGCGGTTGGCCGCGGCCATGCACACGTGCACCGGCGAGCCGGCCGGGATCAGCACGCCCTCCACCACGGTGTCGCGGGTGCACGTGCGCCCGATGCTCGTGAGGGGCGGGTCCCAGCGGATGCCCTCCTCGATCGCCTGGGGCATCAGCGACCGGTCGTCGCGCAGCGCCGCGAGCTGATCGGGGTTGCTGAGCAGGCCGATCATGAGGTTGCTCGACGAGCGGTAGGTGGTCTCGGCCCCGGCCGGGAGCAGCAACCGCAGGAACGCGATGATCTCGTCGTCGGTGAGGCGCTGCCCGTCGAGCTCGGCCTGGGCGAGGACGCTGATGAGGTCGTGGCGCGGGGCGGCCCGGCGCTCGGTGATGATCCCCTGGAAGTAGTCGTAGAGCCAGGCCGAGGCGTTGAGCCCGGTCTCGATGTTCGACGCGATCGAGATGAGCTCGACCGCCTTCTTGTGGAATGCAGGGAGGTCCTCGGTCGGGAGACCGATCATCTCGGCGATCACGGTGACCGGGAACGGGAACAGCAGCTCGCGCACGAGGTCGGCCGAGCCCCGGTCACGGAACTCGGCGACGTGGCGCTCCACCACCGGCCGCACGATCTCGGCTTCCCAGGTCTCCATCGCCTTGCGCGTGAACGCCTGCTGGATCAGCGCGCGGTAGGCGTGGTGCTCGGGCTCGTCCATCTCGAGGATCGAGTGGCCGAACACGAGGCCGATGGTGTTGGCGTACCCGGCCGACGAGAACGTCTCGCCGTCGCGCAGGATCTGCTGCACCGCCGCGTAGGTGAGCGGGGTGTACGGGGTCTGCGTGAGGAGGGCGTCCTCCACTGATGCCACCCCGAACCGCTCGGCGAGCGACCCGGCGTGGACCGGCGTCTGGGCCCGCAACTCGGCCCAGACCGGATACGGGTCCCGGACCGCCCCGATTCCGGCGGCGGCGTCGAACTCGGCGAACGGGTCGGACTCGGGGGTGCTGTCGGTCGTCATGACCCCAGCCTGCCACGCCGGCGGGGCGCCCGGCACCCCGATGTCCCACCCGAACGGCCGCCCGCCGGGCCCCGGGCCCCGGGCCCCGGGCCCCGGGCCCCGGGCTCAGGATGCGGGCGGCATCACCGGCTCGGCCCGCAGCAGGTGCTCCTGGGCCAGCGACGCGACGAGCCGCCCGGCCTCGTCGCGCAGCACCCCCCGGTAGAGCGCCCGCCCCGGGGTCGCCTTCCAGGGCTCGAGGTCGAGGCGGAGCCAGGCGTCGGCCCGGGCCGGCTCGTGCAGCCAGAGGGCGTGGTCGATGCTCGGCCCACCCTGCCCCGACGTCCCGGGGACCACCGTGCGCCCGAAGCCGGTGCCGAGGTCCGACAGGTACGCGAGGGCGCAGGCCTGGACCATCGGGTCGTCGGGGAGGGGGTGGGCGGTGCGCACCCACAGCCGGTCGGAGTAGAGCTGGCGCCCGTCGACCACCTCGGTCATCGTGATCTGGCGCACCTCGAGGAGCTCGTCGTTGCCGGAGCGGGCGCACGCATCGGGGGGCGGCGCCGGGAGCGGCCCGACGTCCTCGAAGCGGTGCTCGGCCGCCCCGGTGGAGAACGACGCCAGCATCGAGAAGATGACCTCGCCGTCCTGGAGGGCCGCCACGTGGCGGGCGGAGAAGGAGCGCCCGTCGCGGTCGCGGTCCACCCGCAGGACCACCGGGAGGTCGATCCGGCCCGGGCGCAGGAAGTAGCCGTGCAGGGAGTGGGGCAGGCGCCCGTCGGGCACCGTGCGGCCCGCAGCCATCAGCGCCTGCGCGCACACCTGGCCCCCGAACAGCGACGGGCGGATCTTGGCCGCCACGGTGTTGGCCCCCCGGTAGAGGTCCCGGTCGAGCGGCTCGAGGGCAAGGGTGGCGGCGAGGTCGGTCGCGTACTCCATCGCCCGACCGTAGTATCGGTCCGGTTCGACGAGGAGGAGCAGACCATGGCCGACCCGCAGACCGGATCCCCCCGCACCGGCGCCCTGCGCACCGCAGCGCGGGAACCCGACGACATGATCTGGGCCAACTCCGGCGACTCCCACCTGGTGGAGCCGGCCGACCTGTGGCGCACGGCCCTCAGCCCGGACCTCGCCGACCGCATGCCCCGCAGCGAGTTCGACCTCGAGCGCGGCTTCGAGACCATCTTCGTCGACGGCCAGTCGTTCGAGCGCCGCATCCCGAAGGCGTTCAGCCTGCGCGACCACGAGGGCAACGGCCTCGGCGACCGCGTCGGCCGGGGCAACGACCCCGTCCTGCGGCTCGAGGACCTCGACTCGGAGGGGATCTGGGCCGAGCTCATCTACCCCTCGATCGGCTTCTGGATGTCGTCGATCCACGACCCCGAGCTGCTCGCGGCGGGCTGCCGGGCCATCAACGACTGGGCGATCGAGTTCCAGGCCCACTCCCCCCGCTTCGTGTGCACCGCGACCCTGCCGCTGCTCACGGTCGAGACGGCAGTCGCCGAGCTCGAGCGGGCGGCCGACCTCGGATACCGGGCCGCGTACTGCTCGGTCGCCCCGCCCACCGCCGAGGACTGGACCGATCCGGTGTGGGAGCCCCTCTGGGCCACGCTCGAGGAGACCGGCCTCGTGCTCGGCTACCACATCGGCACCGAGCCCCACGATGCCGCCGGGTTCCACGGCAACTACTACCGCGGACCGGGTGGCGCGATCCTCAACTACATGGAGACCACCTACGGCGGGCAGCGCGCGGTGGCGAAGATGATCGCGAGCGGCGTGTTCGACCGCTACCCGGGGCTGCGGGTGATCGTCTCCGAGGGTGGCGCGACCTGGGGGCCGTTCGTGGCCGACCGCCTCGACGAGGGGTACCGCCAGCACGCGTCCGCTGTGCGCCCCACGCTGTCGCGGCTCCCGAGCGAGTACCTCTACGAGCACGTCTACGCCTCGTTCCAGCACGACCGGTCGGCCCCGGCGGCCAACTGGGCGATGGGCTGGCGCAACGTGTGCTGGGGCAGCGACTACCCCCACCTCGAGGGCACGTTCGGCCACACGCAGAAGACGCTGCACGAGCTCTTCGACGACGTCGACCCCGCGACCCGGCGCCGCATCACCATCGAGACGTTCGAGGAGCTGTTCCCCCACGTCCCGGCGGCCCCGGGCACCTGAGCCGGGCCCGGCCCGTGCCTCCCGGTCCCGCCGCGCTCGACGCCGCCGTCGCTGCGGCAGCCGCCGACGTGCCGGCGGCACGCGCCGAGCTCGAGGCGCTCGTCCGCATCCCGAGCATCAGCGCGGATCCGGCCCGGGCGGCTGACGTCGTCGCCAGCGCCGAGGCGACCGCCGCGCTGCTCGAGGCGTCGGGGCTCGAGCACGTGCGCCTCGCCACGGTCGACGACGCGCCCCCGTGCGTCATCGGCGAGTGGGGTCATCACCCCGATGCACCCACGGTGCTGCTCTACGCCCACCACGACGTGCAGCCACCCGGCTTCGTCGACCGGTGGACCAGCGACCCGTTCACGCCGGTCGAACGCGACGGTCGGCTCTTCGGCCGGGGCACCGCCGACGACAAGGCCGGCGCGGTCGCCCACGCCGCGGCGGTGCGGGCCTGGCTGCGCACCGCCGGGACCCTGCCCTGCAACGTCAAGGTGCTGGTCGAGGGCGAGGAGGAGATCGGCTCACCCCGGCTGGGTCGCTTCCTCGCCGAGTACGGCGAGGCGCTCGCCGCCGACGTCCTCCTCCTCGCCGACGCCGGCAACTGGGCCGTGGGCACCCCCGGGCTCACCTATTCGCTGCGCGGCCTGGCCGGCGGGACCGTGCGCCTGCGCTCGGCCGGGAGCCCGTTGCACTCGGGCATGACCGGCGGCGTCGCCCCCGACCCGGTGATGGCCCTGGCCCGGCTGCTCGCCTCGCTCGTCGACGAGCACGGGGACCCCGCCTTCGACGGGTGCTACGACGACTGGCGACCGCCCGGACCGGACGAGCGGGCCCGCCTGGCCGCCCTGGCCACGGACCCGGCGACGTTCCACGCCACCTGGGGGCTCCTGCCCGGGGTCGGGTTCGCGGGCGACGACGCGATCGACGTGCTCGAGCGCCTGTGGCTCCGACCGGTCGTGACCGTCGTCGGGATCGACGGTCATCCCATCGCGGGCTCGTCGAACCAGATCGTGTCCGAGGCGGCCGCCCGCATCAGCGTCCGGGTCGCCACCGGCCAGGACCCCCACCGGATCAACGCCGCCCTCGCCGCGCACCTGGAGCGCCGGGTGCCGTTCGGGCTCGAGTGCACGTTCACCCCCGGTGAGGCCACGCCGGCGTGGCGCTGCGAGCCCACGGGCCCGGCGTTCGACGCGGCCGGCCGGGCCCTGCGCGAGGCGTTCGCGACCGAGCCGGTCCTCATGGGCGTGGGCGCCACGATCCCGTTCGTCGGACCGTTCGCCGACGCGTTCGGCGGGATCCCCGCCCTGCTCCTCGGTCCGGCCGACCCGGGCAGCCGCATCCACGGCGAGGACGAGAGCCTCCACCTGGGCGACTGGGCCCGGCTCATCGAGGCGGAGACCCGCCTCCTCGCCTACCTCTGAAGCCGAACGAGCGGGTCGACGGCGCCGGGAGCGCCCCGCCCCGGTCGGCCCCGAGCACGAGCGCGCTGGTCGGGACCATCGTGCCTGCGGTCACGAGCACGTGCTCCACGCCGGGCACCTGGTTGACCGAGGTGCCCCGGACCTGCCGCACGCCCTCGGCGATGCCGTTCATGCCGTGGATGTACGCCTCGCCGAGCTGCCCGCCGTGGGTGTTGATCGGCAGTCGGCCCCCGAGCTCGATCGCGCCGTCGGCGATGAAGTCCTTGGCCTCGCCCCGACCGCAGAAGCCGAACTCCTCGAACTGCGGCAGGGCCAACGGGGTGAAGTGGTCGTAGATGACGGCGGTCTGGAAGTCCGAGGGGCCGAGCCCGGTGGTGTTGTAGAGCTGGCGGGCGCACAGGTTCATCTCGGGCAGGCCCGTGATCGACGGGCGGTAGTAGCTCGTCATCATCTCCTGGTGGTCCCCCGCCGCCTGGGCCGCCGCCCGCACCAGCACCGGCGGGTTGGGCAGGTCCCGGGCCCGGTCGGGCGTGGTGACGACGATGGCCTGGGCGCCATCGGACTCCTGGCAGCAGTCGAGCAGGTGCAGTGGCTCGACGATCCAGCGCGACTGCTGGTGGTCCTCGAGGGTGATCGGCGCGTTGTAGAAGTACGCCTTCGGGTTGGTGGCGGCATGGGTCCGGTCGGCGACTGCGATCCGTCCGAAGTCCTCGCTGGTCGCGCCGTACTCGTGCATGTACCGGCGGGCGAACATCGCCACCCACTGGGCCGGGGTGAGCAGACCGAAGGGGGCGTACCAGGCGAAGCCTGCGCTCTCGGCCGTCGCCTGGGCGGGTCGGTCCTGGACCCCCGCGCCGAAGCGGCGGCCGGACCGCTCGTTGAACGCCCGGTAGCACACGACGTAGTCGGCGACCCCGGCGCTCACGGCCAGCACGGCCTGCTGGATGACGCCGCAGGCGGCGCCGCCGCCGTGGTGGATCCGGGAGAAGAACGTCATCTCGCCGGCGCCGAGGTTCTTGGCCACCTCGATCTCGGGGTTGGTCTCGGCGCTGTAGGTGACCCAGCCGTCGATCTGGTCGGGGGTGAGCCCCGCGTCGGCGATGGCCGCCTCGCAGGCCTCGACCGCGAGGCGCATCTCCGAACGGCCGGAGTTCTTGGAGAACTCGGTGGCCCCGATCCCCACGATGGCGGCTGCATCGAGCAGCCGGTGACGCTCGCTCACCGTCGCGCACCCTTCGTCGCCTGCTTCGGCTCGTTCTGCTTCGACTGCTTCTTCGACTTCTGCTTCGACTTCTGCTTCGACTGCTTCTTCGACTTCCGCTTCGACTCGTGCTTCGACGTCGGCTGCTGCTCGTCCGGCTCCGACCGCCCGGGCACGACCGGGCCGGGCAGCTCGAGCGACACGGTGCCGGTCACGTGGTCGCCGAGCGCGTTGGCCCCCCGGATCCCCACCTCCACGCGACCCTCGGCCTTGGCGGTGACCGCTCCGGTCAGGCGCATGGTGTCACCCGGGTGGTTGGGGGCGCCGAGGCGGATCTTCACCGCGCGCACGACCGCATCGGGTCCGGCCCACTCGGTGACGTAGCGGCCGACGAACCCGTTGGTGGTGAGGATGTTCATGAAGATGTCGGGCGAGCCCTTCGCCTCGGCCAGGGCCGGGTCGTGGTGCACGTCCTGGTAATCGCGCGAGGCGATGGCGGTGGCGACGATCAGGGACCGGGTCAGGGGGACCTCGAGCACGGGGAGCTCGTCGCCGACCCGGACGTCGTCGTAGCGCAGGGATCGCAGGGAAGTCGTCATGGGTCCTCTCACGCGTGGGCCTGGGCCGCGAGCGTGCGGCCCAGGCGGGCCAGGGTGGCGCTGGCGCCGCCCAGGGTGTCCTCGATCTGCTTGCCCCACAGGAAGTACCGGTGGACCGGGTACTCGACGTCGGCCCCCATGCCGCCGTGGAGGTGCTGCACGTGGTGCACCACCCGCTGGCCGGCCTCGGCCGCCCACCACTTGGCCACGAGCACGTCGGCGGTCGCGGCCCGGCCGGTGTCGAGCATCCAGGCGGCCTGGAGCATCGTCACCCGGATGGCCTCGGTGTCGATGTACGCGTCGGCGCCCCGGATCTGGGATCCCTGGAACGCCGACAGCGGCTTGCCGAACTGGAAGCGGCCCGAGGTGTACTCGGCGGCCTGGCGCACCGCGGCCTCGCACACGCCGAGCTGGAGCGCGCACAGCCCCACGAGGGCGCGGTCCACGAGGGCGGCGACGACCCGCTCCCCCCGGTGGGCGTCACCCCCGAGCCGCTCGGCCGGCGCCCCCGCGAAGGTGCAGTGGGCCACGATCCCGCGGTCGGTGGTGACCGCCCGCTCCCGGGACACGCCGGGTGCGGTCGGGTCGACCAGGAACACCGCCGGACCGTCGGCAGTCGTCGCGGGCACGAGGATCCGGTCGGCGAGGTGCCCGGCGGGCACCGCGGGCTTCACCCCGTCGATGCGCCAGTGGTCGCCGTCGGCGACCGCCACGGTGCCGGGGGCGTTCGGGTCGTTGACCCCGGACTCGGCCAGCGCGGCGCTGAGGCACACGTCACCGGCCACCACCCCGGGGAGCAACGCCTGCTGCTGGGCCGGCGTGCCGAAGGCCGCGACCGGGAGGGCGCCCAGGACCACCGTCGCCCAGTACGGCACCGGTGCCACGACCCGGCCCTGCTGCTCGAGCACCAGGGCGGTCTCGGTCAGCCCGAGGCCCGAGCCCCCGTGCTCCTCGGGCAGGGCGATGCCGAGCAGGTTGGCGTCGGCGAGCTCGCGCCAGAGCGCGCGGTCGATGCGGTCGTCGGAGGCCTCGATCTCCTTGACCCGGTCGACCGTGACCGTGCCGGTGAAGATCTGCTCGGCGAGGTCGCGGACCGCGGTCTGCTCCTCGGTCAGCGCGAAGTTCACGAGCCGCTCCCTGCGGGGCGGAACGCCGGCACGACCAGGTCGGGGTCGTCGTCGAGCCACGTCACCTCGACCGCCATGCCGACGGCGATCTCCTCGATCGGGCAGTCGACGATCTGGGCGACGAGACGCGTGCCCTCCTCGAGCTCGATCAGCCCGATGGGCAGGGGGTAGTCGAACGCCGGGACCTGCGGGTAGTGGTTGACCACGAAGCTGTACACGGTGCCCCGACCGCACGCCTCGACCGTGTCCCAGTCGTAGGCACCGCAGCGATCGCAGCGGGGCTGGGGCGGGTGCCGGAGCACCTGACACGCCGCGCACCGCTGGATCAGCAGGCGGCGCTCCATGGCGCCCTCGAAGAAGAAGAGGTTGTCGAGCGTCGTGCCGGGCCGCGGGCGGGGCATCCGTCGCGGCGGCTCGGGCTCGGGCTCCGGCTCCGCTGCGACGGGCGGATTCACCGTGCCCCGACCGGTGCCGGGGCGGAACTTGAGGATGCGCCAGCGCTGCGTGCCGACCAGCTCGCCGTCGGCGGCGGTGTAGTCGATCCGGGTGGTGATGAAGTGGCCCACCCCGAGGGCGGTGCGCTTCTCCGCCGACACCTCGTCGATCACGGAGCGGGCGGTGATCCGGTCGCCGAGGTGGAGCATCCGGGCGTACTCCTGCTCGCTGTCGGTCGCCACGACCCCGACGAATCCGGCGTCGTCGAGCAGGTTGAGCAGCTGCGACTGCGGGTTGGTGTCACCCGGACCGCGCGCGGTGCCGCGGAGTCCCGGCATGGTCCAGGCCTGCAGCATCACCGCCGGGGCGATGATCTCGCCGTGGACCGAGGCCGCCGCCGCCTCCGGGTCGGTGTACACGGGGTTGGTGTCGCCGATCGCCTCGACCCAGTGCCGGATCATCGCCTGGTTCACCGGGTCGGGCGCGACCAGCGCGTCGACCTCCCGCCCCTCGAACGCCTTGCACCGGGCCAGGAACGCGGCCCCATCGGTGGTCCCGCTCTCGTGCATCGCTCTCCGCTCTCGGCCGCCGGGCTGGGCGGGCCATTCTGGGCCCTACCGGGCCTGGCGCACCATCCCCAGGCCGGCCGTCGCCACGATCTCGCGCAGGACCTCGGTGACCCCGCCGCCGAAGCTGTTGATCTGGGCGGCCCGGCCGTTGCGCTCCACGTCGCCGCGCAGCACCGCACCCGGCGAACCGGCGGGGAGATAGCCCGCCGCCCCGAGCACGCTCAGCATCAGCCGGTACATGGCGATCTGGGTCTCGACGCCGAACACCTTCGCCGCCGATGCGTCGGCGGGGGTGAGCGTGTTGTCGGCGACCGCGGCGGCCATCCGCCAGTTCAGGAGCTTCATCGCCTCACCGCGGGCGTAGGCCTCGGCGAGGTCGCGCTGCACCCAGTCGACGTCGATCATCATCCGGCCACTGCCGTCGGCCGCCGGCGTCGTCCGGCACCACTCGACCACGTCGTCGTAGCAGCGGTGGGTCTGTCCGGCGAGGGCAGCGAGGCCGACCCGCTCGTGGTTGAGCTGGCTGGTGATGAGCCGCCAGCCGCCGTTGACCTCACCGACGACGTTGTCCTTCGGGACGCGGATGTCCTCGTAGTAGGTGGCCTGGGTCACGACGCTGCCGACGGTCACGATCGGGGTGGTGGAGAACCCCGGCGCCGACGTGGGCACCACGATGATGGAGATGCCTTTGTGCTTGGGTGCGTCGGGGTCGGTCCGACAGGCGAGCCACACGTAGTCGGCCTGGTTGGCCCCACTCGTATACACCTTGTTGCCGTTGATCACCCACTCGTCGCCGTCGAGCACCGCCCGGGTCCGGAGCGCGGCGAGGTCGGTCCCGGCCTCGGGCTCCGTGTAGCCGATGGCGAAGTTGATCTCCCCGGCGAGGATCCCGGGGAGGTACCGCTGCCTCTGCGCGTCGGTGCCGTGCTCCATGAGCGCAGGACCCACCGTGTTGACGGTGACGAACGGGAACGGCGCGTTGGCCCGCTGCACCTCGTCGAAGAACACGAACTGGTCGAGGACGCCCCGCCCCTGCCCGCCGTACTCGGTGGGCCACCCGATGCCGAGCCAGCCGTCCCGGCCCATCTGGCGGACGATCTCGCGGAAGCGGGGGCTGCCCTCCCCCGAGGCGCCGATCTCGGCCCGCAGCTCCGGCGGGAGCAGCCGGGCGAAGTACTCCCGGAGCTCCTTGCTCAGCGCCTTCTGCTCGTCGGTGTAGTCGAGGAACATCGTCACCTCCCGGGATCGACTCAGGCTACGCCGTCCCGGCGGCTCAGGCGCCCGCCATCCGGGTGCCGACGATCCCGTCGGCCTCCAGGCGGGCCAGGTCGGCCGGGCCCACGCCGAGCTCCCCCAGCACCTCGGCGTTGTGCTGGCCCAGGGTGGGGGGCCCGAAGCGGTGCGGGGCCGCGGCGAACGAGAACCGCATCGGCCACCCCGGGTACCGGCGGACCCCGGTCTTCGGGTTCTCGAGGGGCACGAAGTACCCCCTGGCCGCGAGCTGGGGGTCGTCGTACATGGCCGGGGCCCGCAGGACCCGCCCCACGGCGAGACCGCGGGGGCGCAGGAGGGCGAGCGCGTCGTCGGCCGACCGTTCGGCGAACCACTCGCCCAGCAGCTGGTCGAGGTCGTCGCGGCCGGCCTGGCGACCCGCCGCCGTCGCGAAGTCGTCGGTGACCCACAGCGGCCGCCCCAGCGCCTCCACCAGGTCGCGCCACGCCGCATCGTTGCGCACGGTCAACGCGACCCACTCCCCGTCACTCGTGCGGTACACGCCCTGGGGCGCCATGCGGAGGTCGTGGTTGCCGATCCGGGTCGCGGTGCGGCCGTTCCACTGGAAGTCCATGGGCTGGTCCGCGGTCAGGCAGCATGCGGTCTCGAGCTGGGCCACCTCGATCATCTGGCCCTCGCCGGTGCGTTCCCGGTGCGCGAGCGCGGCCTGCAGCGCGGTGGCTGCATGCATCGCGATCATCGGGTCGGCGAACCCACCGGGGTGCATGGGCGTGTCGGCGAACCCGGTGACCTGCGCCATCCCCGACGCCTGCTCGATGCCCATGGCCCAGCCGACGTAGTCGCGCCACGGCCCGTCGAGCCCGAACCCGGGCATGCGCAGCATGATGACGTCGGGGCGCAGCGCGCGCACCCCCTCGTAGTCGAGACCGAACTGCTCGACCACCCGGGCCGAGAAGTTCTCGATCACGACGTCGGCCCCGGCGACGAGCCGGCGCAGCAGGTCGATCCCGTCGGGGCGCGTGGCGTCGAGGGTCACGTCGCGCTTGTCGAGGTTCGTGCCCTGCCACACGCCGGCCCGGTCGTACCAGTCCTCGCCCTCCTGGGGGAACGCCCCCGAGAAGCGGAAGCCGTCGGGGCGCTGGATCGACTCGACCTTCACGACGTCGGCCCCGAACGCGCCGAGGTACATGCCCACGTACGGACCGGCCCAGAACGTGCCGAGGTCCAGCACCCGCAGGCCCGCGAAGGGCAGTGCGGCGGTGGCGCCGACGCCGACCGGGGCGGGCCCGGGGTCGGCGAACCCGGCCGGGGTCGCCTGCGCCTCGACCAGGGTGGGGGCTCGTCGCCGGGCGGCGGCGGGCGTGGCGCCGAGGCGCCACGGCGGCCCGGGGAACACGAGGTCGGTCCCCGGCTCGGTCGTCCAGAAGCCCCGGGCCACGAGCTGGGGGTTGCGCAGCAGCGTCTCACCGTTCCCCACCGGCGCGGCCGGGATGCGGAAGGCCTGGGCCAGCCCGACGATCTCGTCGACCGTGTGGGCGTCGAGCCAGGGCGCCACGGCGGCGAAGAACTCGGCCAGTGGCGCACCCCCCCACGAGATCTCCTGCTGACGGGGGGCGAACTCGGGGGCGCCGAGCATCGCGCAGATGTCCTGGAAGTGCTGCCCGGTGAGCGCGTTGATCCCGACCCATCCGTCGGCGCAGCGGACGATCCCGGGGATGGTCGAGTACCGCTCCTCCCCGATCGGGAAGCCGAGGGCCATGAAGGTCTCGTGGAGCAGCATCGGGTACGGCAGCGTGGAGACCATCACCTCCATCGCCGAGAGATCGGCCACCGCGGGGCCGCCCCCGACGGCCGCCGCGCGCACGGTGGTCAACGCGGCGCACGCGGCGTAGGCGCCCACGGTGTAGTCGTGGAGACGACCCCCGGTCTGCACGGGCGGCACCCCGGGGATCCCGTGGTTCGACACCCAGCCGCCCGTCGCCATCACGGTGAAACCGGTGGCCGGGTCGTCGGCGGCGGGCCCGGTCTGACCGAATGGACTGATGCGCACGATCCCGAGGGGCGTGCCGATCCCGTCGGGGGTCAGGCCCAGCGCCTCGAGCCCGCCGGGACCGAGCGCCTCGACCAGCACGTCGGCCTCGCCCACCAACCGGCGCAGCGTCCCGACGTCGGCGGTGGCGGCGGGATCGAGCAGCACCGAGCGCTTGTCGGCATTGAGGTAGCGGAACAGCCCGCCGCCCGAGTCGCGGTCGACGGCGTCACCGGGGAACGGGCCCCGGCCCCGCTCGGGGTCCCCGGTCGTGGGCTCGACCTTGACCACGTCGGCCCCGAGCAGCGCAAGGAGCTTCGTCGCGTAGCTCGCGGGCAGGCCGCAGCCCAGCTCCACGACCCGCAGTCCCCCCAGCGCAGTGGCCACGGGGCGCAGCGTAGAGCGCGGCGTACGCTCCCGTCATGTCCTCCATCGCCGACGCCTTCGACCTCTCGGACCGGGTCGCCCTGGTGACCGGGGCCGGGCGCGGCCTCGGGCGGGCCATCGCCCTCCGGCTCGCCGAAGCCGGGGCCGCCGTGGGCTGCGCCGACGTCGTGGCCGCCACCGCCGAGGCCACCGCCGCCGCGATCACCGCCACCGGCGGACGGGCCTGGGCCCGAACCGTCGACGTCAGCCGGCGGACCGAGGTGGACGACCTCGTGGCCGACGCGGTGGCGCGCCACGGTCGCCTCGACGTGATGGTGAACAACGCCGCGGTCATCGTCGACTCGTCGGTGCTCGACACCACCGAGGCCGACCTGGACCGGGTCATGGCCGTGAACTTCAAGGGCGTCTTCTTCGGATGCCAGGCCGCCGGTCGGGTCATGCGCGACCAGCGCAGCGGCTCCATCATCAACCTCGCGTCGGGTGCGATCGACATCGCGACTCCGGGGATCATCTGCTACTCCGCGAGCAAGGTCGCGGTCGCGCAGCTGTCACGCACGCTCGCCGCCGAGCTCGCCCCCTTCCACGTGCGCGTCAACGCGATCGCGCCGGGCTGGATCGACACCCCCATGAACGAGCGCCACGCGCGCCGCCCCGACGGCACCGTCGACCCCGAGCGCAAGCGGGCCTACGTCGAGGAGCGGGGTGCGAAGCTCTCGCCCATGGGGATCCCCGGCGAACCCGACGACATCGCCTTCGCCGCGCTCTACCTCGCCGCCCCGGCGGCGAAGTTCGTCACCGGGATCGTCATGCGCCCCAACGGCGGATCGACCATGCCGATCTGAGCCCGGGGACGTCGCCGGTCATCCGTTCTGCGGGAGGTCCTTGAACGGGAGGGTCTTGTCGGGCCGGGGCTCCCCGGGCAGACCGAGGACCCGCTCGCCGATCACGTTGCGCTGGATCTGCTCCGTGCCGCCCCCGATGCGCATGCCCCACTGGCCGACGAACATCTGCTGGAACATCCCCCGCCGGAACGCGTCGGGCCCGGCCAGCATGCCGCCCGCACCCTGGATCTGGAGGCCGAGGTCGCCGTTAGCCGCGGAGTGCAGCGACGCGACGAGCTTGCCGACCGACGTCTCGGGACCGGGCTGGCGTCCCGCCCGGGCCGCGGCCTGGGCCCGGATGAACGCAGCGGCGAGCGCCTGGCGGATCGTCGGATCGTCGGTGACTCCCAGCTCGCGGGCCATGCGCAGGTAGTCGCCGAAGCCGACGCCCATCCCACCGCTGCCGATCACGTTGCGCTCGTTCATCAGCATGGTCTGGGCGACGCCCCACCCGCCGTTGACCTCACCGAGCACGCAGTCGGCCGGGATCCGCACGTCGGTGAGGAACACCTCGTTGAAGTGGGCCACGCCGGTCGCCTGGCGCAGCGGACGCACCTCGACCCCGGGCAGGCGCATGTCGACCAGGAAGTAGGTGATCCCCCGGTGCTTGGGCACGTCGACGTCGGTGCGGGCGATGAGGGCCCCGTAGTCGGCGTGGTGCGCACCCGAGTTCCACACCTTCTGGCCGTTGACCACGAACTCGTCGCCGTCGCGGACGGCCCGCGTGGTGAGCCCGGCGAGGTCGGACCCCGCCCCGGGCTCGGAGAACAGCTGGCACCAGATCTCCCCGCCCTGCAGCATCGACGGGATGTGCCGGCGCTTCTGCTCCTCGGTGCCGTGGGCCAGGATCGTCGGCAGGACCATGCCGAGGCACACCGCGAACAGGCCGGTGTCGATGGTGAAGCGGGCCTGCTCCTGACGAAAGATCCGCTCCTGCCACCGCTCGCCGCCCCGACCGCCGTACTCCTCGGGCACGCAGAACCCGGCCCACCCGGCGTCGGCGATGCGGCGCTGGGCGTCGCGGTTGCGCTCGACGTGGCGCCGGTGCGTCTCCGGGTCGTTGTCGGCCATCGCGAAGTAGTTCCCGGTCTCGTCCCGGTCGGTGCGGCGCTCCGAGACGCCCTCGAAGAACGCCCGGGCCTCGGCCCGGAAGGCGGCCTCCTCGGGCGTGTCCTCGGTGCCGAAGCGGGCACCGACGGGGCGGTCGGCCGTGGTGGTCATGGCTGCTCCTGGGGACTCGGATCGGACGATCGGCACCGGCGTGCCGCGCCTACATCGTGGCACCACCGGACCGACCGGCGGTACCCGGGGCGGCCCGCCGTCGGCGACGGCCCGTCACACAGGCGCGCCGCCCAGCAGCCGGGCCACCCGGGACAGCGACGCGGCGAGGCGCTCGGCGGTGGCCCGGTAGAGCTCGTCCGACCCGCCCGCCGGGTCGGGCACCTCGTCCTCGGGGCGGGCGGGCACCGGCGGGTCGGGCCGACGCCGGGCGACCCGGACCACCCAGTCGGCCGGCGGCTCGTCGGGCCGGCGGGGCCCCACTGCGGCCCCGAGCCGGGCCAGCTCCCCCGGGAGGAACGCCCGGTCGGCCCGATCGGGCGCGGCCGCCCGGGCGGCCACCACGTGGTCCCGGGTCATCCCGAGGACGAGGTCGGCGGCCCGCAGGTCCTCGAGCTGCGTGCGTCGGCTCCGGTGGTCGGCGAGGTCGAGCCCCCGGGCGCGCAGTGCAGCGGTCGCACCGGGGCTCGGCGGCCCCGGCACCGCATGGGTCCCGGCCGAGTGGACCCGGGCCGCGACCCCGAGCCGAGCCAGCTCGTCGGCCAGGATCGCCCCGGCCATCGGCGAGCGGCACGTGTTCCCGGTGCAGACCACGAGGATCGCGAGCGGATCGAACGGCAGTGGAGCGAACGGCGCGGGACGGGCGTCGATCCGGGCAGAGTACGGTCCGCGGTCACCACCCTGGGGACCCGAAGGAGCACACCGTGACCGGACCCCTCGCAGGCATCCGTGTGGTCGAGCTCGGCGTGTGGGTCGCCGGCCCCGCCGCGGGCGGCATCCTCGCCGACTGGGGCGCCGACGTGGTCAAGATCGAGCCCCCGACCGGCGACCCGGCCCGGCAGTTCATGACGATGATGGGCGGGAGTCCCGACGTGAACCCGCCGTTCGAGCTCGACAACCGCTCGAAGCGCAGCATCGTCGTCGACCTCACCACCGACGAGGGTCGTCGGGTCGCGCTCGACCTCGTCGCCGGGGCCGACGTGTTCGTCACCAATCTCCGCATGGACGCCCTCGAGCGCCTCGGGCTCGACCACGAGGCGTGCGCCACGCGGAGCCCGCGGCTCGTCTACGGGATCATCACCGGATACGGCACCACGGGCGAGGACCGCGACCGGGCCGCCTACGACGTGGGCGCGTTCTGGGCCCGGTCGGGCATCGCGTCGGTGCTGACCGCTCCGGGCGGCACCCCGCCCTTCCAGCGCGGCGGCATGGGCGACCACAGCGCGGCGATGAGCCTCGCCGGGGCGATCTGCGCCGCCCTGGTCGCACGCGACGGTCCCGCGGGCGACGGACGCGGGCAGATGGTCTCCACCTCGCTCCTCCGGCAGGGGATGTACACGATCGGGTTCGACCTCAACACGCACCTGCGCCTGGGTGTGCCCATCGGCATCGGTGGCCACACCGTGATGGCGAACCCCGCGATGAACTGGTACCGCACCGCCGACGACGCGTACGTGTGGCTGATCGGGCTCGAGGGCGACCGCCACTGGCCCGGGCTGTGCCGGGCCGTCGGTCACCCGGAGTGGATCGACGACCCGCGCTTTCGCGACGCGGCCGCCCGCCGGGCCAACGTCGGCGACATGATCGCCGCCTTCGACGAGGTGTTCGCCACCCGCACCCGGGCCGAGTGGGGGGTCGCGCTGGACGCCGAGGACGTGTGGTGGGCCCCGGTGCAGACGACCGAGGAGGTCCTGGCCGACCCGCAGGCCTGGGCCGGAGGCGCATTCGTCGAGGTCCCCGACGGCCCGGGCACGACCCTCATGGTGAACTCACCGTGCGACTTCACCGGCACGCCGACCGGGGCCCGGGGCATGCCGCCCGCGCTCGGCGCCGACACCGACGCGGTCCTCGCCGAGCTGGGGCTCGACGCCGGCGCCGTCGGGCACCTGCGCCGGTCGGGCGCCGTCGGCTGACGCCCGGCGGCCTCAGTGCGCCGGGGCGTCGGGACCCCAGAACGCCGACCAGGACGGCCACCCCTCGGGGAGCTCGCCCCAGCCGGTGTGATTGGCCGGCCAGTGCGCCGGGGGCAGGCCGACGGGGTTGGTCCCGACGTCACGGCCGTACCACAGCAGATGACGACGACGGACGAAGTACCAGTGACGGTCGCGACGCTCGTAGACGTCGCGGTACTGGATCGCCTGGACGATCCAGCGCTCCCCCACCTGGACCTCGCCCCGGCAGTAGACGACGCCCCGGGCGTGGTCGGCATCGTCGAACTCGATCACGTGGGTGCCCACGTTGAGGATGGTGACGCCGACGTCGCGCAGCGAACGGTCGAAGAAGTCGCGGAGGGCGGCCCGACCCACCTGGTCGGCACCGACCCGGACGTCGTCGACGAACAGCGCGACGAGCGCGTCGAGGTCGCGGGCGTCGGTCGCCACCGCGTAGCGGGCGACGAGCTGTCCGATCTCCTCGTGGGCGAGGAGCCGCTCGATCGCGGCGTCGTGCTTGGCCATGCCGGTCCGATCTGCTCGAGCAGGGTCGTCGGGAGCGGGGTCGTCGGGAGCGGGGGCGTCGGGAGCGGGGGCGTCGGGAGCGGGGTCGTCGGGTCCTGAGGCTCAGCGCCCGAGCTCGGCCCGCACGATCGCCTCGGCGCGGGCGGTGTCCTCCTGGAGGAAGAAGTGTCCGCCCGGGATCGTACGCAACTCGGTGCCGGCGGCGTCGGCCTGGGCCCGGAACCACGGCTCGGGCAGGTACGACGCCTCACCCCGGAGCACCGCCACCCGACCCCGCATCACGGCGAGGTGCGCGAAGGCACGATCGGCGCCACCGGGCTCGGACGTCACCTCGAAGATCGCCGCCTCGGTCTCGGGATCGCAGGCGAGCTCGACCTGGCCGTCGGGTCGATCGACGAAGCCCCACCGCAGGTAGCCCGCGAGCGCCTCGGGGGCGACGACGTCGAACGGCGGTCGATCCGAGTAGCGGGCCCGCACCGCCTCCCGGTCGGGCCACACCGCCCGGCGGGCCCGGGCGATGTCGGCCATGAAGTTCCCCGAGGCGCCACCCTCCCCGGGCGCGGCGCCCCGCGGGAAGGCGGCGGCGTCGAACGCGATCCCCTCGCAGCACACGAGTCGGCGCATCGCACCGGGGCGCAGCTCGTCGACCACCGCGCTCACACCTCCGCCGAGCGACTCTCCGACTGCACTGAACTCCTCGATCCCGAGGGCGTCGAGCACGGCGAGGACGTCGCCGGCCATCGGCTCGTAGCGCAGTCCCGCGCGCGTGGGCGGCGGGTCGGAGCCCCCGTGACCCCGCAGGTCCACCCCGATCACCCGGAAGGTGTCGGTGAGCCGGACGGCCAGCGGGTCGAAGAACCCGGCGCAGAGCCCGTTGGGGTGGAGCAGCAGCAGCACCTCGCCCGACCCGCCCCAGTCGAGCACGGAGTGGCGGAGGCCGTCGTGGTCCACGACGGCCTCGACCACGGCGGGCGCCACGGCCGGACGGGGGTCAGACGGGCTCGGCGGCGAGGATGCCACCGAGCCGCACGAGCTGCGGGGTGGCGCCCCCGAGCGCGAGCTCGAGCTTCTTCGCCAGCAGGAAGTAGCGGTGCAGCGGGTAGTCACGGTCGACACCCATCCCGCCGTGGAGGTGCTGGGCCGCGTGCACCACGCGCTGGCCGCCCTCGGCGGCCCAGAACTTGGCCACCGCGACCTCGGCCGTGGCGGGCAGCCCTTCGGCGAGTCGCCACACGGCCTGCCAGGTGGTGAGCCGGATGGCCTCGGTGTCGATGTAGGCGTCGGCCGCGCGCTGACCGACCGCCTGGAAGGTGGCGATGGCCCGCCCGAACTGCTCGCGGGTCTTCGTGTACTCCGCGGTCATCCGCAGCGCCGCCTCGCACACGCCGACCATCACCGCGCACTGCGCGGCGGTGGCCCGCTCCACGATCCAGGCGAGCATCGCGGCACCGTCGGCCGGCGATCCGAGCACGTCGGCGGCGTCGACCCGCACCCCCGCCAGGGTGCAGCGGGCCTCGGGGTCGTCGTTCGTGGTGTCCTGGCGCTCCCGGGTCAGCCCGGGCGCGCCGGCCGCCACGAGCGCGAGCAGGATCCCGCCGTCGTCGGTCCGGGCCGGCACCAGGACCGTGTCGGCCACGGTTCCGGCGGGCACGCACTCCTTCACGCCGTCGAGGACCCACGCCGAGCCGTCGCGGCGCGCCGTGGTGCGCGGGGCAAGCGGGTCGGCGCCGAACTCGACCAGGGCCGCGGTGCACACCGTCTCCCCGGCCGCCAGCCCGGGCAGGTACCGGGCCTGCTGGGCGTCGGTGCCGAAGCGGGCGATCGGCAGAGCCCCGAGGACCACCGCCGCGAGGTACGGCACCGGCGCCACCGTGCGCCCGACCTGCTCGAGCACGACCGCCGCCTCGAGGAACCCGTAGCCGAGGCCGCCGTGCGCCTCGGGCACCGCCACCCCGAGCAGGCCGGCTGCGGCCAGCGTGCGCCAGAGCTCGCGGTCGAAGTGGTCGGGGCCGGCGTCGACCTCCTTGAGCCGCTCGGTCGAGAGCTCGCCCTCCATGATCTGCGTCGCGAGGGTCCGCAGGTCCTGCTGCTCGTCGGAGAGGTTGAAGTCCACTGGTCGTCTCCTACCGGTCGGGCCGGGTCGTCACCGGGGGGCGAGGGGCATGCCGAGGCCGAACACGCAGATGAGATCGCGCTGGATCTCGTTGGTGCCCCCGCCGAAGGTGAGGATGATCAGGCCGCGGTACTGGTGCTCGAGCCGGGCCTGCAGCTCGACCCCGGGCGCGTCGTCCTTGAGGTACGCCCGCTCGCCGAGGACCTCCATGAGCAGCCGGAAGGCCTCGATGTAGAACTCGGTGCCGAAGACCTTGGTGGCCGACGCGTCGGCCGGGTGGAGGTCGCCGGTGGTGGAGGCCCAGGCGATCTTCCAGTTGAGGAGCCGGAGGAACTCGAGCCGGGCGTGCACCCGGGCCAGCGACACCTGGACCCACTCCTGGTCGATCACGCGACGCCCGTCGGGCAGGACCGAACGTTGGGCCCACGCGCGCACGTCGGTGAGGGCCCGCTCCACGATCCCCGACGAGCACAGGGTCACCCGCTCGTGGTTCAGCTGCGCGGTGATGATCTGCCAGCCGGCGTTCTCGTCGCCGACCCGCATCGACGCCGGCACCCGGACGTCCTCGAAGTAGGTCTGGTTGATGTTGGACTCACCCATCACATGGATGGGGACGACCTTGATGCCGGGCGTGTCCATCGGGATGACGAACAGCGAGATGCCCTTGTGCTTCTTGGCCTCCTGGTTGGTGCGCACCGCGAGCCAGATGTAGTCGGCGTCGCTCGCCAGGCTCGTCCACATCTTCTGGCCGTTGATGACGTACTCGTCGCCGTCGCGGTCGGCCCGGGTCCGCAGCGCCGCGAGGTCGGTCCCGGCCCCCGGCTCGGAGTAGCCGATGCAGAAGTGGATCTCCCCCTTCAGGATCTTGGGGAGGAAGGACTCGCGCTGCTCGTCGGAGCCGTAGCGCATGATCGTCGGCCCGACCGTGTTGATGGTGAGCATCGGGACCGGGGCACCGGCCCGCATCGACTCGTCGAACCAGAGGAACTGCTCGACCGGCGTGAAGCCCCGGCCGCCGTACTCGGTCGGCCACCCGACCCCGAGCCAACCGTCCTCGCCCATCTGACGCACGACCCGGCGCATCGCCGGACCCACACCGCCGTTGCCGACGAGCTCGGCCCGCACCTCCGGGGTGAGCAGCTCGTCGTAGTAGGCCCGCACCTCCTGGCGCAGGGCCTCCTGCTCCGCTGTCAGACCGATGTACATGGGCACGTCTCCCCTCGGGGCCGGACCGGGCGTGAGACACGTTACAGAAGCCCCACCGGCCCGGTGTACCGTCCCCCGGTGCGCCCGACCGTGCCCACCCTGTCCGAAATCGACCTCACCGACCCCGACGCCTACGTCCCCGGGGTGCCCCACGAGTGGTTCGCCCGGCTGCGACGCGAAGCCCCCGTCTACTGGCACCCCGACGAGGAGTCGGTCGGGGGCGGGTTCTGGGCGGTGACCGGCTACGACCAGTGCGCGACGGTCAACCGCGACTGGCAGACCTTCTCCTCGATGCGCAGCGCGGTGTACCTCTGGGACCTGCCCGAGGAGGCGCTCGAGCAGCAGCGCTTCATCATGTTGAACATGGACCCGCCGCTGCACACGCGGTACCGGCTCCTCGTCAACAAGGGCTTCACGCCCCGCATGGTCGCCGCGCTCGAGGAGACCATGCGCCTCCGGACCCGCGAGATCCTCGACCGGGTCGCCGAGCAGGGCTCGTGCGACTTCGTGGTCGACGTCGCCGCCGAGCTGCCGCTGCAGGTCATCGCCGACCTCATGGGCGTGCCCCAGGAGGACCGGCACCGGATCTTCGACTGGTCGAACCGGATGATCGGTGGCGAGGACCCCGAGTACGCGCTCACCGAGGAGGACCGGGCCATGGCCTCCATGGAGCTGTACGCGTACTCCTCCGAGCTCGCGGCGAAGCGCCGGCTCGAGCCCCACGAGGACCTCATCAGCGTCCTGACCAAGGCCGAGGTCGACGGCGAGGTGCTCTCGGACCTCGAGATCGACCTGTTCTTCCTCCTGCTCTCCGTGGCCGGCAACGAGACCACCCGGAACCTGATCTCGCACGGGATCATCGCCCTGCACGAGAACCCCGGCGAGCTCGCCCGGCTCCGGGCCGACCGGTCGCTGATGCCGTCGGCCATCGACGAGATGCTGCGCTGGGGCACGCCGGTGATGAACTTCCGTCGCACCGCCACCCGCGACACCGAGCTCGGCGGCCAGCAGATCTCCGAGGGCGACAAGGTCGTCTTCTGGCACATCTCGGCGAACCGCGACGAGGCCATGTTCCCCGACCCGTACCGCTTCGACATCGGCCGCAGCCCGAACGAGCACATGGCGTTCGGCAGCGGGGGCCCGCACTACTGCCTCGGCGCCAACCTCGCCAAGATGGAGATTCGGGTGATGTTCGAGGAGCTGCTCGACCGGTTCCCCGAGTTCGAGATCACCGGCGACTGCCCGCGCCTGCGCTCCAGCTTCATCAACGGCATCAAGCACATCCCCCTGCGCGTCTCCTGACCCGCCGGCCCGGCGGTCAGGCCTGGTGCAGATTGGGCGGGGTGGGCAGCCGGGCGATCATCCCGGCGACGAAGCCGTCGTGGTCGGCGGCCCGCTCCTGCACGCGCGCGCGCACCAGGTCGTCGGCCGTCGTCACGAGGAACCGACCCGCCGCGACCGCCTCGCACACGCGGGTCGCGACCTCCTCGGGGGCCACCGGATCGGGCAGCTCGATCGCCTGCAGCCACCGGCCGGGGTCGTCGACCCCCGGGAAGCGCGCGGTCTCGCCCAGGTTCGTGTCGACGAGGCCGGGGCACACCAGGGTGACGCCGACCCCGAGCGGGTTGGCGTACAGCGCGAGGGCCTCGGTGAAGCCGGCCACCGCGAACTTGCCCGTGATGTAGGGGATGGAGTCCCAGGCGTACGCGAAGAGACCGGCGAGCGACGCGGTGTTCACCACGTGCCCGCTCCCCCGGGCCAGCATGTGGGGAAGGAACGCCCGCACGCCCCGGACGACCCCGTACAGGTTGACCTGCAGGATCCAGTCCCAGTCGGCCATGGTCATGGTCTCGGGTGGCCCCAGCGCGACGACGCCGGCGTTGTTCATCAGGAGGTCGACGCGCCCCATCTCCTCGAGCACCTCGTCGCGCAGGTGCTCGACCTGGGCGTCGAGGCTCACGTCGCAGCGCACGGTGAGGATGCGGGCACCCGTCGCCTCCACCGCGACCCGGACCTCCTCGAGCCGGTCCTCGTGCAGGTCGGCCGCGACCACCCGGGCCCCCCGGCGGGCCAGCTCGAGCACGGTGGCCCGACCGATGCCGCTGGCACCGCCGGTGACGACCGCGACCTTGCCCGCGACGTCGAGGGCCGGCATCACGAGCCCGCCACCAGGCGCCACCGCGGGTCGGCGCCGTAGACGCCCTGGGCGAACGCCCCGTAGTCGGCGCCCTTGCGCAACGACTGCCCACCGTCGACCGAAATCGCCTGGCCCGTGATCCAGCCCGATTCGGGGCCGACCAGGAACCGGACCAGCGCGGCCACGTCCTCGGGCTCGCCGACCCGACCCAGCGGGATCTCGGCGAGGTAGGAGTCGAGCACCGGGCCGCCGTCGGTGATCGCGACCATCAGCTCGGTCGCGATCACCCCGGGGAGCACGGTGTTCACCCGCACCCCCGAGGGACCGAGCTCGTCGGCGAAGACCCGCAGGAGATGGTCCATGCCCGCCTTCCCCGCGCCGTAGGCCCCGAGGAAGCGGAAGGTGTCGCGCCCCGCGTGCGACGACACGCCGACGTAGGACCCCCGTCCCGACTCGGCGAGCAGCGGCGCCGCGCACTTGAGGGTCACGAACGCGCCGAGCACGTTGAGCTCCACGGTGGCCCGCACTGCGTCGAGGTCGGCCATCACGAGCGGTCCCATGTGCAGCGAGCCGCCGGCGTTCCCCACCACCGCGTCGAGGCGCCCACCACCGTGCTCGGCCGCCTGGGCCACCGCCGCCTCCATGGCGGCCTCGACCGTGACGTCGGCCGCGACCCGGGCGACCGCCCGCCCGAGGCGCGCCGCGGCGGCGTCGAGTCGGTCGGCGCTGCGTCCGCAGATCGTGACCGCGGCCCCGTCGGCCAGCAGCGCCGCCGCGCAGGCCTCGCCGATGCCACTGCCGCCGCCGGTGACCAGCACCGAGTAGCCGTCGAGCGTTCCCATCCCGATCTCCTCCGTGGTCGGTGCCGGGCCGGACCCGGGCGCCCCGCATGTTCGCACCCCGCCGGGCACCCGCACCACGCGCGCACCCGACGCGGACCGCCCGCGGACCGCCCGCGGACCGCCCACGCACCGCCCACGCACCGCCCGCACCGCCCGCACGGCCCGGGCGGCACGCACCCGGGCTAGGGTCCGACGGTGCTTGGTCGCCGTGCCCTTCCCCTGTCCGGCGTGGCCGTCGCCGCGCTCCTCGTCGCCGCGGCGACGATCGCCGTCCCGGCCGGACCGGTCACCGCCACCCCCGGCGGGACGACCACCGAGACCGTGACCGAGACCGTGACGCTCGACTGCACGGGTACCCCGGTGCCGTGGACCGTCCCGGCCGGGGTCACCAGCATCGGCGTCGAGCTCCTGGGCGGGGCCGGTGGCCAGGGGACGACCGGGATCGTCCCGGCGACCCCGTTGCCCCCCACGGGCGGGGCCGGGGGAAGCGTCACGGCGACCCTGACCACGACGCCGGGGGAGACCCTGACCTTCACCGTCGGCTGCCCCGGTGCCGACGCCGCCGCCCAGGTCGGCGGTCTGGGCGGCTTCGGCGGGACCCTCGGCGGGAACGGCGGCAGCGCGTCGGCCGGCGGGGCCGGCGGCGGCGGGGGCGGCGGGTCCACCGACGTCCGCCAGGGCGGCACCGGCCTCGTCCACCGGGTCGCGGTCGCCGGCGGGGGCGGCGGCAGCGGTGGCGCCAGCGGGGGCGTCTGCGGCGGCGCCGGGCCGCTGGGCTGCGGGCTCGGTGGGGAGCACGGCAACGGCCAGGAGCACGGCGCCGGCGGTGACGCTGCGATCTGCGGCTTCGTCGTCCTCTACGGCTCCGGCGGCGCCGGGGGCGGTCCGACCGGCGGGGACGGCGTGGCCGGCGGGACGTGCGACGCCGGTGACGGGGGCGGCGGCGGCGGCCCTGTTAGCGACGGGGCCGGCGGCGGCACCGACTGCGGCGGCTTCGCGAGCCCCGGGACCGCAGGGTCCGGCGGCGGGGGCGGATTCGGCGGCGGGGCCGGCGGACCGACCGGACCGACCGGCGGCGGCGGGGGCGGCGGCGGCTTCTACGGCGGCGGGGGCGGGGGCGCCTGCCAGTTCGGCGGCGGGGGCGGTGGCGGTGGCGCCGGCCACGTCGGCGCGACCCCGACCGGCGCGGTCAAGGGCACCACGACCGCCGGCCCGGGCCGGATCACCATCACCTACACGGTGACCCGAGAGGTGGCCGACCCCACCCTGGTCCCGGCACCCACGTTCACCGGGTGAGCCCCTCGGCGGCGAGCCCGGTCGTCATCGAGGCCGCGATCAACGGCGGCAGCACCAAGGCCCGCAACCCCCACACCCCGATCACCCCCGAGGAGATCGCGAGCGACGCGCTGGCCTGCATCGCGGCCGGCGCTGCGATCGTGCACAACCACGTCGAGGTCGTGATGGTCCCCGGCGCCGAGGCAGCCGCCCGGTACCTCGAGGGGTGGGAGCCGGTGCTCGCCGAGCGACCCGACGCGTTGCTCTACCCGACCACGAACTTCGGCCCCGGGGTCGAGGGCGCCTACGCGCACATCGAGCCGCTCGCGGCCACCGGACACCTCCACATCGGGGTACTCGACCCCGGCTCGGTGAACCTCGGGCCGATCGGCCCCGACGGCGTGCCCACGGGGGGCATCGTCTACACGAACGACTTCGCGGCGGTCCGCCACATGCGCGACCTGTGCGCCCGCTTCGGCCTCGGCCCGAGCGTGGCGATCTTCGAGCCCGGGTTCCTGCGCACGGCCCTGCGCTACGAGCGGGCCGGCCTCATGCCCCCGGGTGCGCTGGTCAAGCTGTACTTCGGGGGGCACCCCGACGACGCCGCCGGCGCGGCCTTCGGCCTGCCGCCCACCCGGGCCGGGCTCGACGCCTACTGCGAGCTGCTGGCCGGGAGCGCCCTGCCCTGGTCGGTGGCGGTGGTCGGGGGCGACCTGACCGAGCACCGGGAGTTCGCGCTCGAGGCACTGGCGCGCGGCGCGCACCTGCACGTCGGGCTCGAGGACCACGTCGGGAGCCGCGCGCCCACCAACGTCGAGCTGGTGACCGAGGCCGTCGCGCTCTGCGCCGACGCCGGCCGTCCGGTCGCGACGATCGCCGAGACCGACCGCATCCTCGGTCTCCCCCGCCGCCCCCTCCCTCCCCCGACTCCTCCCCCTCTCCCGACTCCTCCCCCTCCCCCGAGCATGTGACGTACAGCCACCGATTTGGTGGCTGTACGTCACATGCTCGGACGGGACGCGCCGCGGGACGCGCCGCGGGACGGGACGCGGGACGCGCCGCGGGACGGGACGCGCCGCGGGACGGGACGCGCCGCGGGGCACGAGACCCGGGTCGAGCCGGGTCAGGTGCGGGTCAGGTGCGGGTGTCGGTGCGGCGGTCGACGCCGACCGGCAGGTTCAGCTCGACCCAGCCCCGCCCCACCGCACCGTCGGCGGTCTCGAACCGGCACAGCGAGCGGGCGAAGCGCACCGCCGCGCCGTCGGGCGACGCGATCGCGACCGGGGCGTGGCACTCGGGGACGACCCGGGCCGTGAACCCACCGATGCGGAGGTCGGCGCCGGTGGGGAGGTCGTGGGCGTCGAGCGCGTACGCGATGTCGACCGACGACACCGCCTCGAGGTCGCGCTCCGGCTCGACCAGGTAGCCCACCTCCAGGTTCGCCGTCCCGGGGATGAGCGTCCGCACCGCGTGGAACCAGCGGTTGCCGGGCACGTGGCCCGACGCCCACAGCCACGGGAAGCTCCACACCCGGTTGCCCCACGAGTGGTCCCGCTGGCCGGGGCAGTAGACGTCGAGGTGGCTCCCGCCGATGGCGACGTCGCCCTGCACCCACGCCGACTGCTCGTAGCGCGTCGTGGCGACGTACGGGTAGGCCACCGCCGCCGCCCGCCACTCGAGGTCGTAGGTGACGTCGACGTCCCCGTCGCCGGGATGCCCCGGGTCGAACACGGCGGCCGGGTCCCGGTAGGTGCGGGCCGATCCCGCGCCCCGGATCCGCCACGCCATGAGCGGATCGGTGCACTCCCAGGCGGTCGTGTACCGGTCGGTGCGCAGGGCCAGGGCGTCGTCCCGGGCCGGGCACGGCGCCGCCGTGTCGCTGATCAGGACCAGGGGCTCACCCGGGCGGACCAGGGCCAACCAGTACCAGGCGACCCCGAGGTTGGGGTAGAGCCCGAGGCGCAGCCACCCGCCGTAGCCGCCGTCGGCGGCCGCGAAGTCGTGGTACCAGGACTCACCCCACGCCGCATCGGTCCCGGGGAGGTGCCGACCCTCGTCGGCCCCCCGGAGGTGGAACGCACTCATGGATCGCCTCCTCGTCGGGGTCCTGCCCGGGCCGAGGCTACGCCACCGGCACGACCGGGGGGCCGGGTCCACCGGGTCCACCGGGTCCACCGGGTCCACCGGGTCCACCGGGTCCACCGGGTCCACCGGGTCCACCGGGTCCGCCGGGAGCCCCGGGGTACCCTCGCAGTGAGCCGCGAGCCGAGGGGTGGCCATGGGGGACAAGTCCGGGCGGGGTGAGGCGGGCCGAGCCGAGATCTTCGTGCTCGGCGCCTTCGCCCTCGTGATCGCGGCCGCCTTCCTGTGGGCCCTCGTCCTGCACGAGAAGCCCCCCGCCGACGTCGCGACCACTGCCGATCCCGCCGTCGCCGCCGGGAGCCCCACCCCGGGCCCCACCGCGGCCCCGGCCCCGGCCCCGGCCGCTCCCGCTGCGGCGCCGCTCCCCCCGCCCCGGACCTATCGGATCGTCGGCGGGGTCAACCTGCGCGAGGGCCCCGCCTCGAACACGAAGCTGCTCAGCCGCCTCGACGACCGCCAGAAGGTCGTCGTGGTCTGCAGGACCGTCGGCCAGAACGTCACCGGCGGCGACGGCTCGACCGACCTCTGGCTGCGCCTCGACCTCGGCGAGTACGGGGCCGGCTTCGTCTCGGCGCTGTACGTGGCCGTGGGCGACGACCTCGAGAACCCCCGCCGCATCGGCGACTGCGCCACCCCGGCCACTCGCTGACGCATCCGGTCGGCGCCCCGCCGGGGGCTCAGGGCTCGGAGATCTGGAGCACGCCCCGGGCCAGCTTGCCGTCGTGCAGGTCGTCGGCGGCCCGGCGCCACTCGGTGAGCGGGTAGCGCGCGCTGACCAGCTCGTCGAGCTTGATGATCCCCCGGCGGTACATGTCGACGATGAGGGGGATGTCCTTCTGGGGTCGGTGCGAGCCCGCCCGCGACCCGGTCAGGTTGCGCTCGACGTGGGTGAGCAGCGTGACCCGGGTGTCGACGGTGGTCGTCGGGGCGGGCACCCCGACCGCGACCGCGGTGCCACCCCAGTCGAGCATGTCGAGCGCGGCCTGGAGCAGGGCCGGGTGGCCGACGCACTCGAACACGTAGTCGACGCCCCCGGCGCCGAACGGGCCGGTGTTGGGCGCGGTCGTGGCGGGCCCGTCGAAGGGCACCATCTCGCGGACCCGGGCGGGCAGGTCGAGGTCGGGGGTGCTGCAGATGAAGTCGGTCGCCCCGAAGTCGCGGGCGAACGGCTCCTTCTCGGCCAGCGTGTCGACCGCGATGATCCGGCCCGCGCCCTTGGCCCGAGCTCCCTGGATCACGTTGAGGCCGACGCCGCCGACGCCGATCACCACACAGGTGTCGCCGAGGCCGAGGTCGGTCCGGTTCCACACCGATCCGATGCCGGTGAGCACACCGCAGCCGATCAGGCACGCCACCGAGAGGTCGATGTCCTCGGGGATCTTGACGCACTGGTTGGCCTGCACCACGCTGTACTCGGAGAAGAACGAGGCGCCCGCGAAGTTCCAGGCCGGCTCCCCACCGAGCATGAACGGCTGGCTGGCGTTGCCCATGCTCTTGCGGCAGTGGGCGGGCCGCCCGGTCACGCAGTGCTTGCACAGCCCGCAGAACGCAAGCGTGTGGAGCACCACGTGGTCGCCGGGGGCGACGTGGGTCACGGCCTCGCCCACCTCGGCCACGACCCCGGCCCCCTCGTGTCCGAGCACGCAGGGCACGTTCCAGGGGATGACGCCGTCGATCACCGACAGATCGCTGTGGCAGAGCCCGGCGGCCACCAGCCGCACCTTGACCTCGGTGGGCCCGGGGGCCCGGACCGCGAGGTCGTCGCGGATCTCGGCCTTCTCGCCGTCGTACACCAGTCCGAGCATCGCCCGCCTCCCGTCCGGGGCGCCCCGCCGGGTCGCCACCTCACCGCTTCGCTGCGTCACCGTCTCGACGGTTCTGGATCGTAGGGCACCCGCACCCGCCGGTCAGGCCGGAGCGCTCCAGCCCTGGCGCAGCTCGTACTTGAGCACCTTGCCGCCCGCGTTGCAGGGGAGGTCGGCGCGAACCTCGACGTACCGGGGGACCTTGTAGTTGGCAATGTGCTCCCGGGCCCAGGCGATGACCGCGTCGGGGTCGACGACCGCGCCGGCCCGGGCGATCACGAAGGCCGCCCCGACCTCGCCGAGGCGGTCGTCGGGCACGCCGACCACCGCGGCCTGGGCGATCCCCGGGTGGGTGCAGAGGATCCCCTCGATCTCGGCCGGGTACGCGTTGAACCCGCCGACGATGTACATGTCCTTCAGGCGGTCGGTGATCCGGAGGTACCCGCGCTCGTCCATGATCCCGATGTCGCCGGTGTGCAGCCACCCGTCGGCGTCGATGGTCGCCGCGGTCGCATCGGGGTCGCCGTAGTAGCCGGGCATCAGGTGGTACCCGCGGGTCACGACCTCACCGGGCGTACCGGGCGGCAGCTCCAGGCCATCGGGATCGACGATCCGCAGCTCGGTGTCGGGGATGGCCCGGCCCGAGAAGTTGGCGATCGTCTCGGGATCGTCGTCGTAGCGGCACATCGACACCGTGCCGGTGGTCTCGG
>VGBI01000013.1 GCA_016870595.1 Actinomycetota bacterium
GGTCGCAGCTCACCAGGACGATCCGCTCGGGCTCGGCCCCGACCAGTGCGTCGGCGGCCCGGCGCCCGAGGCCGGCCCGGGGCGGGTCGGCGACGACCAGCGTCGCCCGGGGCGCCCGGAACCGCTCGACCGGCGTGACCACCACGGTGGCGTCGTGCTCGGCCAGGTTCACCCGGGCGTCGGCCGCGGCGCTGCGCCCCGACTCGGCGCACACTGCCCGCCACCCCGGCCGGTCGGCGAGCAGGCTCCCTGCGAACAGCCCCACCCCGGCGTACGCGTCCACCAGGACCCCGGTCGGGCGCTCGAGCACTGGACCGGCCAGCGCGGTGACGACCTCCACCAGGGCGGCGGCGCCGTCGGGTCGGCTCTGGAAGAACGAGGCGGCCGAGACCCGCCACCGGCGGCCGTCGATCGCCTCGTGGATCCAGGCCCGGGTGCCCCGGGCCAGCTCGTCGACCCCGACCACCCGCACGTCGTCGGGCAGCGCCACCCCGGCGCGACCCGGGGTCACCACCGCCATCCGCTCACCCGTGCCCGCCCCGGCCCGCAGGGTCACCGTGGTCGCCTCGGCGAAGTCGCCGTCGCGGATCATCCCGTCGACCAACGGATGCGCGATCGGGCAGTGGGAGAGCGGGACGATCTCGTGGCTCGCCGCCCGGCGCAGCCCGGGCCGCCCCCCGACGACCGCCAGTCGCAGCGTGGTGCGGAACCCCCACGGGGCGAGGACGGGGCCGGCCCGCACGACCGGGTCGGCCCACCCGCCGAGACGCCGCAGCGCGTCGGCGACCACGTCGACCTTGGCCGGGACCTGCGCGGACTCGGCCAGGTGCATCCAGTCGCACCCCCCGCACCCCTCGCGGGCGTGCGCACATCCGGGCTCCACCCGCTCGGGCGCCCGCTCGAGCCAGGCCGTCACCACGCCCTGATCGGCGCCCTGGTGGCGACGGAGCGCGACCTCGACCCGCTCACCGGGCAGGGCGCCCTCGACCAGCACGATCCGCCCGTCGGGGCGGCGGCTCAGGGTCAGGCCGCCGGCGACGAAGCGCTCGGCCCGGACCTCGACCGCCCCGGGGTTCGGGCCCTCGCGGGCGGGGGTCTCGGGTTCCACCGGCCGCAGGGTACGGGTCGGCAGGGTCGGGGCTCAGGACCCAAGCGAGAAACACGGATGTCAGTAGGGCCAGCGAGGATCGTGGTCTGTCGGCTCGGCAACGTGACCGTCGAAGCCTGCGACCCGGTCAGACGAAGAAGGAGAAGATGACCACCAAGGCCCACGCCCCCACCAATGTGGTGGTCGCGATGGCGAACGTCCGGCGGTCGTGTCGGATGAGGACTGCGTCGTCGACACCCAGACCTCGCTGCCATGTGGTGTAGGTGGTCTCTGCGAGGCCAGCAGCAATGAAGAGGAACACGACCAGATAGAGCCAGTCGACGAAGCCGAGGTAGTCCATGAGCGGCATCTCTCCGTCGGTGATCCACTTGAGAGCGACGAGCGTCAGGAGTGCGCTGATTCCGAGGCCGAACCGAGCGTCGATATGTTCCGGTCGGATCAAGAAGATCATGGCGGCACACAACACGATCACGAGCAGCGGAATGAAGGTCTTCACCGCCGAAGGAAGCCACGGCCTCTGCATCGGAATGTCAACGGTGACGCGCGACGACAGACTGCTCCCGGGGTCGAGGGCGCCGAGTGGCGGGTACTTCCAGTCCGTCACCGTTGCGAACGGAGTGCCAATCCTGTAGCCCGGGACTGAGAGGTTTGCTACGGTGCGCACGGCGGGATCGTCGAGCACGAAGACCACACCGTCGGCTCCGAGGTCCTTGTCCGCGAGAACGATGCGCAGGTCCAAATTGTCGAACGGATAGTCCTCGAGCGGCATGTTGGTCTTGAACATCGACAAGATGCGTTCGCGGTAGAAGAATGAGCCGTCCTCGAGTTCGACCGGGCCTTTGGTGTTCGACGAGCGCATGGTGGCCCACCGCTCGGCGTCGTTCATGAACTCGATCGACTCCTGGGGGTTGAAGTCGGGATCGTTCCACTGGTACCAGATGTAGAAGTCGATCTGGTAGCGGTGGCGGGTCAGGTCGATGTCTTGGATGAAGTTGATCAGGAATCCGACCCGAACAACCTCACGCTCGCCGGCATCGTTCAACGACGATCCGGCCGCAGCGGCGGGCGCGCGGGAGACGCTTGGCTGGACCGCGTCCACTCTGGATGAGTTGGGTCGCACCCCATCGCCGACACCAGCGTTGGTGGGCGCGAGGAAACTCCCGAGGTTGAGCACGGTGAGCACGACGGCGACGACAAGCATGATTCGGATGGCGAGGCCGAGCGTTCCCCCTTTCGGCATGCGCCGACTATAAGTGCCCTGACGATCCTGTCGTTCGGGGCGCCGTCACCTCGCGTCGAGCAGGGGGAACTCACTCGACTCGCGATCGCCGACCATCACCCATCGAGCCTGCCGACAGGGCACGCATGCTTCGTCGAGTTCTTCGGGAGTCGGACAGTCGTCCACTTGTCCAGGGACAGGAGGATGTCGCAACATCATGCGGTCCGGACGAGGTCAACGGTCGAGAAGGATCTCACGAGCGGCGGCCACGAGCTCGGCGGTGACCCCGCTCCGCCGGTGCTCGAGGCGACACGTGAGGTGGTTGATCCACCCCCGATGGCCGCCGCAGTCGACCATCACCGAGCCGACGATCGCAGTGTCGTCGACGGCAACCAGGAATCCCGAGGGCGAGCCACTCAGCTTCCGCTCGATGTCACAAAGTTTCTTCTTCTCAATTGTGCCAGTCTCTCCCGAGGCTTCGGACGCTCTCAGTCGGGCGCTCGGGGTCGGAACATGAACGTCTCCATGGTCGGCCGCAGCGCGTCGTCGACCAGCTCGAGGCGCACCCCCCACGGATCGCGGTGGTACGTGAAGGTGTCGGGTGGACCGTCACCCCGCCCGCTGGTCATCTCGAGCGGGCACGACGCGGCCACCAGGCGCTCGGCGTCGGCAGCCAGGGAGCCGGTGAAGAAGCCGATGTGGTGCAGGTTCGAGTGCTCGTTGCACACCCAGGGTGAGCCCGGTACCTCCTCGATGAGCTCGATGCGCGGGTGCCCGGTCGAGTAGACGATCTTGTTCGGCAGGGTCCGGTCGCCGCCCTCGGCGAGCCGCACGTCGATCGTGAGGTCCAGCACCGGGCCCCACTCGATCCCGAGCAGGTCGGTGTAGTACGCCGCGGCCCGCTCGAGGTCGGGCACCACGATGCCCACGTGGAAGTAGCCCTCGGTCCGCTCGGTCCCCTCCGTCATCTCGCCCCCCGTCCCCCAGTCCCCCCGGTCGCGCCCCGCCCGACGCCGGTCAGGCGAAGACGAAGCCCGCGTAGTCGTCGGCCACGACCGCCTCGGCCCGTTCGATGTACTGGTTGAGCCCACCCACGTAGGGCAGGAACACCCGGGGCTTGCCCGGGATGTTGGCGCCGAGATACCAGGAGTTGCACGACGACGCCGTCATCATCGTGGGCGCCGCCACCGCGTTCACGTGGTCGACCCAGGCGTCCTGGGCCTCGACCGTGGTCTCCACCTCGGTCTGGCCCCGGTCGCGCATGCGGGTCAGGCACTCCCCGATCCACTCGATGTGCTGCTCGATGCACACGACCATGTTGGCGAGCACCGAGGGGCTGCCGGGTCCGGTGACCGTGAACAGGTTCGGGAAGCCCGCCACCTGCAGCCCGAGGTTGGTGCGCGGGCCCTCGGCCCACACGTCGCGCAGGAGCCGACCGTCGCGTCCCCGCAGGTCGATGCGGGTCAGGGCCCCGGTCATGGCGTCGAAGCCCGTGGCCAGCACGAGCACGTCGGCCTCGAAGTAGCCCTGGGCGGTGCGGATCCCCCCGGCGTCGATCGCCTCGATGCCCCCCTTGCGCAGGTCGACGAGCGTGACGTCGTCGCGGTTGAAGGTCTCGAAGTAGTGCGTGTCGATGACCGGGCGCTTGCACCCGATCGGGAAGCCCCGGGGCGACAGCGACTCCGCGACCTCGGGGTCGTCGACGGTCCGCCGCACCATCTCGCGGTAGAGCTCGCAGGCCAGCTCGTTCGCCTCGGGGTTCGTCAGCGCGTCGAACCACACCCGCGACGCATTCCACCGGAGCTCCTCGAGCACCGCGAGGCGCTCCTCCTCGCCCACCTCGAGGATGCGCCGGTCCTCGGCGGTCTGGAGGATGATCGCCCCGGTGCTCCCGGTCACCCCGCCCGGGTTCGTGCGCTGCCCGGCCCGCAGCTCGCGGTAGTGCTCCTTCGTGCGGCGCTGCACCTCGGGGTCGAGCGGGCCGTTGTACGACGGCCAGGTGTAGGTCGGGGTCCGCTGGAACACCGTGAGGTGCGCGGCCATGTCGGCCAGCTCGGGCGTGGACTGCACGCCCGACGATCCGGTGCCGATCAACGCAACCCGCTGCCCCGAGAGGTCGACCCCGTCGCGCGGCCACATGCTCGTGTAGAGGACCGGTCCCGCGAAGGTCTCGCGCCCGGGGAGCTCGGGCGTCTGGGGCACCGACAGGTTGCCCGATGCCATCACCAGGAAGCGCCCGGTGATCGGGTCACCGGCCTCGGTCGCCACCGTCCAGACCTGCGCCGCCTCGTCGTAGGTCGCACCGACCACCTTGGTCTCGAGCCGGATGTCGCGGCGCAGGTCGAAGCGGTCGGCCACGTGGTTGAGGTACCGCTCGATCTCGGGCTGGGAGGGGAACACCTCGGTCCACTCCCACTCCTGCTCGAGCTCCTCCGAGAAGCCGAACGAGTACTCGAGGCTGGGCACGTCGCAGCGGCAGCCCGGGTAGCGGTTCCAGAACCAGGTCCCCCCGACCCCCGCGCCCTGCTCGAGCGCGACGACCGAGAACCCGAGCTCCCGGAAGTGGTGCACGGCGTAGAGGCCGGCCATCCCGGCCCCCACGACCACGACGTCGAACTGCGGAACGGCGGGTGCCGACGGAGGAGCGGTCTCGGTCATGGTCGGAGCGTACCGACGCCCGCACCCGGTGCGCACGGCGTCGGGCGGGTGCCCCCAGGCGCCTCAGCCGAGGGCGGCCAGCCCGCTGATCCCGAGGTAGGCGGCGAACCCGAGCGACACCGCCACGGTCACCGCCCGGTGGTGCGAGCCGAGCCAGCGGCTCATCGCCGCCAGGGCCGCCGGGCCGCGCCGGCCGAGCGCGGCGAGCACGACCAGGGGCCCGTAGGCCGGGAGCAGCGTGATCACGAGCACCACGGCGAGGACGACCAGGCGGTCGCCGCGGCTGATCGCGGCGCTCGCCGCCTCCCGGGTCGCCGGGACGAGCAGCACGATCGTGGTCAGGTTGGTGAGCATCGCGCCGATCCCGAGGAGGAAGAAGCGCAGGCCCCGGACCCCCGGGTCGGCGGCGGCCGCCGGGGCGTCGGTCGCGGGGTCGGCGTCGGTCGCGGGGTCGGCATCGGTCGAGGGGTCGGCATCGGTCGAGGGGTCGGCATCGGTCGCGCCCGGGTGGAGCGCCACCCGCACGGCACCGGCGAGCAGCACCAGCGCGAGCACGATCCGGATCCAGCCGTCGACCACCGGGTCGGTCTTCGGCCCCGCGCCGGCGTGCGCGTCGGTCGCCACCACCGCGGCCATCACCATCACGACCACCAGGGCGGTGGCTCCGAGGACGATCACCGCGCGTCGGACCGGGTAGCGGGGCGAGGCGAGGGTCGCGACCTGCAGGAGCAGGATCACCGGGCTGATCGCCGCCCCGAACGCCAGCGGCAGGACGCGCGCGAACGTCGTGCTCACGGACGTCGGCGCGCCCGTCGGACCCGGGAGCCGCAGGCCCGGCGCGCCCGGGCCAGGGCGCCGTCGTCGGGCCGGTGCAGGTCGGCGGCCCGCACCTCGTACTCGTGGCCGAAGTCGACGGTGCCGGTCACGGTCACCCGCCGACCCCGGCAGTCGACGTAGTGGTAGGCGCGGGTGGCGGGCATGTCGCGGGCCGGGTCGAAGAACACGTCCTGGCCGCAGACGGCGGTGCCGACCGGGGTCACGTGGAAGACCATCGACCGCCGACTGCGCGCGCCGTCGCGGTGGGGGGCGCCACCGTGGAGCAGCTGCGGGTGCCAGACGATGGTGTCGCCGGTGGCCACGTGGACCTCGCGCGGGTGCAGGCCGGCCTCCGTACAGCGGGCCTGGACCGTCCGCTGGTAGGCGTCCCACCCGGCCTGGTCGTTCCGGGGTGCGGCCGCCGGGTCGCCGTACAGGTCCTCGGCGATCGCCGTCACGTCGATCGGGTCGATCGCGTGGCTCCCGGGCACCACGACCAGGGGCCCGTTGTCGGTGTCGGTGTCCTCGAGCGCGACCCACATGCCCAGGTAGCGACCTTCGGGTCGGGTCGTGAACGCGCGCGAGTCGCGGTGCAGCTTCTGCTCGGAGCCGCGCTCGAAGAAGAGGCTGGTGTAGAGCGCGGTCTCGGCCCCGAAGAACTCGTCGCACACCGCGAGCGCGGCGTTGGCCGCGAACAGCGGCTGGAGCGACTCGATCACCTCGTGGAGGGTCACCACCCGGACGAGGTGCCCCGCCGGGTCGGCGTTGGCCGTGACCGCCCGGCGGTTGCGCGCCTTGAAACGGTCGATGTCGGTCGACGCCCGGTGACAGAGCTTCGGCGCCGCCCCGGCCGGGACGACCACGTACCCGTCGCGCCGCAGCCGCTCGGTCCACTCGCCGGCCCCGGTGGCCGCGGCAGGGGTCGTCACCGCTTCAGTCTGCCCTGCGGGTCGGCCCCGGCGCGTTGCGGCCCCCGGACCCCGCCGCCGGGCCTACGCTCCCGCCGTGCCCCCGACCGCCGACGCCGACGCGCTCCTGGCCCTCGTGCGCGCCTACGCGGCGGCCTGCGACGCCCGCGACGCCGACGCGCTGCGTCGGTGCTTCACCACCGGTGCGACCCTCACCGTGCACTGGTCCGACCGGCCCGCGAGCACCCTGGTCCTCCCCGACGCCGCCGGGCCCATCACCCACTCCCTCGGCCGCTACGACCGCACCGACCACGTGGTCGGCGACCACCGGGCCGAGATCGACGGCGACACCGCCACGGGCGTCACCCACTGCGTCGCCCACCACGTGCACGGCGCGACCGACCACGTGATGACCATCCGCTACCTCGACCGCTACCGGCGCACTCCCGACGGCTGGCGCATCGAGACGCGCGACCTCCACGAGGACCGGGCCGAGACCCGTCCGGTCGACGACTGACCCACGGCGACCGGTCGGAGCCGATCAGTCGCCGACGGGCAGCACGACCTCGGGGAGCGGGTGGCGGTAGAGCTTCGCCGCGTTCTCCGAGCACATCATCCGCAGCTCGCGGTTCGGGATGTGGCCCCAGTACTTCTCGATGACGAGCTGGGTGTCGGGCCAAGTGCCGTCACCGTGGGGGAAGTCGCACTCGACCATGATGTTCTCGACCCCGATGCGGTGCCGGGTGTCGATGGTCGACGGGTCGTCGAGCGTGCAGAACCAGAAGTTGCGCTTCAGCACGTCGCCGGGGCGATCGTCCCAGTTCACGCCGTAGCCCGAGCGGTCGACGAGGTTGTCGAGCCGGTCGAGCAGCATGGCCACCCAGCCGATCCCGCCCTCGCTGAGCGCGATCTTCACGTCCGGGTGCTTCACCGGGTAACCCGAGAGCAGCCACTCCACCGCAGTGCGCAGCGACTGCTGGCCGAACATCACCGCGCCCATCTCGAAGCCGGGCGCCCCGGGCGGGAACCCGCTCATGCCCGAGCTGCCCACGTGCAGCGAGATGACGGTTTCGGTCTCGACGCAGGCGGCGATGATCGGGTCCCAGTGGTCGCGCTCCCACAGCGACGGCAGGCCCACGTCGTGGGGCCGCTCCGGGAAGCTCACGCCGGTGAAGCCCCGAGCCGCGTTGCGCCGGATCTCCTCGACCGCGACCGCCGGGTCGCTCAGGTGGGTGATCCCGACCGGGATGATGCGGTCGGGGTGCTTGGCGTACCACTCGTCGTGGAACCAGTCGTTCCACGCGCGGGTGCAGGCGAGCCCGAGCTCCTGGTCCTGGGCCTGGTAGAAGACCCGCCCCGAGAACCCGGTCACCTGCGACGGGAAGTTCACCGCCGCCCACACGCCGTTGATGTCCATGTCCCGCATGCGGGCCTCGACGTCGTGGCAGCTCGGCCGCATGTGCTCGAACCGGAACGGCTCACGGGTCTCGGCGTCGGGACGGCGACCCGCCACCGCGTTCGCGCCCACCATGAAGAAGCGCTGACCCTCGAACTCCCAGACCTGGTGGCCCTGCTCGGTCTCGACGATGTGGGGCGCCCGGTCCTGGAGGGTCGCCGGGAGACGCCCGGCGAAGGTCTCGGGCGGCTCGACCACGTGGTCGTCGACGGAGATCACCGTGTACTTGACCTCCCGGGGCAGCGGCTCGGGGAGGAACAGCTCGGGGGCGCGGTCGTGGGGCGTGGCCATCGCGGACTCCTCGGTCGGGTTCCTCCATTCTGTCGTCCTCACGACCCGGGTGCCGCCTCCGGGCCGCCACCGGGCCGCCACCAGGGGCGCGGGGCGGGCCGGCGCGTCACCGCCGGGCTCCGTCGGCGTCCGGGGACGCCGGCGGTCGGTCCGGACCGCCCGTCCCCCCGGAGGTTCCCGTGCGCGTGCTCCTCGGCCTCGTCGCGTTCGCCGTCGTCCCCGCCCTCACCCCGGCCCCCGGGCCCTCGACGCCCGCGGCCACCCCGGTCGGCTCCGTCGTGGTCCGGGCCGTGGGCGACCGTGACCCCGCCACCGGCGACCCGCAGCCGGTCGCCGGCGCCCGGATCGGCGTGGTCGGCGTCGTCGGCATCGAGCCCGGCGGCACGGGCGACCCCGTCGCCCCCGCCGCCCCGGCCGGGGCGTGCACCACCGGCGCCAACGGCACCTGCAGCGTCGCCGGCCTCGCCCCCGGCCCGTACCGGGTCGTGCCGCTCGACGATCCGCCCGGGTCGGCGCTGCACCGGATCACCACGATCGAGCCGGCCGGCGACGGACCGGTCCCCTACGGCGTGGTGGTCACCGTCACCGACGGGGCGACGACGGCCGCCACGCTCGCCTACCGCCGGGCCAACCCCGCGCCGGCGACCGGGTGCGGCGCCCGGGTCACCCTCGTCCACGACCTGTCGGGCTCCATCGCCCCCGGCGAGGCCGCGGCGATGACCCGCGCCACCCTCGGGTTCGTCGACACGCTCGCGGGCAGCGCGGTCCGGCTCGGCATCTCGAGCTTCGCCACCGCGGCCCCGGCCGCCGGCAACACCGACCGCGCGCCCACACCGCTCGCGGACCCGGCCGGCGTCGCCGACGTCCACGCTGGGGTGCTCGCGCTCGTCCGGCCCGGTGGCACCGACCGGTACACGAACTGGGACGCCGCCCTGCGGGCCGCGGTCGGGGAGCAGGACCTCGTGGTGCTGCTCACCGACGGCAACCCGACCGTGCACGGGGTCCCGGCCGTCCACCCGCCCGTCGTGACCGGGCGCGAGCAGATCGAGGCCGCGGTGGCCTCGGCCGGGGCGGTGAAGGCGGCCGGCACGCGCATCGTGGCCGTCGGGGTCGGCGACCCCGCCCAGCAGTCACCCACCAACCTCGCGCTGGTGAGCGGTCCCGTCGCCGGGGTCGACCACTTCGTCACCACCGCCGCCGGGCTGGCCGAGGTGTGGCGCACGCTCGCGGCGGCGATCTGCACACCCGGGCCCGACCCGGAGCCCGAGCCCGAGCCCGACCCGGTCCCCGCCCCCCGCTTCACGGGCTGACCCCGGGCCGCCGCGGCACGCGACCCCCGTCGATAGGGTCGGATCGTGACCGCTGCGCCCGGGCCCGTCGTGGTCGACGCCACCGCCTCCCTCGCCGGGGCCTACTGCGCCCGCCTGCTCGCCGACGCCGGCGCCACCGTCACCGTGGTGGAGCCGCCGACCGGTGCGGCCTTGCGCCGGTACGCCCACGGCGGGCCGCGCGCCGACCCTGACGATCGCGACGGCGTGCGCTTCCGGTCGCTGCGCCACGGGCAGCGTTCGGTACGCGATGACGACCCCGGGCGTGTCGCCGCCCTCGTCGCCGCGGCCGACGTGCTGCTCACCGACGGCCCCGGTCCGCTCGGCGCGCCCGGCGACCTCGCCGCCGCCGACCCCGGTCGCATCGTGGTGGCGATCACGCCGTACGGACTCGTCGGGCCGTACGCCGACCGGCCCGCGACCGAGTTCACCGTGCAGGCCGACAGCGGGGCGCTCGGCGTGCGCGGCACCGCCGACCGACCGCCGATCCAGATGGGCGGGCGCCTGGTGGAGTACGTCGCCGGGGCCTACGCCGCGGCCGCGGTCCTCGCCGCCCGTCGGCGCCAGGTCACCGACGGCGACGGCGACCTCCTCGACGTCGCCTGGTGCGACGTGGCCAACCTCACCGGGACCCTCTTCGCCGACCTGATGCACTCCCTCGCCGGGCGGCCGCCGACCGACCCCACCCGCCCGGCCCGGTCGGTCGAGCTGCCCTCGGTCGAGCCCACCCTCGACGGCTGGGTCGGGTTCAACACCAACACCCGGGTGCAGTTCGAGTCGTTCTGCCTGCTGATCGAGCGGCCCGACCTCATGACCGACGAGTGGGCGAGCCTGGCCACGCGGGTGGCCCGGGCCGACGAGTGGACCGCCGCAGTGCGGTCCTGGACGACCCGGCACACCACCGCCGAGGTGGTCGAGCGCGCCGTGCTGCTGCGCGTGCCGGTGGCCCCGGTCTGCGACGGTCCCGGCGTGGTCGCCCTCGACCTCGTGGCCGCGCGCGACCTCCTCGGCGACGTGCCCGGCGGTCCCGGGCGCATGCCCCGGCGGCCCTACCTGATCGACGGGGCGGCGCCCCCACCCCCCGGCCCGGTGCCCGCGGTGGGCGAGCACGACGACGCGCCCGTGCCGCCGCGCGCGCCCCGGCCCGCGCCGAGCGGCCGCAACGCCCCGCCCCTGGCCGGGCTGCGGGTCGTCGACCTCACCGCCTGGTGGGCGGGCCCGACCGCCACCCACCTGTTCGCCGCGCTCGGCGCCGAGGTCGTCCACGTCGAGTCGGTCCGGCGCATCGACGGCGTGCGGCTCACCGGCGGGATGCTCGCCGGGCGCGACGCGTGGTGGGAGTGCAGCGCGTTCTTCCTCCACGTCAACGCGAACAAGGACGCCGTCACCCTCGACCTCGACCGCCCCGAGGGCCGCGCCCTCGTGCTGCGCCTGATCGAGCAGGCCGACCTCGTGGTCGAGAACTTCACCCCCCGGGTGCTCGAGCAGTTCGACCTCGACTGGCCGGTCGTGCACGCCGTCAACCCGCGCGCGGTGATGGTGCGCATGCCCGCCTTCGGCCTCACCGGTCCGTGGCGCGACCGCCCCGGCTTCGCCCAGACCATGGAGCAGGTGACGGGCATGGCCTGGATGACCGGGCACGCCGACGACCAGCCCCGCATCCCCCGAGGTCCGTGCGACCCCAACGGCGGTGTGCACGCCGCGATCGCCGCGCTCGTGGCCCTCGAGCAGCGTGACCGCACCGGCGTGGGCCGCCTGGTCGAGGCACCCATGGTCGAGGCCGCGCTCGCGGTCGCGGCCGAGCCCGTCCTCGAGTGGACCGCCTACGGCCGGCGCATCGCCCGCGCCGGCAACCGCGGGCCCACCGCCGCACCCCAGAACCTCTACGCCACCGACGCCCCCGAGGCCTGGCTCGCGCTCGCCTGCGAGACCGACGCGCAGTGGCAGGCGCTCACCGGCGTCATCGGACGCCCCGACCTCGCCGCCGACCCCGCGCTCGCGTCGGTCGCCGGCCGGCACGCCGCCGCCGACGCGCTCGACGCCGCGGTCGGCGCCTGGGCCGCCACCCGCCCGGTCGCCGCCGCCGAGGCCGCCCTGGTCGCGGCCGGGGTGCCTGCGGCCCGGGTGCGCGACCCCCGTACCGCCTCGCAGCACCCCCAGCTCGTCGCCCGGGGCTTCTTCGAGTCGGTCCCCCACCCGGTGGCCGGGACCCACCCGGTGCCCACGCTGCCGTGGCGGTCGCGCGGGGTCGACCGCTGGATCCGGCGGCCCGCGCCCACCCTGGGCCAGCACAACGAGGTCGTCCTCGGCGACCGCCTCGGGGTGCCGCCCGCCGACCTCGCCGCGTGGACGGCCGCCGGCCTCCTCGGCACCCGCCCCGCCGGGCTCTGATCCCTCGGCCCGTGACCCCGCGAAACCGGGACCGAACCCGGGACCGGACCCGGCGGCTCAGGCGCGATCGGGGACGATCTCGCCGGTGAGCGACTCGCTCAGCGACCACAGCCGACGGGCCGCGTCGGGATCGGTTGCGTAGGGCGCCGCCGACGCCACCGCGCAGTCCGCGCAGTAGCGGCCGCCGTCGGCGTCGGCGGCCCGCACCGCCGCCCACACCGAGGTCGCCGCGCCGACCTCGACGCCGACGGTGACCGGCAGGCCGCCCGGTCCGCCGCCGGTGCCGCCCCGCCGGCGGGCCCGCTCCTTGAGGTCCTCGAGGTCGTCGGCGGTGAAGTGGCGACCGAGGTCGGTGCGCACCATCCCCGGGTGCACCGCGTACGCGTGCACGCCGAGGGGGCCGTAGCGCCGCTCGAGCTCGACCGCGTGGAGGATGTTGGCGGTCTTCGACTGGCCGTACGCCTCCATCTTCACGAAGTCGCCGCGCGCGAAGTTCGGGTCGTCCCAGCGGATGTCCGACGCCAGGTGCCCGCCCGAGCTCAGGAGCACCACCCGGGCCGGTGCGCTCGCCACGAGCAGGGGCAGCAGCCGGGCCATGAGCACGAAGTGCCCGAGGTGGTTGGTGCCGAGGTGGGCCTCGAAGCCGTCCTCGGTCAGGCCGAAGGGCATCGCCATCACCCCAGCGTTGGCGATCAGCAGGTCGAGCCGGTCGTGCTCGGCCGTGAAGCCGTCGGCGAACGCCCGCACGCTCGCGAGCGAGGCGAGCTCGAGCACCCCGTACCCCACGGCGGCGTCGGGCACCGCGGCGCGCAGGGCCTCGACCGCCGCGGCCCCCTTCGCGTCGGAGCGGGCGGTGATCGTCACCGTCGCCCCGGCCGCGAGGAGAGCCCGGGCGGTCTCCTTGCCGATCCCCGTGGTCGCTCCGGTGACGAGCGTGTGCGTGCCCGTCAGGTCGGTCCCGGCGAGCACGTCGGCGGCGGTCGTGGTGGGGGCGTCGGACACGGTGGGCCCCGGTCAGCTCCGGGGGACGTCCTTCCACGGGAGCTGATGGTCGGTACGGGGCTCACGGGGCAGGCCGAGGGCCCGCTCGGCCAGGTTGTTCCTCTGCACCTCGGTGGTCCCCCCGCCGATCGACACCGAGTAGCGGCCGAGCAGCTCGGCCTGGGTCCACACCGCGATCTCGTCGTCGCCCGCGGTCCCGGCCGCGCCTCGGATCGCCACCGCGAGGTCGCCCGAGCGGACCCGGCTCTCGGTGGTGAAGAGCTTGAGTGCCGACGGGTCGACCGGGGGCGCCTGGCGCTGGCGCACCGCGGTCATGATGCGCTCGGCCATCGCCGCGATGACCCGCTCTCGGATGTACGCATCAGCGAGGCGCTGGCGGATCGCCGGATCGGCGCGCCGGCCGTGCTGCTCGGCGAGGTCGAGCAGGCGGGGGAAGCGACCCCCCACCGCCTTGCTCCCGCCGCCGATGAACGCCGACTCGTTCGACAGCACGGTGCGGGCCGGGCCCCAGCCCGCGTCGATATCGCCGACGACGTTGGCCACCGGCACCCGCACCTCGTGGAGGAACACCTCGTTGAACTCAGCCGCGCCGGTGGCCTGCACCAGCGGTCGGGTCTCGATGCCCGGCGTCGCCATGTCGACGAGGAGGAAGGTGATGCCACGGTGCTTGGGCTGCTCGGGGTCGGTGCGCACCAGGAGCATGCCCCAGTTGCAGAACTGCGCCGCCGAGTTCCAGACCTTCTGGCCGGTGACCACGAACTCGTCGCCGTCGCGGATCGCGCGGCAGGCCAGGCCGGCGAGGTCGCTGCCCGCGCCCGGCTCGCTGAACAGCTGGCAGAACGCGTACTCCCCCGACAGCAGCCGGGGCACGTAGTGCGCCCGCTGCGCGTCGGTGGCGTGCTGCATCAGGGTCGGGCCGAGCATGGCGATGGTGCTGCTGATGAAGCCCGAGCCCACGTCGAAGTCCTCGGCCTCCTCCTGGAAGATCCGCTCGTGCCAGGCCCGACCGCCCCGACCGCCCAGCTCGACCGGGTAGGTGAGCCCGGCGAAGCGGTGCGCGAACATCGTTCCCTGCCAGGCCCGGCCCCGGTCGAACGCGGCGCGTGCGGCGGCGCGCTCGCGGTGCATGGTGACCGCCCAGGGGCTCGCGGCCTGGCGGGGCCGCGCGTGGGCGGTGAGGAACGCCCGGGCCTCGGCCCGGAACTCGGCCTGCTCGGACGACTCGCCCGGGCCGGTCGACCCGGTCGACCCGGTTGGCTCGGGCGATCCGGCCGGTGCGGGAGTGGTGGTGGCGGTCATGGCCCGGTGCGCTCCGGTCCCGGCCCGCCTATGCGGACGTCCCCACCCGGGTGATCTTGGTCCCGGGGAGGTTGTCGGTCGCCCGCCACCGCTCGAGGTGGCCCGCGTAGTCGAGCAGGCTCTCGGCGTACACGAGGTTGCGGGCCCGCTTCGCGTCGATCGGGCCGTGCTCGGAGTTGTAGTAGCTCGGCGTGCAGGTCGTGGAATAGGCGGCCACACCCGCAACGGTGCCGTAGAGCACCATCAGCCAGTCGTCCTCGCCCTCGGGGCTCGCCTCGATCGTGGCGATGCCCTCGCGCTCGCAGCGCACGATGAGGTCGGCGACGTGCTCGGCCGACTTCGACAGGAAGTGCACGAAGTTGGTCCCGAAGCCCGCCTGCAGGAAGCTGATGATGCAGAAGTTCGGGAACCCGTCGGCGAGGACCCCGTGGAGGGTGCGGGCCCCCTGGGACCAGCGCTCGCTCAGCGCGACGCCGTCACGGCCCACCGGGTCGAAGCCGACCCGGCCCTCGTAGTCGGTGTTGACCTCGAAGCCCGAGGCGAAGATCAGGCAGTCGAGCGGGTACTCCACGCCGTCGACCACGGCTCCGGTCGGGGTGACCGCGTCGACGCCCCGGCCGTCGGTGTCGACGAGGTGCACGTTGGGCCGGTTGAACGCGGGTAGGTAGTCGTCGTGGAAGCAGACCCGCTTGCAGTTCTTGCCGTACCAGGGCTTCAGCTTCGCCGCGGTCTCGGGGTCCTCGACGATCGCGTCGACCCGGCCGCGCAGCTTCTGCATGGTCTCGAAGTCGCTGCGCTCGAGCGCAGCCGCGACCTCGGGGTCCTCGGGCGCCTGCTGGGTGTTGACCCACATCACCTCGGTCCAGCCGTCGCCCACGAGGTTCCGCTCCGGCTGCCGGCCGGTCACCGCGTTGGTGAAGTTCTCGATCCGCTCGGCCTGCCATCCCGGCGGCTGGCTCCGGAACCACGCTTCGTCGGTCGGCCCGTTGTTGCGCTCGCCCACTGCGCTCGGGGTGCGCTGGAACACGTAGAGCTCCTTGGCCGCCCGGGCCAGCTGCGGGATCGCCTGAACCGCAGTGGCCCCAGTGCCCACGATGCCCACCCGCTTGTCGGCGAGCTCGTCCATCGGCTCGGTCGGGCTGCCGCCGGTGTAGGAGTAGTCCCAGTGGCTGGTGTGGAACATCCGGCCCCCGAAGCCGCGGATCCCGGGGATCCCCGGCAGCTTCGGCTTGTGCAGGATGCCGCCGGCGACCACCACGAACTTGCTCGCCAGCCGGTCGCCCCGTGACGTCGTGACGATCCACCGCTCGGTGCCGGCGTCCCACTCGGCGCCGGTGATCACGGTCTGGAACAGGGCATGGGGGTAGAGGTCGAAGGTGCGCCCGAGCAGCTGGCAGTACCCGAAGATCTCGGGCGCGCTCGCGTACTTCTCGGTGGGCATGTAGCCCGTCTCCTCGAGCAGCGGCAGGTAGGTGTACGACTCCACGTCGCACATGCAACCCGGGTAGCGGTTCCAGTACCACGTGCCACCGAAGTCGCCCGCCTTCTCGACCAGCCGGAAGTCGCGCATCCCGAGCTTGGTGAGGTCGATCGCGGTGAGCATCCCGGCGAACCCGCCACCCACGATCACCACCTGGGTCTCCTCGACGATCGGGTCCCGGGTGAAGCCGGGCTCGACGAAGGTGTCGACGTCGAGGTCCTCGAAGTCGCCCGCGAGCTCCGCGTACTGGCCGAGCCCCTCGGGGCGCATCCGCTTCTCGCGCTCGATCCGGTAGCGGTCGCGCATCTCCTCGATCGGCAGGTTGCGGTCCCCGTGCTCGGTCATGCCCGTACTCCTCGGATCATCCGGCGGCTGGACCGCATTGTGGCACCCCGTCGCCCCGGGTGGCGCCCGGCGGCCCGCGACCACCCCGGGGGCGCCGGTACGCTGCCGCCATGCCGACCCCGTCACCCCCGCCGGTGCGGGCCCTGGCCGTCCACCTGCCCCAGTTCCACCCCATCTCCGAGAACGACGAGTGGTGGGGCGCCGGGTTCACCGAGTGGCGCAACGTCGTGCGGGCCCGGCCCCTGGCCCGGTGGCACCACCAGCCCCACATCCCGGCCGACCTCGGCTTCTGCGACCTGCGGGTGGCCGAGACCCGCCAGGCCCAGGCCGACCTCGCCCGGGCCCACGGCATCGCCGGCTTCCTCTACTACCACTACTGGTTCTCGGGCCGGCGCCTGCTCGAGCGGCCGGTCGACGAGATCCTCGCGACGGGCACCCCCGACTTCCCCTTCGCGCTCACCTGGGCCAACGAGCACTGGGCCCGCACCTGGGACGGCGCCGCCGACCGGGTGCTGATGCGCCAGGAGTACTCCGACGCCGACGACCTCGCCCACATCCGCCACCTGCTGCCCGTGTTCGCCGACCCCCGCTACCTGCGCGTCGACGGCCGGCCGCTGTTCTGCGTGTACCACGCCCGCTCGCTCCCCGATTCCCGGCGCACCACCGACCGCTGGCGCGACGAGGCGGCGCGCGCCGGGATCGGCGACCTCTACCTGTGCCGGATCGAGCACGACGGTGGCGGCGACCCCGCGGCGCTCGGCTTCGACGCCGGCATCGACTTCCAGCCCGACTTCGCCAACCTCGGGCGCGCGCTGCGGCGCAGCGTCCCCGAGCGGGTCCTGCGTCGCCTGCGCGCCACGCCCCAGGTCTATCGCACCCACCGCGTCTTCGACTACGCCACGGTCGTCGACCGCATGCTCGCGCGACCGTCGGTCGGGTACACCCGCTTCCCCGGGGTCACGCCGGGCTGGGACAACACGCCGCGCCGGGCCCGCCAGGGCATCATCCTGCGCGACGCCTCACCGGCGGAGTACGAGCGCTGGCTGCGCGCGGTGCTCGCCGGCTTCACGCCGCCGCGGTCCGACGAGAACTTCGTCGTGATCAACGCGTGGAACGAGTGGGCCGAGGGCAACCACCTCGAGCCGTGCCAGCGCTGGGGCCGCGGCTACCTCGAGGCCACCGCCCGGGTGCTCCACGAGCGCAACGGCGTGACGGTCGGCTGACCCCGACGGTCTCAGGCGCCGTCGACGACGTCGGCGACGTCGACGACGACCTTGCCGACGGCCCTGCCGTCGCCCACGTGGCGCAGGGCCGTCGCGGTCTCGGCGAGCGGGAACGTCGCCCCCACGTGCGGCGTGGCCAACCCCGCCCGGAACCACCCGACCAGCTCGGCCTCGCCACGCGCGAGCGCCTCGGGCTCACGGGTCATGAACGACCCGAACTCGAACCCCATGATCCGACAGCCCTTGAGCAGCACGAGGTTCAGCGGGATCCGCGGGATCTCCCCCGCTGCGAAGCCCACCACCACGAACCGCCCGCCGTAGCGCAGCGCCCGCAGGGCCGGCTCGGCGAGCGTGCCGCCGACCGGGTCGATCACCACGTCGGCCCCACCGGGCAGCACAGCCTTCAGCGCGCCGCGCAGGTCACCGGCCCGGTGGTCGACGAGGTTCGTCGCCCCCATCAGGCGCGCGGCCTCGAGCTTCTCGGCCGACGACGCCACCGCGGTGACCGTTGCGCCCATCAGCACCGCGAGCTGCACCGCGGCGAGCCCGACCCCGCCCCCGGCCCCGAGGACCACGACCTCCTCGCCCGGCGCCACCGCGGCCACCGACCGCAGCGAGTGGTACGCGGTCCGGTGGGCCACGCCGAAGGCGCAGGCGTGGCGGTCGTCGATCGCGTCGGGTGTGCGGGTCAGCGCGCCCGCACCCACCACCACCTGCTCGGCGAACGCGCCGACCAGCACGGTGCCGAAGACGCGGTCACCGGGCGCGAGCCCCGTCACCTCGGGCCCGAGCGCCGCGATCGTGCCCGCGAACTCGCTCCCGGGCACGAACGGGGCCGGCACCTTCAGCTGGTACTCGTTCGCGCAGAGGAGCACGTCGGGGTAGTTCACCGCCGCCGCCGTCACCGCGACCCGCACCTGGCCGGGCCTGGGCTCGGGCACGGGCCGGTCCTCGACCCGCACCCCCTCGGGCGGGCCGTGCACCGGGCAGACCGCGGCCCGCACGTCAGCCCCGGTAGTCGGTGCTCTCGGCCAGGTCGGCGGCGCCCTGCATGAGGTCGAGCACGATCGGGCCGAACGCGAGCAGCTTCTCGTCGTGCTGGGCCCGCTGGAAGCCCTGCTCGAGCACGATCGCGAGCTTCCACTTGGCCAGGATCACGTAGTAGTCGAGGTCGTCGACCTGACGGCCCGACACCTCGGCGTAGTGGGCCACGACCTGGTCGCGCGTGGGCATGCCCTGCATGTTGACGTACCCCGACGACTTGGCCGCCTCGGCCGAGGGGTCGTCGGGCCAGCCCTGCACCATCCACCCGAGGTCGAGCTTGGGGTCGCCCACCGTGCCCATCTCCCAGTCGACCAACGCGGCGAGCCGGGCCGGGGCGCCGTACTCGAACATCACGTTGGCGAACTGGTAGTCGCCGTGCATGAGCCCGGGGACGTAGTCGATCGGCTTGTGGGTCGAGAGCCACTGCGACGCGACCTCGATCCCGGGCAGCTCGCGGCCCTTGATACGTTCGAAGAACCGGATCCAGCGCTCCACCTGGCGCTCGTGGAACCCGTCGGGACGCCCGAGGTCCTGGAGCCCCTTGGCCTGCCAGTCCACCCGCGCGAGCAGGGCGATGCCCTCGGCCAGCTGGTAGCCGAGGCCGGCCCGCAGCGAGAGGTCCGACTCGAACGGCTCGGGCCACTTCTTGTCGACCATGCCCATCGGCGACCAGCCGTCGATGAAGCCCATCAGGTAGAAGGTCCGCCCGAGCACCGCCGGGTCCTCGCACACGGCCACGGCCTTGGTGTGGGGGACGTCGGTGCCGTCGAGCGCCTCGACGATCCGCCACTCACGGAGGATCCCGTTATCGCGGTCGGGCGGGGCCGTCGCCGGCGGGATGCGGATCACGCAGTGGAGGTCGCCGCGCCGCAGCGCGTAGATCTCGTTCTGGCTGCCTCCGGAGATGAAGTCGTGCTCGAGCGGCTCACCCGCACCGGGCAGGCCCTGCTCGTCCATCCAGGCGGCGAGACGGGCGACGTCCATCAGAGGTTCCCCACTTCCAGCTCCAGGATCTCGGCGAACTTGGCCTTGGCCGCATCGACCTTGCCCGGGATCCACTCGGTCGGCCACATGCCGTCGGTCGCCTTGTAGTTGCGCAGCACCTGCCGGGCGATGGTGACCTTGTGCACCTCGGTCGGGCCGTCGGCCAGGCCCATGACCGCGGCCGAGTGCACCATGCCCATGAACGGCATCTCGTTGCTCACCCCGAGGGCACCGTGCACCTGCATCGCCCGCCAGGCGATGTCGTGCAGCACCGTCGGCATCACCACCTTGGCGGTGGCGATGTCCTTGCGGACCTTCTTGTAGTCGTTGTAGCGGTCGATCTCCCACGCGGTGTAGAGCACGAACAGCCGGAACTGGATCAGCTGCGCGTAAGAGTCGGCGATGTAGCCCTGCACGAACTGCTTGTCGGCGAGCAGGCCGCCCGACACCGTGCGGCTGAGCGCCCGCTCGCACATCATGTCGAGCGCCTTCTGCGCCACCGCGATGGTGCGCATCGCGTGGTGGATGCGGCCGCCGCCGAGCCTGGTCTGGGCGATGGCGAACGCCTGCCCCTCCCCGCCGAGCAGCGCGTCGGCCGGCACCCGCACCTCGTTGTAGTGGATGAGCGCGTGCGAGCCTTCGTTCAGCGCCTCGCCGTAGAGGCCGACGTTGCGCACGATCTCGATGCCGGGCGTGTCGCTCGGCACCAGGAACATCGACATCCCCTGGTAGGCGCTGACCTCGGGGTCGGTCACGGCCATGACGATGAGGAACGACGAGGTCTTGGCGTTCGACGAGTAGTACTTCCAGCCGTCGATCACCCACTGGTCGCCGTCCTTGTAGGCCCGGCACTTGAACAAGGTGGGGTCGGCCCCGGCGTGCGGCTCGGTCATCGAGTAGGTGGAGAAGCACTCGCCGTTGAGCAGCGGCATGAGGTACCGCTCCTTCTGCTCCTCGGTGCCGTAGTGGGCGATGATCTCGGCGTTGCCGGTGTCGGGGGCCTGGCAGCCGAACACGATCGACGCCCACAGCGAGCGGCCCAGGATCTCGTTGAGCAGCGCCAGCTTCAGCTGGCCGAAGCCCTGGCCGCCGAGCTCGGGGCCGAGGTGGGTGGCCCACATGCCCTGGCGGCGGACCTCCTCCTTGAGCGGGTCGATGATCGCCCGGCGCTCGGGGGTGAGGGGGTGGAACTGCAGGTGGGGGAAGGCGAGGTCGAGCGGTTCGCACTCCTCCCGCACGAACCGGTCGACCCAGTCCAGCTTCTCCTGGAACTCGGGATCGGTCTCGAAGTCCCACGCCATGCTCGTGCCCCCTCGCGTTCGTCGGTCCTGGTTGCCGGTTCTGGTCTCCGGGCAACTGCATTCTCTCCGGGTGGCCCGCGGAACGTCCATTCCGGCGCCGGACCGGGCCGGGACCCCGGCGACCGGTCGTCCGGGTCCGGCTACCGGCCCCGGAAGACGGGCGGCCGCTTCTCCACGTAGGCCCGGGCCGCCTCGGTGGCGTCGGCGGTGCGGGCGTTGGCCTCGTAGCGCTCGGCCTCCCGGTCGAGGAAGGCCCCGAGGTCGCTGCGCTCGGCGTCGTCGAGGCTGGCCTTGATCGCCGCCACGGTCAGGGGCGCCCGGGCCGCGAGATCGGCGGCGAGGGCGGCGGCCCGGTCGGCGAGGTGCTCGGGGGCGCAGACCTCCTCCACGAGGCCGAGGGCCGCGGCCTCGGCGGCGTCGACCCGCCGGGCCGTGAGGAACAGCTCGCGGGCCCGGCCCGCGCCCACCAGGCGGGGCAGGGTCCAGGCCAGGCCGTAGTCGCCGGTCTGGCCCACGCCCACGAACGCGGTGGTGAAGATCGCGCCGGTCGACGCGAGCCGCAGGTCGGCGGCGCAGGCGAGCGCCATCCCGGCCCCGGCCGCCGGACCGTTGACCGCGGCGATCACCGGCTGGGGCATGGCCCGCAGGATCTCGACGATCCGCGTGCACGACCGCACCGTGGCCGCCAGCCCCTCGGCCGCGGCGGCGCCACCGCCACCGGTCGGCGCGCCGCCGCCCGCGAGCGCACCCACGTCGCCGCCCGCGCAGAACCCGCGTCCCGCACCGGTCAGCACGACCACGCGCACGGACGGATCGGCCGCGAGCGCCTCGAGCGCGCCGCGCAGGCGGTCGACCATCGGGCGCGACAGCGCGTTGAGGCGCTCGGGCCGGTGCAGGGTCACCGTGGCCACCGCACCCTGGTGGGTCACCCGTACGTCGTCGTCGTGCGCCGGGTCGTGCGCCGGGTCGCTCGGGTCGTTCACCGGGTCGCTCGGGTCGTTCGTCGCTGCGCCGGTCATCGTCGCTCCCTCCGGTCCGCGGGCTCGGGCCGTCGGCACTCTCTCAGAGGTCGACCAGGGTCGGCACACCGCCCGCCGCGATCCAGCCCCGCCCGAGGTCGGTCAGCAGCGCCTCGGGCGTCCCGAGGAGGCCCTCCAGCACGAGCAGACGGGTCCAGTGCCGGTGGAAGGGGTGGTCGGTCGTGAACCCGATGCCGCCGAGGACCTGCCGGCAGTGGTCGACCACGCTGCGGGCGGCCCGGCCCGCCGCGGCCTTGGCCAGCGCCGCGGTGACCGGGGTGCCCGCGACCGCGGCCGCGTCGAGCGCGGCCTCGAGGCCCTCGACCGCCACGAACGCGTCGGCGAGGTGGTGGCGCACGGCCTGAAACGCCGCGATCGGGCGACCGAACTGGATGCGGGTGCGGGCGTGGTCGCGCGCCTGGTCGACCACGGTCCGGGCCGCCCCCGCAACCTCGTGACCGACGGCCCGCTGTCCGAGCGCCACCGCGGCGGCCCAGGCCCGTCCGTCGTCCGGGGTCGGAGTCACCCCGGGCCACTCGGCCCGCACGGCGTGGAACCCGCCGGCGGGGTCGACGCCCCCGATCGGCGTCACCGTGCCCGCACCCACCGGCACGACCACGGGTCCCGCGTCGGTGGCGACGAGGAGGTCGGTCGCGGTGGCCGCCCGGGCGGTGCCGAGGCCGGCGACCCGCACCGTCCCGGCGGTGACGGTCCCGGGTGGGGCCCAGCCCCCGAAGGCCGGGAGCACCACCGCGAGGTCGGGCCGGGGCGCGAACCCGAGCGCGTGGGCGCACAGGTCGTCGAGCGCGCCGCTGCGGGCCCCGGTGCGGCCGAGCGCACCGAACACCGCTGCGACGGCGGCCTCGGGCTCGTCGCTGAGCATCGCCGGCCAGCCGAGACGCGCGAGCACCGGATCCACCGGCACGTCGCGCGCGACGGCGTCGGCGACCGCCGTCTGCACGCTCGCGTCGAGCAGCGCGCGCTCGGCCGCGTCCATCACCCCTCCGGACCGAGGTCGAGGAGGCGCCGGGCGACGATGTTGCGCTGGATCTCGGCGGTGCCGCCGTACACCGTGACCGCGCGCGAGTAGAGGTACTCGCGGCGCCACACGGCCGCGACCGGGTCGTCGGCGAGCTCGACCGTGCCGGGCAGGAGGGCCCGCGCGGCATCGAACGTGGCCAGCTCGGCCGCGGCCACGAGCAGCTTGTCGACCGAGGTCTCCGGGCCCAGGGTCTCGCCCGCGGCAAGGCGGTGCAGCGTGGCGCGTGACCGCGCCCGCAGCGTGTGCACCGCACCGACGGCCTCGCCCAGCGCAAGCGCGGCCCGGTCGTCGGCGGGTGCCGCGGCGGCGAGGCGGGTGCAGCGCTGCTCGAGGTAGGCGATGCGGTGCCAGAAGCAGGTCGACCGCTCGTAGGGCAGGATGCGCATCGCGAGGTCCCAGCCCCCGTCGCGCGCGCCGAGGACGCGGTCGGCGGGCACGACCACGTCGTCGAAGAACACCTCGGCGAACTCCCGGGCCCCGTTCACCATCTCGATCGGGGCGACGGTGATCCCGGGGTCGTCCATGTCGACGAGGAACGCGGTGATCGCGCGGTGGCGGGCCTCGGGCGGCCCGGTCCGGGCGAGCAGCACGCACCGGTCGGCGTACTGCGCCAGGCTCGTCCACACCTTCTGGCCCCGCACCACGAAGGCCGACGCGGTCGCGGGGTCGCCCCCGACCGGGGTGGCCCGGCAGGTCAGGGCGGCGAGGTCACTGCCGGTCGCCGGCTCCGAGAACCCCTGGCACCACACCTCGGCGCCCGAGCACAGGCGGGGCACCCACTCGGCCGCCCGGTCGGCCGGGGCCGCCTCGATCACCGTGGGGGCGAGCACCTCGATCATCGCGAGCACGCCGGGGTCGGCGAGGTCGCGGGCCACCAGCGTCGCCCCGAGCTCGGCCCGCAGCAGGGGCGAACCGCCCAGCCCCCCGGCCCGCTCGGGCCAGCCCCACCGCCCGAGGTCGGCGGCCCAGAGGCGCCCGAGGATCCGCCGCGTTCGCACGACGCGCCGGTTGAGGTCGTCGGCCGCCGTCGGCGCGGCCCCGGTGTCGGCGACGGTGTCGGCGTCGGCGTCGGCGTCGAGCCAGGCGCGCAGCGCCGCGCGGTACCGGGCGAGGTCCATCCGGGCGGGCTCAGACCCCGGCGAGGAGGCGGCGGGGGTTGTCGACGAAGATCGTCTCGAGGTCGGCCTCGGTCACGCCGCGCGCCGTGAGCATCGGCGCGAAGCCGGTGGTGATGTAGGTGTAGGGCCGGTCGGAGGTCTGCCACTCGATGTCGGCCCGGCGGGCCGCCGCGGCCGCGCGGTACTCGGGTGGCACCCAGTACGCGGGCCGCGGCGCGGTGGTCACGCAGATGTGGTCCTGCGACAGGCACACCTGCCCGGTGAAGCCCTCGTGCACCAGCGCGGCCACGTGGTCGGCCCGGCGCTCGTCGGGGGCGATGATCTCGAGCCCGACCCGGTCGATGCCGACGAAGGTGCCCTGCGCCGCGAGCGCCCGGATCGGCGCGACGTCGGTCTGCTCGTCCTGGTGCCCGATGAGCACCCGGCCGAGGTCGGCGCCGTGCTCGGCGAAGATGTCCTGCTGGGTGTCGCCGTAGCGCGAGTGCTCGGTGTGGGTGATGATCGCGACGTCGGTCGCCCGCTGCGCGAGCGCGGCGCCCGTGAGCACCCGCCGCTCGGCGTCGCTCACCTCGGCCCCGGTCGCGGCCTTGATGACCCCGGCCCGGATGCCGCCGGTGCCCGCGATCCCCTCGGTGAGCTCGGCCGCGTAGTGCTCGGCGATCTCCTCGGGATCACGGGCCCGCCAGTAGAAGGGCAGGCCCCAGCCCTCGTGCTGGGTGTAGAAGCCCGTCGCGCACACCACGTGCATCCCCGACGCCTGCGACACCTCGGCGTACAGTTCGGGGTCGCGCCCGAGCTCGATCGGGCACGGGTCGACGAAGGTCCGGAAGCCGCCGTCGCGCAGCTCGGCCAGCTTGTCGGTGGCCCGGGCGACGACGTCGGCCCGGGTCCAGCGCGCCGTCCGCTCCAGCTCCTCGCCCGGCCAGGTGATCACGATGTGCTCGTGCACCAGCGTGCGCCCGAGGTCGGCCGCGTCCACCGGGCCGAGGACCGTCATCACCTGCGCCATCGCCGCCCCCTGGTGTGCCGTCGTGTGCCGTCGTGTGCCGTCGTGTGCCGTCGTGACCGGTGGTGGCCCGGCGTCGGGCCCACCGGGTCTCATTCGAGCACGCCGCCCGGTCCCGGTCCAGGGTCGGGCTCCTTCACGGTCACGCCGCTGCGGCCCGCGGCCATCAGCGCGGCGGCGAACGCGACGATCCGCCCCGCGGCCTCGGGCACCGGCGTGCCCCGGGCGTGGATGTTCGAGATGAGGTTGCGGTCGGCGTCGGTGCAGCCGGGCCGGGGCCGGTGGGCGAAGTAGGCCGACAGGCTCTCGGCCGTGCCCAGGCCCGGCCGCTCCCCCACCAGCAGCACGACCACCGTGGGGTCGAGCACCTCGCCGATGTCGTTGAGCACGCCGACGCGGCAGTGGCGCACCGCGACCGGACGACCCCACGACCACCCCCGGGCCACGGCGAGGTCGTGGAGCCGGGGCAGGAGGTCGGGCACCTGCACGTGGACCGCGGTGGCCGAGAGGCCGTCGCCCACCACCACCTGCAGGTCGGCGCCCCGGGTACCCGCATGGGCCAGCGTGGCGCGCCCGGCGGCGTCGAGGCGACGGCCGAGGTCGGGGCGCCGGCGGTGCTCGGCCGCGTCGGTGACCTGCGTCGACACCTCGAGCAGTCCGAGCGGGGCCAGCGGCCCGGTGGTCACCTCGAGCCGGGTGTCGACGGCGTCGCGCGCGAACGCGTGGTCGGTGCGCAACGCGAGCGCGTCGGCGGTGCGGGGGGCGAGTCCGGCGCTGCCGAGGAAGAGCCGGGCCGGGGTCACCGCCGCGGCCCGGGCCCGCACCGGGGCCCACGCCGCGGCCGCGGCGTCCGCCGCCCCGGGGACCGCCGGGGTCGCGTCCGGGGCCGCGTCCGGAGCCGCGTCCGGAGCCGCGTCGGGGGCCGGCCCCGACCGGTCGCCGCTCACCGGCCCAACGCCCGCAGGCCCACCGACTCCAGCGCGCGGGCGTCGTCGGCCGACGGGGGCACCAGCCGACCGCCTCGCCAGCGGTCGCGCGCCGTGAGCCACCCCTCGAACTCCGGCGCGGGCCGCAGGCCGAGCAGGTCGCGCACCGACGCCACCTCGTGGTAGCTCGTCGACTGGTACCCGAGCATCACGTCGTCGGCCCCGGGCACGCCCATGACGTAGTTGCAGCCCGCGACCGCGAGCAGCACGAGCAGGTTGTCGTTGTCGTCCTGGCCCGCGTCGTCGACGTGGTTCGTGTAGCAGACGTCCATGCCCATCGGCAGGCCGAGCAGCTTGCCCACGAAGTGGTCCTCGAGCCCGGCCCGCAGGATCTGGCGGCCGTCGGCCAGGTACTCGGGACCGATGAACCCGACGACCGAGTTCACGAGGAACGGGTCGAACACGCGCGCGAACGCCTGGGCCCGGGCCTCCAGGGTCAGCTGGTCGGTGCCGTGGTGCGCGTCGGCCGACAGCGCGGAGCCCTGCCCGGTCTCGAAGTAGGTCACCTGGGTGCCCACGAAGCCGGATCGGTCGCGGTGCGACGCCAGCACCCGCTCACGGGCCTCGTGCACCAGCGCCGCCGACACCCCGAAGCTCGCGTTGGCGCCGCTGGTACCCGCGAGCGACGCGAACAGCAGGTCGACCGGAGCCCCCGCGTCCATCGCCTCGAGCTGCGTGGTCGGGTGCGCGAGCACGCACGCCTGGGTCGGCACCGCGAGCGCGTCGATCACCCGGTGCAGGGTGTCGAGCAGGGTGACCACGTCGGTGACCCGGTCCCCCACCGGGTTGACCCCGATCACCGCGTCGCCGCAGCCGAACAGCAGCCCGTCGAGCACCGCGAGCACCACCCCGGCCGGGTCGTCGGCGGGGTGGTTGGGCTGGATGCGCACGCCGAGGGTGCCGAGCCCGCCCATCGTGTTGCGGCACCGGGTCACCCGCCGCAGCCGGGCCGCGGCGTGCACGAGGTCGAGGTTGCCCATCACCTTCGCCACCGCGGCGGCGACCTCGGCGGTCAGGGCCCGCCCGAAGCCGTCGGGGTGGGTCGCCGCGGTGGCCGGGTCGAGCAGGTGCTCGCGGAGCTCGCCCACCGTCAGCGAGGCCAGCGGCGCGAACGCCGCGGCGTCGTGGTCGGCCGCGAGCACGGTGGCGAGGTCGTCGTCGACCACTGGTGTGTCGACGATCTCGCGCAGGGTCACGTCGGCGAGCGCGGCCTTCGCCGCGAGGCGCTCCCGGCGCGACCCCGCCGCGATCCCGGCCAGCGCGTCGCCCGACTTCTCCTCGTTGGCCTTGGCCAGCAGCTCGCGCAGATCGGCGAAGCGGAACCGCTCGCCCCGCAGCGTCGCGGTGAAGGCCATGCCCCATTCTGCCCCGCCGCCCCGGTGGCCGCCCCCGGGGCGACCGCCACCCCCCGGCGGCGCTGATACGGTCCGGCCCACCCCCGACCCCGAGGTGCGCGATGCCGATCCCCGCCGACGAGTACCCGCTGCACCAGGCGCCCTACTCGCTCGCCCACGCCGCCACCAGCGACCGCAACTTCTACGACCGCTGCTACCTCAACTGCTTCGACACCGAGGGCGACTTCCTCCTCGTGAGCGGCCTCGGGCAGTACCCGAACCTGGGCACCACCGACGCGTTCGTGTGCGTGCGCGTCGGCGACCACCAGCACGTGGTGCGCACCTCCGACGCCCTCGGCCCCGACCGCATGCGCCAGGAGGTCGGTCCCTACCGGCTCGAGATCGTCGACCCGCTCCACGAACTGCACCTCACGTGCGCGGGCGACGAGTGGGGCGTCGCGGTCGACCTGCACTGGCGGGGGTCGTTCCCCGCGGTCGACGAGTCACCCCACCTCATGCGCACCGGCGCCAAGCTCACCCTCGACGCGCAGCGCTTCGCCCAGGTCGGCACCTGGGAGGGATGGGTCCGGGTCGACGGCACCGAGTACCCGGTCGTGCCCGGCCGCCACATCGGCACCCGCGACCGGTCGTGGGGCATCCGCCCGGTGGGCGAGCCCGAGCCGCCCGGGCGCACCGCCGCCGAGCCCGACCCCGGCCACGGGTTCCACTGGTGCTACGTGCCCCTGCGCTTCGACGACTTCGGCCTCGTGTTCATCGCCCAGGAGAACGGCGACGGCCACCGCACCCTCAACGACGCGCTGCGCGTGTGGCCCGACGGGCGGGTCGACTCGCTCGGCTTCCCGCGCTACGACATCACCTACCGGTCCGGGAGCCGCATCCCGGTGGCCGCGACGATCACCGCCCAGGAGCCCGACGGCACGCCGTTCGTGGTGGAGATCGAGCCCCGTGGCCACGTCGCGCTGTCGGCCGGGTGCGGCTACGGCCCCGACCCGCAGTGGACCCACGGGGTGTGGCGGGGCCGGGGGTTCACCGAGGGGTCGGTCTACGACCTGCACGACCCCGCGAACTTCATCGCCACCCAGTTCTCGATGCTCGACCACCTCGGCCGGGCCACCGTGAACGGCCAGGTCGGCCACGGCCTGTTCGAGCACGTGTGCGCCGGTCGGCACACGCCCTCGGGGTTCCCCGACGCCGTGACGATGGCGCCCTGAGGCGCCGGGTGCCTCAGGCCCCGGTGCGCCGGGGCCGGAACACCGGCAGGGCGATCCCGTCGCCCACCGGGTCGAAGTGCACCTCGACCGGGAGCCCGATCACGAGGTCGGCCCGCGCGACGTCGGTGACCCGCGCCAGGATGCGCACGACGCCGTCGGTGTCGTCGAGCTCCACCACCGTCGTGTTGTACGCGCCGAGCGCGGCGAGGCCGGGGTGGATCGGGCGCTCGACCCACGTGTAGCTGTACACGGTGCCGTCGCCCGAGTGGCGGGCCCACTCCCAGTCGAGCGCACCGCACGAGTAGCAGACCTGGGTGGGCGGGTGCCGGTGCACCCCGCACGCCGTGCAGCGCTGGATCACCAGCTCGCCCCGGCCCGCGGCGAGCCAGTAGCCCTCGGTGGCGGGGTCGGGCCGGGGGCCGGGCAGCCCCGGCATCTGCTCGCTCACGGCCGCCTCACTCCGGGCTTCCGGTGAGGATCATCCCGCTGGTCGGCGACGGCCCCGCCCCGCCCACCACCAGCACGTTGGTCGCCCCGGGGACCTGGTTGATCGCGGTGCCCCGGATCTGGCGCACCGCCTCGTTCACGTGGGTCATGCCGTGGGTGTAGGCCTCGGCCAGGTTGCCGCCGTGCGGGTTGACCGGCAGCGGGCCGTCGAGGCCGAGGTTGCCGTCGGCGACGTAGGGGCCGCCCTCGCCCTTCGCGCAGAAGCCGAAGTCCTCGAGGCTCGTGATGACCATCGGGGTGAAGTGGTCGTAGACCATGGCGACGTCCATGTCGGCCAGGCCCATGCGGGCCATGCGGTACACCTCGCCCGCGACCGCGCGCTGCCCGCTCGACGCGAAGTCCTCGTCGGGCTGGTTGTAGAAGCTCATCAGCGCGTTGCCGTAGCGGAACGGCGCGCCCACCGCCGCCGACGCGATGTAGGCGGGCGGGTGCGGGCAGTCGCGGGCCCGCTCGGCCGACGTGATCACGACCGCGCAGCCGTAGTCGGTCTCCATGCAGAAGTCGAACAGCCGCAGCGGGTCGGCGATCATCTGACTCGCGTGGTGGTCCTCGACCGTGATCGGCGTGCGGAAGCGGGCCTCGGGGTTGTTCGCGGCCATGGCGCGCGCGTGCATGGTGACGTGCGCGAACTGCTCGGTGGTGGTGCCGTACAGGTGCATGTGACGCCGGGCCGCGAGGGCGAACATCTGCCCCGGCGCCTGCAGGCCGTAGGGCACGCTGTACTGGAACGGGCCGCCGATGCTGGGCACGCCCTGGCCCATCTGGCCGAAGGCCTGGCCGTAGCGGGCCCCGGCCTCCATGGTCATCACCTTGTGCACGACCACGTAGTCGGCGGCACCGGTGGCCACCGCCATCGCCGCGTTCTGGAACGCGCCGCACATCGACGAGCCGCCGCCGCCCCAGGTCTGGGCCGTGTAGCGCAGCTGCTTCGCACCGAACGCCTCGAACAGCTCGGGCGGGTCGATCGGCGTGTAGTACGAGCTGTAGCCGTCGACGTCGGCCGGGGTGATGCCGGCGTCGGCGCACGCCGCGGCGACCGCCTCGACCACGAGGCGGAGGTGGCCCTTCTCGGCGTACTGCCCGCGCTTGCCGAACGGCACGTAGCCGAACCCGACGACCGCGGCCTGGTTGCGCAGGTCGATCACGGCGCCGCCCTCCGGGCCGCGATCTCGGCCCGCACCCGGTCGGTATCCTGACCGCACAGCGGGGCGTTGCCGAGCACCGACCGGCTGCGCGAGAACCGCACGAACTCGGTGGCGCGGGGGTAGGTGTCGAAGGTCGCGTGCTCGGCGTCGGTGCGCAGGCCAAGCTCGTCGGCGATCGCGCCGAGCGCGAAGGTGCGGTCGAGCCCGACCGACGACACCGCGACCACCGCCACCCCGAGCGGCACCAGCGCGGCCTCCCAGTCGGTGGCCGGTGCGCCGAGGAACGCCGCGGCCATGACTGCGGCGGGATCGGCGGCGTCCGGGTCGACGCCGAGCCGCTCGGCCAGGACCGCGCGGGCGGCCGGCCGCTCGACCGTGACCATCACCCAGCCGTCGGCCGTCTCGTACAGGCGGTGCCACGGGCCGAGCCCGAGGAGGTCGGGGTCGGGGGCCGGGGTGGTGGCACCGGGTCCGGGCACCGAGGTGTCGACGAGCGCGTGGGCGACGGTCGAGAGCATGGAGGTGCGCAGCACGGTACCGGTGCCGTGGCGGACCCGGCCGAGGATCCCGAGCGCGAGGGCGGTGCCCACGCCGAGCGCGGCGACGCCGTCGGCGTTGGCCGGCGAGCTCGCGCCCGAGGCCAGGCGCATGGCCGTGCGCTTCACGGTGACCAGGTCGAGGTCGGGGTCGCTCGGCACCCGCTCGGCCCCGCCCACGTTGCGCACGGCCATCCCCGACGCTGCGCCCATCGTGGGGGCGAACGCGGGCTTGGCCCCGCACGGCGGCCCCTCGCCGTAGCCCGGCGCGCTCACGTACACGAGGTCGGGGTTCACGGCGAGCAGCGCGTCGGGCCCGGCCCCGAGCCGGTCGACCACCCCGCCCCGGAAGGTCTGGAGCACGACGTCGGCGTCGCGCACGAGGTCGAGCAGCACCGCGTGGCCCTCGGGGTCGGCGAGGTCGAGCAGCACCGACTCCTTGCCCTGGAGCACCTTGATCCCCGACAGCTCGGGGAACGGCATGAGGTGGCGGATGGCGTCGCCCGCGCCGGTCTCGATCTTGACCACCCGGGCCCCGAGCTCGGCGAGCAGCGTCGCGCCGAACGGCGCGGCGTAGAACGACCCGAGCTCGACGATCGTCACCCCGTCGAGCACCGGCGCGTCGCCGGGGTCGGCGTCGGCGGGCGCCGGGTCGACCGCAGTCGCGAGGAGCGCGTCGAGCGCGGCGGCGTCGTGGTCGAGCGCGGGCGGGGCGAGCCCCGGGTCGACCGTCCAGTCGCGGGCCAGCGCGAGCCCGGCGGGGACGCGCGTGCCCGAGGCGCTCCGCCCGACCCGGCCGTCGGCCACGAGCTGGGGGTGCTCGAGCGTCGCCGGGCCCCCGCGGTAGACGTCGGCCCACACGTTGGGGTCGGCGTCGAACACCGCCGACCACTCGGCCGCGGTTCGCCGGCGCACCGCAGCGAGCAGGGTCTCCCAGAACGCCACCCGCACCGCGGGGTCCTCGGCGTTCTCCAGCGCCAGCACGGCGGGGTCGTCGGGGTCGAGGTCGCAGGCCCGGAGGAACGCGTGCCACAGCCGGTCGGTGGTCTGGGAGAACTGCAGCCACTCGCCGTCGCGCGACAGCCCCACGAGCAGGCGGAAGAACATCGGCGTGTTGGGTACGAGGGTCTCGGTGTCCATGGCCGAGGTCACGTTGAACGCCTGGTTGTAACGCTCGGTGAGCACGTGGACGAGCCACATCCAGGTGTCGTAGGCGATGAGCGAGCGGGCCAGCGTGGCCTCGACCCGCTGACCCCGGCCACTGCGCGTGCGCTCGACCAGCGCGCCGAGCACGCCCTGCAGCGCGATGTGGGCCGCGGCCACCGAGGCGTAGGGCGTGGACACGAACGCGGGCCCGGGCCGCCCGGTGAGGCTGGCGAACCCCTGGGGCCCGCCCATCACCGCCATCACCGACGCCTCCCAGCCCTCCGCCGCGGCGAAGCGGGTGTCGTCGCCGAACGCGCTGATCCGCGCGTGCACGAGCCGCGGGTTCGCAGCGCAGAGATCGTCGGCGCCGAGCCCGAGCCGGTCGGCCACGCCGGGCGCCCAGTTGTCGACGAACACGTCGCTGCGCGCGATCAGGGCCCGGGCACGGTCGCGGGCGTCGGCCCGGGTCAGGTCGCACTCGACGCTGCGCTGGCCCCGGGCCCAGAACTCCCACGCCGCGCTGGTGCGCAGGCGCGACCCCCCGGGCCGCTCGAGCAGCCACACCTCGGCGCCCGCGTCGGCGCACTGCAACCCGAAGATCGCGGCCGGGAGGGCGTTGGCGGTGGTCACGACCCGCAGGCCGGCCAGCGGACGGGCGTCGGCCCGGCGATCGGGCGCGCCGGTCACGGGGTCACCCCGATGCGGGCGACCGGCTCGGGCGCGGCCTGGCGGCGTAGCAGCGCCCGCTCGAGCGCGTGCCACAGCACCGTGCGGGTCTCGCGGGGGTCGATGAGCTCGTCGAAGCCGAGCGACCCCGCCGACCGGTACGACGCGTCGAGCTCGGCCTGGCGCAGGCGCGCCGCCTCGTCCTCGGCCGCGCCGGTCGCCCGGCTCATGGCCGCCGCCCCCATCGCCCCCATCGTCACCCCCGGGTACGCGAACACCGACGACTGCCCGTCGAAGCCGATCATGGCCATCACCATCGATCCGAAGCCGTAGGCCTTGCGCATGGTCACCTGCAGCTTCGGCACGGTGGCCTGGTGCTGGGCCGCGAACATGCGGGCGCCGCTGCGCAGGATCCCCCGCCGCTCCGAGGCGCTGCCCGGCATGACCCCGGGGTTGTCGGCCAGGAACACCAGCGGCAGGTGGAACGCGTCGGCCACCTGGATGAAGTGCGCGGCCTTGTCGGCGCCGTCGGCGTCGACCGAGCCCGCGAGCACCTTGGGCTGGTTCGCGACCACGGCCACCGGGTGGCCGCCGAGGCGGGCCAGCACGCACAGCACCGATCGGCCGAAGTCGGGCTGCACCTCGAACGCCGAGCCCGCGTCGAACACCACGTCGATGACGTCGCGCATCTCGTAGACCCGCCGACCGTTGCGGGGCACGAGGTCGAGGAGCTCGGGCACCGGGCGCGGCCCGAGGTCGGTGCCGGCGGTGTCGTCGGGCGGGTACGACCACGCCGACGACGGGAAGTACCGCAGGTACGCCCGCACCAGGTCGAGCGCAGCGGCGTCGTCGGGGGCGACGTTGTGGATCAGCCCGCTCGCGATCGCCACGGCCGGACCGCCGAGGTCCTCCTTGGTGATCTGCTCACCGATCGACTCGAACACCACCGGCGGCCCGGCGGTGAAGATCGCCGCGTGCGCGCTCATCACGGTGAAGTCCGACATCGGCGCGACCAACGCGCCGTGCCCGGCCGACGCGCCGAGCACCGCGGTCACGAGCGGCACGCGTCCCGAGCAGGTCGCCTGCGCGAGCAGGTCGGTGGGCGCGCGACCGTGGGCCCGGCCGTCGGCCCGGTAGCCGGCACCCTCGAGCATCATCACGAGTGGCACCCGGTCGGCCACCGCGAGCTCGGCCACGCGGTAGCGCTTCGCGTTGGCGGCCTGGCCGATCGTGCCCGCCTTGGTGGTGAAGTCCTCGGCCGCGACCATGACCGGGCTGCCGTCGATGCGACCCGACCCCATCACGATCGCGTCGGCGGGGATCTCGGGCCCGCCGACCAGCGTGCCCAGCTCCACGAACGAGCCCGGGTCGAGCAGGTGGTCGATGCGGGCCCGGGCGTCGAGCTTGCCCGCGGCCCGGTGCTTGGCGAGGCGCTCGGGCCCACCCATGGCCCGGGCCGCGGCCCGGCGCGCCTCGAGGTCGGCGAGCGTGGTCTCCCACTCGGCCGCTCCGTCCCCCCGGCCCGCTGCGGCCACGTCCGTCCCCCCGTCGTCCCGGCCCGGAGCCGTACCGATCGTCGTCGACGAACCCTAGGCTGTGTGCACGTCCCACCGGCTCGCCGGGGCGCCCGGCCGATGGGAGCACCACCGCCGACGGGCCCAACCGGCTCCCGGCCCCCGCGCCCCACCCCTGGTGGCGGGCCCTGGTCGCCCAGATGGTCCACTTCTTCGCGCTGATGCTGTGGGCAGCCGCGGCCCTGGTCTGGATCGGCGGGCTCCCCGTCCCCGCCGCGGCCATCGCTGCGGTCGTGGTGATCAACGGCGGCTTCTCGTTCGTGCAGGAGTTCCGGGCCGAGCGCATGGCCACGCAGCTGCGCGCGCTGCTCCCCCGGCGGGCCGCTCAGGTGGGGGCGTCGTAGCCAACCGTCGCCGCGGTCGGCCCGCACACCGACCACACGGTGGCGACCCCCGTCGGGTCGGGCGGCGGCCCACCCGTCCGGGGCGCCATCTCCGCCGCCCGTCGGTCGAAGCCCGGGTGGCGGGCCGGGTCGAGCCCGGCGAACCCGCACAGCGCGGCCAGTGAGTCCCGCGGCGACGCCACCAGGTCCTCGTAGCGGAGGTGCCACACCCGGTCGGGCGCGAGCCCGGCGAGGTCGGTTGCGGCGATGCGGGTCTCCTCCTCCCAGATGCGGGCCGCCAGCTCGATGGGGTCGGCCCCCCGGGCCACCGCGTCGGCGACGAGGGTCGGCACGCCCTCCCACTCGATCGTGATCGTGGGGAAGAACGCGACCCGCACCATCGACGCCACCGTCGCGACCGGGTCGCGCACGAGGTGCACGAACCGCGCGTCGGGATAGAGCGCGTCGAGCGTCGGCACGGCGCGCGAGTTGCGGGTGTTTTTCGACACGAGCACCGGCGGCTGGTCGCGTCGCCCCGGCACCCGGTGGTGGTCGAGCGCCCGCCGCAGCGCCCGCAGACGCTCCGGGGAGCGGGCCACCTGGTGCGGTCCGTCCCCCACCAGCGCGCGGTCGAAGACGACGTAGCCCTCCACCGGGCGGAACGTCCAGCGCGCGCCTGGCCGCTCCTTGCCCGCCTCGGTCCCACGCGGGTGGAGCCGCGCGAGCGGCGGGAGCCGCTGCGACCAGTTGCTCAGCCAGGTCGTGTCGGGATGACTGCAGAGGAACTCGTAGCACGCCGTGGTGCCCGACCGACCGGTGCCGGTCACGAACAGCGGCGGAACCCCGCTCGTGGCCCTCCCCGTCGGCTCACTCCCCGTCGGCTCGCCCGTCATCGTCAGCACCTCCCGCCCTGCCCCCAGAGGTCTGTCGTCCCGATCATGGTCCCACATCCGGGCCCGATCGCGGGCATGTGCCCGCAGGCACACGGCCGGGGCAGACTGCGGGCACCCGGCCCCGAGGGAGGAACGCGTGACGAACCCACCGAGCGCCGCGACGCCTCCCGAGCGGGTCTTCTACTCGAGCAGCGTCCACGACGAGGCCGAGATCGCCGCGGTGGTCGAGGTGCTGCGCAGCGGGCCCCAGGGCCTGTGGCCGGGCCGCCGGGTCAACGCGATGGAGCGTCGCGTCGCTGCGCTGTTCGCCAAGGCCGGGGGCGTGATGGTCAACTCGGGCTCGTCGGCGCTGTACCTCGCGGTGGAGCTCGCCGGGGTCGGACCGGGCGACGAGGTGGTCACCTGCGGGCTGACCTTCTCCACCGACATCGCGCCGATCGTGCGTGCCGGCGCGGTGCCGGTGCTCGTCGACGCTGCGCCCGACACGTTCTGCATCGACGTCGACCGGATCGGGTCGGCCATCACCCCCCGCACCCGGGCCCTGCTCGTCCCCAACCTGATCGGCAACGCGCCCGACTGGGACGCGATCGCCGCGATCGCCGCCCGCCACGACCTCGTCACCATCGAAGACTCCGCCGACACGCTCGGGCCCGTGCTGCGGGGCACGCCCACGGGCGCACGCTCGACGTTCACCATCACGAGCTTCGCCAACTCCCACATCATCACCTGCGGCGGCGGCGGCGGGATGCTGCTCCTCGACGACGACGCGCTGCGCGACCGCGCCCTGATGCTGCGGCGCTGGGGCCGCCGCTCCGAGGTGCAGTTCTTCGGGACCCGCCGGGCCGACCACAGCTTCTGGGAGGACCTCGACGGCATCCACTACGACAACCAGTTCATCTTCGACGAGCTGGGCTGGAACTTCGAGCCCTCCGAGATGGGGGCCGCCTTCGGCCTCGCCCAGCTCGACAAGCTCCCCGCCAACCTGGCCCGCCGCCGCGCCCTGTTCGACGCGTACACCGGGTTCTTCGCCGGGTACGCCGACCGGTTCCGCCTCCCGCGCCAGACCCCCGACCTCGAGACCGCCTGGCTGGGCTATCCGCTCGTGATCCGACCCGACGCCGGCTTCGCCCGCCCCGACCTCCAGACCCACCTCGACGCCCACGGCATCGACACCCGCACCGTCTGGACCGGCAACGTGGCCCGCCAGCCGATGCTGCGGGGCCGCACCGTGATCCTGCCCCCCGACGGGCTCCCCTGCGCCGACGAGGTCATGGCCCGCGGCGTGCTGCTCCCGCTCAGCCACGCCATCGACGACGCCACGTTCACGTTCGTCACCGAGGTGCTCACGGACTTCCTGTCCCAGACGTAGCCCGGACGTCGTCTGGCGCAAGAGGTCTGAGCGGATCCGCTTATTGTCCCGGTAGGCTGACGTCGTGCTCTCCGGTCGGACACTGCGCGATCTTCGACTGACTGCAGGACTCAGCCAGGTCGAAGTGGCGCGTCGGGTGGGGATCGTGGCGACGGTGTTGAGCGCCTACGAACGCGGTCGTCGTCAACCGTCGGTGGAGGTCGCCGGACGGATCATCGAGGCGCTGGGCTACGACATCACCTTCGTCCGCCGACTCGACCCGGAGGTCCAGGCGCGCCGACTCGTCGATGTCCTGACGTTGGCCGAAGCGCTCCCCTACCGACCCCGTCCGTTGGCGACGGCGCGGTGGTGACGAGATGACCACGCTCGTCGATCAGGTCCTCGCCATCGGAGCAGCGCTGGATGACGGCGGGATCCACTGGGCACTCGGAGGGGCTCTGGCTCTGGCCTACGCCACCGAAGAACCACGCGGGACGCGCGACATCGATGTGAACGTATTCGTTCCCTCTGCATCGGTGGCGCACGTGTTCGCCGCACTTCCAACGGAGATCGCACACTCCTCCGACGACGAACAGTCCGTCGTGGACTCCGACCAGGTCCGTCTTTGGTGGGACGACACCCCGGTCGACCTGTTCTTCGCAGCATCCGACTTCCACATGCAGGTCGCCGGCAGAACCCGACGGGTGCCCTTCGCCGGCAGCCATGTGAACGTCCTCGGCGCCGAAGATCTGGCCGTGTTCAAGGCCCTGTTCGATCGGTCGAGGGATTGGGTCGACATCGACGAGATGACTGCCGCCGGGGCACTCGATCGAACGGTGGCGGCCGAGCGCCTCGCATCACTTCTGGATCGCCCTGACCCTCGTATCGACCGCCTCGCCGGTACCGGCAGGTGAGTTCGGGTTGCGCGCCACATTCCACCTGCGGTGCCCAGGTCCGATCCCGACGCCGGAAGGGTTCACGCGCCCGGGGGGTTGACGTCCTCGTGCCCCCGCTGCCGCGCGTCATCGACCCGTTCGGGATCGCGACGCGGGCCGGGCCCTGGATCGACGATCGCCTCGCCGGCGTGCGCACCGCCATGGCCACCACGCTGCGCGACCGGGTCGGCGGCCCCGACCTCGAGGCCCGCCGCGACGAGATCCTCGCCGAGACCGGCCCGCCGTGGTTCGCCGACGACAGCCCGGTGCGGGTCGTCCACGCCGACCCTGCGATGTTCGTCGGCGGGCTCCTCGCGGTGTTCCGCCAGACCCTGCACCCCCGGGCCATGGCCGGCGTCGCCCAGCACAGCCGCTACCGCGAGGACCCGTGGGGTCGCCTCCACCGCACCGGCCACTTCCTCGGCGCGATCACCTTCGGCACCCGCGCCACCGCCGAGCGGGCCATCGCCGGGGTCCGGGCCATCCACACCCGGGTCACCGGCGTCGACGACCGCGGCGCGCCCTACGCGGCGAGCGACCCGCACCTGCTGCTGTGGGTCCACTGCGCCGAGGTCGAGAGCTTCGTCACCGCGCACCGCGCCTACGGCGTCGAGCGGCTCGACCCCGCCGACCGCGACCGCTACGTCGCCGACATGGCCACGGTCGCCGAGGCGCTCGGCTCCGAGCCGGCGCCCCGGTCGCAGCGCGACCTCACCGATGCGCTGCGGGCCTTCGGTCCCGAGCTGCGGGCCACCGCCGACGCCCGCCGGGCCGCCCGCTACCTCATCGTGCCGCCGGGCCTGTCGGTCGCCGAGCGGGTGGGCTACGCGCCGCTCGTCGCCGCCGCGATCGCGCTGCTGCCGGTCGAGACCCGGCTGCGCCTGCGCCTCCCGTTCACGCCGGTGGGCGACCGCCTCGTGGTGCCGCCGGTCACCGCGGGCACGCTGCGCATCGCCCGCTGGCTCGCCGCGTGAGCAGTCCCGGCCCCGACCCCGAACCCGAATCCGAGGCGGTCTTCCCGCCCGGGTTCTTCGACCGCGCCGACCCCACCCCCGACACCGAGTTCTACGCCTGGCCCCGGATCGTCACCCACATCGACGACGCCGCCATCGCCGCGGTCGGCGTCCTGTACGAGGAGCTCGGGCTCGACGGCGCCGTGCTCGACCTCATGGGCTCGTGGGTCTCGCACTTCCGCACCACGCCTGCACACCTCACCGTGCTCGGCCTCAACGCGGACGAGCTCGCCCGCAACCACCAGGCCGCCGCCGCGGTCGTGCACGACTGCAACCGCACGCCCGGTCTCCCCTTCGGGGCCGCCGCGTTCGATGCCGCCACCTGCTGCGTCTCGGTCGACTACCTCACCCGGCCGCTCGAGGTGTTCGACGACGTCGCCCGGGTGCTGCGCCCGGGGGCGCCGTTCGTGTGCACCTTCTCGAACCGCTGCTTCCCCACCAAGGCGATCCGGGGCTGGCTCGCCACCGACGACGACGGCCACCTCGCGATCGTCGCCGCCTACTTCCGCCTCGCCAGCGGCTTCACCGAGCCGGTCGCGCTGCAGGTCACGCCGCCCGGGCACCGGGGCGACCCGCTCTTCGCGGTCTGGGCCCGCCGCGCCGGGTAGCCCGGGCTGGCTGCCCTAGCGACCATTGATGTCGTTGTCGCGGTAGATCTGGGCGATCGTGCAGGTGGGGTTGGTCGACGCGCACACGGTGGTGCCGTCGATCCCGAGCGGCATCGAGGCGTCGCCGTTGACGATCCTGTTGCCGGTGATCACGAGGCCGTCGTCGGTACGGGCCGGCGACGGGCCGACCCGGGCCCCGGTGTTGGTCCGGGGCTCGGAGATCTCGAAGTGCTGCCACTGCGACCGGTAGCCCGCCGGGTTCACGATCACGTTGTTGCGGATCACCACGTCGCGGTCGGGGATGTGCGCGTACACGTCGCCGCCCACGGTCGAGGTGCCCCAGGCGCCCCGGCCGATGAGCGCGGCGCAGCGGGTCGAGTTGCCGTCGCAGGAGCGGCCGCCGAAGGTGACCTCAAGGAGGTGGCTGCGTCGCCCCACCCGCTCGGCCCGGTTGTCCTCGATGACGATGTTGCGGCCGCCGTTCACGCCGAACGCCGCGCCCTCCACGTCGAACACGTGGTTGGCCCGGATCACCACGTCGGTGGCCTCGTAGGTCACCCAGGGCTCGACCATCCACTCGAGGCCGGTGCCCTGGCCCGCGGTGATCCCCCCGGTGCCGCAGCGCGACACCTCGTTGCGCTCGATCGTGATCGCGGTCGAGCCGCCCTTCACGTAGGCGCACCAGTCGCCCCCGCCCGTGATCACGTTGTCGGCGATGGTCGCGCGCTGCACGGCCACGAAGTCGATCACGTTGTCACCCGCGTTGCGCAGCGTGCTGTTGCGCACGGTGACGTCGGACGACTGGTTGACCTTGAGGGTCTCCCAGGCGCCGGTCCCGCCGTCGAGCTCCACGTCGTCGAGGGTGAGAAAGGTGCAGCGCTCGCAGTGCACGGCGTCGCCGTTGGGGAGAATGCGCAGCCCCTGCACCCGCAGGTGGTGCACCTCGAACAGGTTGAGGTCGCCGCGCAGGGTGACCGGTCGGCCGGGGCCGTCGGAGCGGATGGTGATCGGCGCGCTCGCCGTGCCCCGGCGCAGCTCCCAGTAGTGGGGCATCGTCGACGCCGCGTAGTCGCCCGCGAGCAGGACGATGGTGTGGGGCTTCGTGAGCGTGACGTCACGGGGGATGCGGTTCCACGCCGCCCCGAGGGTCCGCAGCGGTGCG
>VGBI01000014.1 GCA_016870595.1 Actinomycetota bacterium
GCACCTCGGGGGTGGCGAGCAGCTCGCGGGCCGGGAAGATCGTGACCCCCGGGAGGTCGCGGGTCGAGCGCTGGTCGGCGACCGCGAACGCGGCGCAGCGCTCGACCTCGTCGCCCCAGAGGTCGATGCGGACCGGGTGGTCGAGGGTGGAGGGGTACACGTCGACGATCGAGCCCCGCACGGCGACCTCGCCCCGGGCCTCGACCTGGTACTCGCGCCGGTACCCCATCGCGACCAGCGCGTGCACGAGCTCGTCGAGGTCGACGGTGTCGCCGACCTCGACCCGGCGGGGCTCCACGTCCTCGACGTGGGGGCCGAGGCGCTGCACCAGGGCCCGGACCGGGGCGACCACCACCGTGGGCGGATCACCCGACCGCAGGCGCCAGACGGTGCGGAGCCGGCGGCCCATCGTCTCGACCGACGGCGACACCCGCTCGAACGGCAGGGTCTCCCACGCCGGGAACTCCTCGACCGCCTCCGGGGGCAGGAACTGGGCCAGGTCGTGCACCAGGCGCTCGGCCTCGGTGCGGGTCGGCATCGCCACCAGGATCGGGCGCCGGGTCGTGGCGTGGGCCAGGCCGGCGACGAAGCAGGCCCGGGCCGGGTCGGGCACCGCGACCGCCGGGTCACGGTCGATCACGGCCCGGATCGCCGCCTCCTGGGCGAGGAGCGGGGCGAGCGGGGCGAGGGGCGGCGACGGGGCGGTCAATGGAACCGCTGCATCGCGGCGTCGACGCCGTCGGCGAGGATCGCCTCCACCGCATCGGCGGCCCGCTCGAGGGTGACGTCGATCGACCGCCGCTCGGCGGCGGAGAACCGGGTCAGGACGTGATCGGCGCCCTGCTCCTTCGAACGGGGCTTGCCCACCCCGATCCGGACCCGCAGGAAGTCGTCACGGTGCAGATGGGCCTTGATCGAGCGCAGGCCGTTGTGCCCGGCCAGGCCGCCGCCCGCCTTGAGCCGCAGCTCGGCGACCGGGAGGTCGAGCTCGTCGTGGACGACGACGATCGCCGGGGCGTCCACGCCGTACCGCCGGGCGAGCGCGCCCACGGCCAGGCCCGAGTCGTTCATGTAGGTCGTGGGCACTGCGAGGGCGAGCCGCTTCCCCCCGACGCGCACCTCGTCGGCCGTCGCCCGCTCCTTGCCCGTCCGCAGGCGCGCCCCGTGACGCCGGGCGAGGATCTCCACCACGTCGACCCCGACGTTGTGGCGGGTACGGGCGTACTCGGCGCCCGGGTTCCCGAGGCCCACCACCAGCAGGTCGGCCGGCGTGCCCGTCCGCGGGCCGCCGCGACGCAGCCCCATCCCGGGGACTCGCTAGCCCTCGGCGCCGTCGGCCTCGCCGGCCTCGTTCCCGCCGGCCCCGGCACCGCCGCCGGACTCGCCGCCGTCACCCTCACCCTCACCCTCGGCCATCTGCGCCCCCAGGCCCCGGGGCACGGTGACCATCGCGAGGAGGGCGTCGGGCTCGAGCGTGCAGGTGACGCCCGCCGGGAAGTCGAGGTCGCCGACCCGCAGCTGGCCGCCGAGGTCGAGGTGGGCGACGTCGACCTCGATCGACACCGGGATGTCCTGGGGCTTGGCCGACACCGGCACGGTGAACACCTGCTGCTCGAGCAGGCCACCCCGCCGGACGCCCTCGGGCTCACCCGAGCACACGAGGGCCACGTCGGCGGCGATGGCGACGTCGACGTCGACCCGCACGAAGTCGACGTGGACCAGGTCGCCCCGCACCGGGTGGCGCTGGACCTGGCGGGCCAGGGCGAGCTGGTCGGCCCCGTCGAGCCGCAGGGTGATGAGCGAGTTCGCGCCCCGGGCCAGGATGAGGTCCAGGTCGTGGGCCGGCACGGTCACCGCGGTGGCCTCGCCCCCGAGGCCGTAGACCACGGCGGGCAGGCGCCCGGACCGGCGGAGCCGGCCGGCCGGTCCCGAGCCCCGCTCGGTGCGGGGCTCGGCGATCACAACGACGTCGTCGGCCATGACTGGGTGCTCTCCGTGAGTCGGTGCACTGGGTGCTCTCCGTGAGTCGGTGCGGGAGCCGGGCCGAGGCGGCACCGGGCGAGCGAACGGGGGCGCACCGGGTGGCGCCGGTCCGCGAGGACCCTTGATCCTAGACGTTGTCGCCGTGGAAGATCTCGCTGACGCTGGCCTCGGTGAACACCGCAGAGAGCGCCTCGGCGATGATCGGGGCGATCGAGACGACCCGCAGGCCGTCCCACTGCTTGGCCGCCGGGATCTCGAGGGTGTTCGAGACCACGACCTCCCGGATCGGGGCGTTCTTCAGCCGGTCGACCGCCGGGCCCGACAGCACCCCGTGCGTGGCCGCCACCACGACGTCGGCGGCCCCCCGCCGGTGCAGGAGCGCGGCCGCCCCGGCGATGGTGCCCGCGGTGTCGATCATGTCGTCGACGAGCACGCAGACCCGGCCCTCGACCTCCCCCACCACCTCGATCGCCTCGGCGACGTTCTGGGTGCCCTTGGGCCGCCGCTTGTCGATGAAGGCGAGCTCGGACTCGATCCCGACCTCGGTGAAGTGGTTCGCGTAGCGCCGGGCGAGCTTGCCGCCGCCGGCGTCGGGCGACACGACCGTCACCTCGCCGTCGATCGTCCCGGCGATGTGCGCGGCGAGCAGCGGCACGGCCGTCAGGTGGTCGACCGGGAAGTCGAAGAAGCCCTGGATCTGGCCGGTGTGGAGGTCGACGGTCACCACCCGGTCGGCGCCCGCGATGCTGAGCAGATCGGCGAGCAGCCGGGCGGTGATGGGCTCGCGTCCCTCGGCCTTGCGGTCCTGACGGGCGTACCCGTAGAAGGGGCACACCGCAGTGATGCGCTTCGCCGACGCACGCTTCGCCGCGTCGATCATGATCAGCTGCTCCATGATCCGGTCGTTGATCGGATCGCAGTGGCTCTGGATGACGAAGGCGTCGGCGCCGCGCACGCTCTCGCCGTAGCGGCAGTAGAGCTCGCCGTTGGCGAACGTGGACAGCATCATCTCGCCGAGCGGCTCGCCGAGGCACTCGGCGATCTCGCGCGACAACTCGAGGTTGCCGCGGCCGGCGACCAGCAGCAGACGCTTCTTCGGAACGAACTCCATCAGACCCCCGGCCCCCGGTCTCCCGGCTCCCCCGCCGCGTCGCGAGCTGCGTCCGCGTCTCCGTCATGGTCGCGCGCCGCGGCCCACCCTTCCACGATCCGGGCGGGCACGCCGATGGCGAGGGCCCCGGGCGGGACGTCACGCGTGACCACCGCCCCAGCCCCGGTGGTCGCCCCGTCGCCGAGCTCGACCGGGGCCACCAGCACCGAGTTGGAGCCGGTGCGGGCGTCGGCACCGATGCGGGTGCGGTGCTTGTCGCGTCCGTCGTAGTTGGCCGTGATCGTGCCCGCCCCGACATTGGCGCCGGCGCCGACCTCGGCGTCGCCCACGTAGGCGAGGTGGGGGACCTTCGCCCCCGGCCCGACCTCGGCATTCTTGGCCTCGACGAAGCTCCCCACCCGGGCGTCGGCCCCGAGCACGGTGCCGGGCCGGAGGTGGGCGAACGGCCCCACGTGCACCCCCGCCCCGATCGTCGCCGACCGGACCACGCTCGACTCGATCACCGCACCCGCCGCCACCGTGGCGTCGACGAGGCGGCAGTCGGGTCCGATCACCGATCCGGTCCCGACCTCGGTGCGGCCCTCGAGGATCGTCCCGGGCAGGAGGCGCACGTCGGGCGCCAGGGTCACGGACACGTCGACGTAGGTGCGGGCCGGGTCGACCATCGTCACGCCCGCCCGCATCCACGCCGCGTTCACTCGGGCCCGCAGCCGGGCTTCGGCGTCGGCGAGCTGGGCACGGTCGTTGACGCCCAGGGTCGTGCCCGGGTCGGCGGCGGGCACCGCCACGACCGAGTGCCCGGCCGCGCGCAGGACCCCGATCACGTCGGTCAGGTAGTACTCGCCCTGGGCGTTGTCGGGTCGGACCCGGCGCAGGGCGGGGGCGAGCAGACCCCGGCGGAAGCAGTAGATCGACGGGTTCACCTCGGTGACCGCGAGCTCGTCGGGCGTGGCGTCGGACTGCTCGACGATGCGGGCGACCTCCCCCCGCGCGTCGCGCACGATCCGTCCGTACCCGGTGGGGTCGGCGAGCACGGCGGTGAGCAGCGACGCCGCGGCGTCGGTGCGCCGGTGCTCGGCCACCAGCCCGCCGAGCGCCTCGGGGTCGAGGAGCGGGATGTCGGCGCTGCACACGATCACGTCGTCGTCGTCAGCGTCGGCGTCGGCGAACGCGCCCAGCGCCACGGCGGTGGCGTCACCCGTGCCGCGCGGGACGGTCTGCTCGACGAACTCGACCGGGACCGCAGGGTCCATCCCACCGGCGATCGCGATCGCGGTCTCGACCGCGTCGCCCCGGCCCCGCACCACCACGACGCACCGCGTCGGTGCCAGGGTCGCCAGCGCGTCGAGCACGTGGAGCACCATGGCCCGGCCGCAGAGCGGGTGGAGGACCTTGGGCGTCGCCGAGCGCATCCGCGCGCCCTCGCCCGCGGCCAGGACCACTGCCGACAGGGGCCGGTGGGCCATCGGTCGCGCTCCTCCCAACTCGGGGAACCGGGAACTCGGGGATTCGGGACGGGTCCGGGGGCGATCCGACCGAGGGGCTCGGGGGCGAGGTTTCGAACCCCGACCTGGGACTCCAAAGGACCCCGTGCTGCCGTTACACCACCCCCGAAGGGTGCTCCGACCCTACCCGGCCGCCCCGGTGCCGTACCGGGAGTAGGCCGGATGGGTTGCGAGCGGCTACGGTCCTCCGCGCCATGGGGTCTCTCATCAAGAAGCGCCGCAAGCGCATGCGCAAGAAGAAGCACAAGAAGCTGCTGAAGAAGACCCGCTGGCAGCGTCGCCAGCAGGGCAAGTAGCCGCACGGGCCCGACCGCCCGATCGGCCCGGCGCCGTCGGCGCCGCCCTCCTCAGCAGCCCGGGATCGTCAGCTTCCCAGTCGGACGCCGACGGCGTTGCTGCGCGCCCCGGCCACGGGCACCCGGAGCCGGGCCCCCACCGACTCGGCCAGGGCCCCCGGATCCACGCCCCGCTCGAGCGGCACCACGTAGGCCGACCCGCTGCCCGCCAGGATCGCCGGGCGACCGGCAGCCCGCTCGAGCGACGAGCGGAACTCCACCAGGGCGGGCTCGACCGCCTCGGCCGCGGGCTCGAGGTCGTTGGCCAGCGCCTCCACGTACCGGGCCACCGTGCCGCGGGCCTCGACCTCCCGGGTCGCCCGGGGCCCGCCCAGCTCGTCCCAGGCCCGGTACACCACCGGGGTGGCGAGCCGGAACGGCGGGAGCGCCACGAGGAAGCCCAGGCCGGGGCGCAGGGGCACCGGCTCGATCAGCTCGCCCCGACCCCGCATCCACGCCGCGCCGCCCCGGAGGCAGAAGGGGACGTCGGAGCCGAGGCCGGCGGCGACCTCGTGGAGGTCGTCGTCAGTGAGGTCGAGGTCGAGCAGCTTGCGGATCGCGACCAGGGTGGCCGCAGCGTCGGCCGAGCCGCCGCCGAGGCCGGCGCCGGCCGGGATGCGCTTGCGCAGGACCATCTGGACCCCGTGCCCCGAGCGGCCCGCGCGCAGCATCACGTCCTCCGCCGCGCGCGCGGCGAGGTTCGTCAGGCCCGACGGGGCGTGCTCGGTCTCGCCCTCCACGGTGAACGACACGCCACCGGGATGGGGCACCGCGGTGACCTCGACGACATCGCTGGGCTGGCCCAACGACACGGTGAGCGCCTCGATCTCGTGGTAGCCGTCCGGGCGCAGGCCGAGCACCCGCAGCGAGAGGGTGAGCTTGGGGTACGCGCTGGCCCGCACCCGGCCGAGGCGGTTCACGCCGCCTCCCGGCACACCCGGGCCCAGTCGGCCAGGGTGAGCGTCTCGGCCCGGGCCCGGGGGTCGATCCCGGCCGCGACGAGCACCGGCTCGGTCCGCACGCCCAGCGCCGGGGCGAGGGCCTGGCGCAGGGTCTTGCGCCGTTGGGCGAAGCCGGTCCGGACCAGGGCGAACAGGGCCTCGGTCGAGGGCACGTCCACGGGCGGAGCCGGCCGCCGGTCGATGCGGACGAGCGCCGAGGCCACCCCGGGGGGTGGCACGAACACGGTGGCCGCCACGCTGCCGACGATCCGGGCCTCGGCGTAGTACCCGACCTTCACCGACACCGCGCCGTAGGCCTTGGTCCCCGGCCCGGCCACGAGCCGCTCGCCGACCTCGCGCTGCACCATCACGAGGGCACGACGCATCTCGGGGAACTCCTCCAGCAGGCGCACCACCATCGGGGTGGCCACGTTGTAGGGGAGGTTGGACACGCACACCCACTCGCCGCCCGCCGTGAGCGCGCGGAAGTCGGCGGTGAGCGCATCGCCGTGCACCACCGAGACGCGCTCGGCCACGCCGGCGCCGGTGAGCACGTCGTCGAGCACGGGCAGCAGGTGCCCGTCGAGCTCGAGCGCCACCACCGACGCCCCCGACTCCGCGAGCGCGACCGTGAGCGAGCCGATGCCGGGGCCGATCTCGACCACTCGCCCGACCATCCGTCCGCCCGGGTCGGCAGGGAGGTCGGCGAGGCGCACGATCCGCCGGGCCAGGTTGGGGTCGGCGAGGAAGTGCTGGCCCAGGGCCCGGCTCGGCCGGCAGCCGTGGCGGGCGAGCAGGTCGCGGATCGACCCGGGGGTCAGGGGCACCATGGGGCGCCGAACCTAGCGGTCACCGGCCCGGGACCCGGTGCGGACGGGCTCAGCGGACGTAGCCGAGGGTGTGGGCGCAGCCCCAGCCGTCGATGCCGACCCGGTTGCGGATGTTCTCGGCGACGAGGATCTGCTCCTCCCGCGTCGCGAGCCCGGCGTTGGGCGCGTACACCCGCCCCCCGAAGGCGTCCCAGGTTCGGTTGTAGAAGCCGAGGCCACCCGAGTACAGCGGACCCTGCATGGCCCAGTCGCCGGCGGTCTCGCACAGCGCGATCCGGTCCCACATGGGATCGGCCTTGGTGCCGTAGTAGGTGATCGTCGGCCGGGACAGCACCACCGGGAGGCGTGAGATGATCTTGCGGCTCACCTCGTCGCCATTGCGGCGGGTGATCTCGGCCGCCACGCTCATCGTGCCCGCCCGACCCTCCTCGACCCGGGTCTCCCCGACGTTCATGGTGTTGTCGGGGCGCCGCTCGGGCGGTGCCGTGTAGGACTCGTCGAAGCGGACGATCTCGCGCCCCACCCGCACGACGGTGTACTGACCCCCGTCGACGAGGCGCTGTTCGCGCCCGACGGTCGCCCCGGACCGGTCGAGCACGGAGTCCTCGGGCCCGAGGTCGACGCTGTACTGCGCGAGCAGCTCGTCGAGGTCGAGGGCCGGGATCGAGTAGTCGACCTGGGCGCCGTCGACGAGGAGCACGCCGGTGCGGGGCGTGCGCAGGATGATGGTCGAGTCGGCCTGGAGCCGCCGGGGCCCGCTGCGGATGACGATCCGGCCCTCGGCACCGAGCTCGCGGCGCACGTAGTCGGTGGGCGAGGCGTACGTCGTGAAGACGGTCTGGATCTCGCCGTCGAGGTCACGGTTCACCGGGAAGGCCCGCAGGACGGTGACCGTGAGGCCGTCGCGCAGCCGGGTCGCCGGCGCCGGGATCACGCGGTCGAACTCGCCGAGGCGGATCCGCTCGTCGCGCAGCAGCCCCCCCACGGTCTGGGCGCCCGCAGTGACGGCGGTGCGCTGCCCGTCGGCCCGGACCTCCACGGAGCGGCCGTGTCCGAGGACGGCCCGCAGACCGAGGCCCCCGCCGACGAGGACCCCGACGAGGACCACGCCGACCACAGCCGCGCGGGCCCGGCCGCCCCCGGGCCCGCCGACCCGGAGTCGCGGTCGCGTCGGCGGGGCCGCCGTGCCCCCCGGGGTGACCTCGGGGAGGGGCAGCCAGGCCGCTGCGTCGTGGGGCTCGGCCCGGGCGGGCGAGTCCTGGGGCTCCCACTGGCGCGTGAGGAGGTCCTCGACAGTGGGCAGGGCGTCGGGGACCGGGATCGGGAGCCAGGCCGCCGGGTCGTGGGGGCGGGACCGGGCGGGTGAGGGCGGCGGGACCGTCGGGGGTGCGTCGGGTGCGGTGGACCGGGTCGAGCCGGGTCCGGCGGGACCCACCACGTTCGGGTCGAGCACCGGCAGGGTGTCGCCATCGGGGAGGGGCAGCCAGGCGCCCGAGTCGTGGGGCTCGGCCCGGGCCGGGCTCGGGCGCACCACGCGCCACAGGTGCGCACGGCTCGCCCGGTGGACCCGGGGACCGTGGCCGCGCCGGAGGGCGGGCGCGTCGGATCCGCCCGGCGCATCGACCCGTGCGTCGACCAGCACGTCGGCGGGTGCGGGCGCGCGCGCCACGGTCGCCTCGGGCGCCGGTTCGGGACCGGGTTGCGGTTCGGATTCCGGTTCGGTTCGGATGGCCGCGGCCCTCCGCTGCGTCGGCGTGGCCCCACTCCACGGGGTCGGAGAACGCTAGCGCACGGGTCGGACATCGATTCCGGCGGCCCGAGGCCGGCCGGGACCCGGGGACCCGGGGGCCCGGCGGCCCGGCGGTCAGACGATCAGGCGGTCGTCACCCCGAGCCACGCCGCCGCCGCGGCGACGGTCTCGGCGGCCACGGTCGCCGGGGGGCGGCCCACGGCGGCGGCGAGCGCAGCCCCCACCGCCGGGAGGAGCGCAGGCTCGTTCTCGTGGCCGCGGTGGGGCACCGGTGCGAGGTACGGCGAGTCGGTCTCGACCAGCAGCCGGTCGGGTGGGCAGATCGCCGCCGCCGCCCGCACGTCGTCGGCGTTGCGGAACGAGACGATCCCGCTGAACGACAGCGCCGCGCCCAGCGCCAGGGCCTGCTCGGCCTCGGCCGGGCCGCCGGTGAAGCAGTGGAACACCGTGCGCCGGGGCACACCCTCCTCGACCAGGACCCGGAACGTGTCGTCCCACGCCTCACGCGAGTGGATGACCAGGGCCCGGTCCAGGGCGTGGGCGCACCGGATCTGCGACCGGAAGGCCGCCTCCTGCACGGCGGGCTCGGCGTGGCGGTAGTGGAGGTCGAACCCGGCCTCACCCACCGCGACCACCCGTGGGTGCGCGGCGAGCTCGGCCAGCGCGTCCCACTCCGCCTCGAGGCGGTCGGCGTCGTGGGGGTGCAGCCCGACCGTCGCGTGGACGTCGGCGTGGCGCTCGGCGAGCGCCACCGCCGCACGCGACGACACGAGGTCCGTTCCGACCACGACCAGGGCAACCACCCCGGCGGCCCGGGCCCGGTCGAGCACCGCCTCGGGGGCATCGGTGGTGGCGTCGAGCTGGGGGTGGCAGTGGGCGTCCACCCACCGGACCGCGGCCCCGGGATCGTCGCTCACGCGACCGGGGGCTCGAACCGGGGGAACAGCGGGTCGCCCTTCTCGAGCGGGGCACCGACGGGGAGCCCGCCCCAGGCCGCGGCACCGGGGAGCCGGGCGTCCTCGGGGCGGCCGGGCAGACCCAGGCGGCGCCAGAGCTCGGCCCCCGCCCGCGGGATCACGGGCGCGGCCAGCAACGCCACGATCCGCAGCGACTCGAGGCAGTCGCCGAGCACGCCGTGCACCGCGGCGACGTCCCCGGCCTTGTGCAGCTTCCAGGGCTCGGTATCCTCGATGTAGGCGTTGGTCGCCCGGATCAGGTCCCAGACCGCTCCGCACGCGGCGGCGTAGTCGAGGCGCTCCATCGCCGTCGTCGCTCCGGTGAACGCAGCTGCTGCGGCGGCCATCAGCGGGCCGTCGGCCCGGGTGTCGGGCACCACGCCGCCGCAGTAGTTGACCGCCATGTTGAGGACGCGGTTGGCGAGATTCCCGAAGTTGTTCGCGAGGTCGGCGTTGTAGCGCGCCACCATCGCCTCGTACGAGAAGTCGCCGTCGGGGCCGAAGCGCTGGTCGGCGAGGAAGTGGTAGCGGAACCCGTCGCTGCCGAAGCCGGCGACGAGGTCGGCCGGCGCAATCTGGTTGAGCCGGGTCTTGCTCATCTTCTCGCCGCCCACGAGGAGGTAGCCGTGCGCGAACACGCACGTCGGTGGCGCTTCGCCCGCAGCCATGAGCATCGCGGGCCAGAACACAGCGTGGAAGCGCAGGATGTCCTTGCCCACGAGGTGGTAGTCGACGGGCCAGTACCGGTCGAAGCGCGCGCGGTCGGAGCCGTACCCGATCGCCGTGCAGTAGTTGAACAGCGCGTCGAACCAGACGTAGGTGACGTGGGCCGGATCCCACGGGAGCGGAATGCCCCAGGTGATCGACGTCCGGCTCATGGAGAAGTCGCGCAGGCCCTGCTTGATGAAGCCGAGGACCTCGTTGCGTCGGGTGTCGGGCTGCACGGCCTCGGGATGGCGCTCGTAGTGCTCGAGCAGGCGGTCGGTGAACCGCGACAGGCGGAAGAAGTAGTTCTCCTCGGTCACGTGGTCGACGGGCCGGTCGTGGATCGGGCAGTTGGTGCCACCCACGAGCTCGTCCTCGGCGTAGTACGCCTCGCAGTGCACGCAGTACAGGCCCTCGTACGTGTCGAGCTCGATGTAGCCGTTGTCGTGGACACGCTGCAGGAACTCGGACACTGCCGCGTAGTGGCGGGGCTCGGTGGTGCGGATGAAGTCGGTGTTCGTGATGTCGAGCAGGCGCCAGGCCTCCCGGAAGCGCTCACTCGTGCGGTCGGCCCACTCGGCCGGGGTGACGCCCTGGGCCTCGGCCGCCCGCTGCACCTTGAGCCCGTGCTCGTCGGTCCCGGTGAGGAAGACGACGTCGTCGCCCCACAGCCGGCGCCACCGGGCCAGCGTGTCGGCAGCCACGGTGGTGTAGGCGTGCCCGATGTGCGGCGCGTCGTTGACGTAGTAGATCGGCGTCGTCACGTAGAACGGCGTGGGCACGCGACCACGATACCCACGCCCCCCGGTCCGACCCCCGGAACGACGCCCGAACGACGCCGGCTCAGGCGCGCCGGAGCTCCGTCGCGATCTCGTAGGCCCGCCGCTTGGGCACCCCGAGGGACGCCGCGACCTCGGCGGCGGCGTCCCGGGCCGAGGCGCCGGCCGCCAGGTGCCGTTCGACCGCGGCGCGCACGGTGGCGTCGTCGGGCTCGGCCGGCGGCGGGGCGCCCCCGACCACCAGCGCGTGCTCGCCACGCGGCGCCTCCGCCGCCACGTGCGCCACCGCGTCGAGGAGGGTCCCCCGCCAGACCGACTCGAACCGCTTGGTCAGCTCCCGGGCCACGGCGACGGGCCGGTCCCCACCGCACACGCGGACCAGGTCGGCCAGCGTCTCGGCCACGCGGTGGGGCGCCTCGAACAGCACCGTGGTGCGGGGCTCACCGGCGACGGCGGCCAGGCGCTCGGTCCGCTCCCGGCCCGACCGGGGCAGGAAGCCCTCCATCACGAACCGGGCCGTCGGCAGGCCGGACACCACCAGGGCGGCCAGGACCGCGCTCGGGCCGGGCACGGCCTCCACCCGCACGCCGGCGTCGACGCACACCCGCACGAGCCGCTCGCCCGGGTCGGAGATCCCGGGCGTCCCCGCGTCCGTGACCAGCGCGACGCGCGCCCCGCGCCGGATGCGCTCGACCAGCTCGGCGGCCCGGGCCCGCTCGTTGTGCTCGTGCACCGACACGAGGCGGGCCCCGGCCGGGATCCCCGCGTGGGTGAGCAGGGCCCGGGTCCGCCGGGTGTCCTCGGCCGCGACCACGTCGGCCGTGCGGAGCGCCTCGACCGCCCGCGGCGAGAGGTCGCCGAGGTTGCCGATCGGGGTCGCGACCAGCACGAGGACCCCCTCGCCGCTCATCGGATCACCCGCCCGGGCACCACGCCGATCGTCGGGAGCCCAAGCGTCATGCCCCGCATGCTCGCGCACCTCGAGCCGGGTGCCCACCCGGATCCCCCAGGCCGCAGCCCCGCCGATCGGCCCCTCGAGCACCCAGCGGCTCCGCCACACGGGCCGCGACACCCGGCCGGGCGCGAGGTGCGCGACCCGCAGCACCCGACCGTCGCGGGCCACGAACACTGCGTCGATCGGCACCCGCATGCCGATCGTGTGCACCTGACGACACGGCGCCAGGACGAGGCCGCCGGTGACCGGCGCCGGCCCGAGCAGGCCCCGGCGCCGGGCGGCCCGGGTCGCGGCGACGCGGACGGGCACCTCGGGGCGGGGTCGGCCGTCGATCCAGAGCACGGGCGCCCGGACCACGGCCCCGGTCGCCGTGACGCGGAGTGGACCCGGCCACGGCCGCCGCCACGGGCGTGCCGCGTCAGACGTTGAAGCGGATCTCGACCACGTCGCCGTCGACGAAGCGGTAGTCCTTGCCCTCCACCCGGAGGGTGCCCGCATCCTTGGCCCGGGCCCACGAGCCCACCTCGAGCAGCTCCTGCCAGTCGATCACCTCGGCCCGGATGAAGCCCCGCTGGAGGTCGGAGTGGATGACCCCGGCGCACTCGGGCGCCGCGGCGCCGACCCGGAAGATCCAGGCTCGCGACTCCTTGTCGCCGGTGGTGAGGAAGGTGGCCTTGCCCAGCATCGCCAGGGCCGACCGGGCCAGCCGGGGCACCACCGACTCGGCGACCCCGAGGTCGGCGAGCAGGGTCGCCCGCTCGGCGCCCTCGGCGGCGACGACGTCGGGATCGCCCTCGATCTCGACGCACACGGCGAGCGCATCGGCACCGAAGCCGGCGGCGACCGCATCGGCCCGGTCGAGCTGGTCGATGTCGACGTTCACCACGACCAGGGCGGGCTTGTTGGTCAGCAGGAAGACCGGGGCGAGCAGCGCCCGCTCGTCGGCGGTGAGGTCGGATCGGTAGATCGGCTCGCCCTCGGAGAGGACCGCCTCGGCCCGCTCGAGCGCGGCGATCTCGCCGGCCAGGCTGCGGTCCCCCTTGAGCGCCCGCTGCTGCTTCGCCAGCCGCTGCTCCACCGAGCCGAGATCGGCGAGCACCAGCTCGTCCTCGAGCGCCCGGAGGTCGCGGGCCGGGTCGTTGCCGTCGGCCGCGCGCACCACGAGCATCAGCGCGTCGCAGTCGCGCAACGACCCGAGCAGGCGGCTGCCGAGGCCCTTGCCCGCCTCGGTGGACAGACCCGGCAGGTAGGCGATCTGGAAGGTCGCGTACACGGTCCGCTTCGAGGCCGACATCGTCGCGAGGGCGTCGAGCCGGTCGTCGGGGAGGGCGACCACCCCGAGCACCCGGTCGGCGGCGTGCGCGACGTCCATGCCGGTGAGGGCACGGAACAGCTCGGCGTGTCCCGAGTCGGCGAGGCCCACGAGGCCGAGGTGCTCCACGGCGCCGAGGCTAGCGAGACCCGCGGCCCCGGCCCCCGGCGTGTCAGACTGTGCCGCCGGACGAAAGGGGCACGTCGTGGACCGACCGCACCGACCGACGCTCGAGGAGCTCCAGGACCGCTTCGAGATCGACGAGCTGCTCACCCGCTACGCCCAAGCCATCGACGACCGGACCTTCGATCTGCTCGACACCGTCTTCACCCCCGACGCGCAGGTCGACTACGTGAGCGCCGGGGGGATCGCCGGCGACTACCCGGCGATCAAGGCCTGGCTCACCGACGTGCTCGGTCTCTTCCCCGCCTACCAGCACCTCGTCGGCAACCGCCGGGTCGCGCTCGACGGCGACACCGCCACCGCGGTCTCCATGTTCCACAACCCGATGGCCATGGGCGACGGCACGCTGTTCTTCTGCGGCGGCGAGTACCACGACCGGCTGGTGCGGACGCCCGACGGCTGGCGCATCGCCGAGCGGGTCGAGCGGACCGCCTACGCCACTGCTGCCGTCCCCACCACCAACCCGGCGCCGCCGGTCCGGTGAGGCGGCAGTCGGCCTCGCCGGACCGGGCCGGGACCGCCTACGCTCTCGGGTCCCGCCCGCCGTCGTCCCGGAGCCTCCCGTGTCGAAGAAGACGAAGAAGCGCAAGCTCAACGCCCGCCGCAAGAAGGCCAACCACGGCCGGCGGCCCAACGCCGGTCGCCGCTAGGCCCACGCACCCGTGGCGCCCGACCCCGTGGACCCCGACCTGGTCCGGGTCGTCGTCGCCGATCGGGTCTGCACGGTCACCCTCCACCGGCCCGAGGCCCGCAACGCGCTGAACACCGCGCTGCACCGGGCGTCGGCCGCCGCCCTCTGGGCCGCCGAGCTCGACGAGGGGGTCGACGCCGTCGTCCTCACCGGCGCCGATCCGGCGTTCTGCGCCGGCCTCGACCTGCGCGAGCTCGGGGCCGGGGGCGAGAACCTGCGCGGGGGTGGTGGACCCGACGGCGCCCCCGAGAACCCGATCCAGGCCCTGTGGCGGATGACCACGCCGGTCATCGGCGCCGTCAACGGCCCGGCGGTCACCGGCGGGCTCGAGCTCGCGCTGGCCTGCGACCTCCTCGTCGCCTCGGAGCGGGCCCGGTTCGCCGACACCCACGCCCGGGTCGGGGTCACCCCGGGCGGGGGCATGAGCGTGCTGCTCCCGATGGCCGTCGGGCTGCGCCGGGCCAAGGAGATGAGCCTCACCGGCAACTCCGTCGACGCCGAGGAGGCCCTCCGCATCGGCCTGGTCAACCACGTGGTGCCCCACGCCGACCTCCTGCCCACCGCCGAGCGCCTCGCCCGCGACATCGCCGGCAACGACGGCCCGGCGGTCCGGCACCTCAAGGCGCTCTACGACGCCAACGCCCGCCTCAGCGCGGGCGAGGCGCTGGCCAACGAGCAGGCCGTGTTCCGCTCCTACCGGGTCGACTTCGCGGAGGTCGAACGGCGGCGGGCGGCGGTCGTGGAGCGAGGCCGGCACCAACAGGGCTGACGGCCCGGCCCGGACTCGCCGGACTCGCCCAACCCGAACCGGGGTGCGCCGGGTGGCACCGGGACCGGTGGGAGAATGCTCCGCCACCCTCGGACCGACCGGGCGATCGGATGCTGTTCCCCACCGTCACCTTCGCGCTCTTCTTCTTCGTGGTCCTGCCGGTCAGCTGGTACCTCATGCCCACGCGCGAGCGGTGGAAGCTCTTCATGCTCGCGGCGAGCTACTTCTTCTACGGCTACTGGAACTGGCACTTCGTCTTCCTGCTGGCCGCGTCCACCGTGGTGAACCAGCTGTTCGCCCGGGCCATCCACGTCACCGCCGCCGATTCCCGCCGACGTGCGCTGCTCACGCTCGACGTCGTCTTCAACCTGGGGATCCTCGCGTACTTCAAGTACGCCGACTTCTTCCTGTCGTCGTCACGCGACGTGCTCGGGGCCTTCGGGATCGACGCGGGCAACACCCTCGTCAACGTGGCCCTGCCGGTGGGAATCTCGTTCTTCACCTTCCAGGCGCTGAGCTACGTCATCGACGTCTACCGCCGCGACTTCGAACCCGGATCGCTGATCAACTTCGCCACCTACCTCTCGTTCTTCCCGCACCTCGTGGCAGGACCGATCGTGCGGGGCGCCGAGTTCATGCCCCAGATCGACGAGCCGAAGGACCCGCGCCGGATCGATGCGAGCCGCGCCTTCTTCCTGATCTTCATCGGGCTGTTCAAGAAGGTGGTGCTGGCGAACTTCCTCGCCACCGAGATCGTCGACCGGGTCTTCGCGATCCCCGGGCAGCGCTCGTCGCTGGAGCTGCTCGTCGGGGTGTACGCCTACGCCGTCCAGATCTACGCCGACTTCAGCGGCTACACCGACATGGCGATCGGGCTCGCGCTGCTGCTCGGGTTCCGCTTCCCGCTCAACTTCGACAGTCCCTACACCGCCACCTCCATCCAGGACTTCTGGCGTCGGTGGCACATGACGCTGTCGCGCTGGCTGCGGGACTACCTGTACATCCCCCTCGGGGGGAACCGGAACGGCAACGGCGCCACTTACCGCAACCTGATGCTGACCATGGTGATCGGCGGGCTCTGGCACGGAGCGGCGTGGACCTTCGTGCTGTGGGGCGCGATCCACGGTGTGGCCCAGTCGATCGAGCACTGGCGGCGCTCGGTCCGCGCTGCGCGCGGTCTCCCCGATCCTCCGGACACCGCGGCACGGCGCTGGGCCGGGCGGCTCGTGACCTTCAACGTGGTGTGTCTGGCCTGGATCTTCTTCCGGGCCGAGTCGATCGGGTCCGCGTTCGACTACCTCACCACCATGGTCGACCCGGGCCACTGGTTCCAGGCGTCCCCGCTCGTCACCGGGGGCGTGCTCCTGGCCGTGGCCATCGGGATCGCCGGGCAGTTCGTGCCCCGTGCGGCGACGGCCCGCCTGATGGCGCGGTTCTCCCGCCTGTCCCCCGTGGCCATGGGCTTCGCCATCGGCGTCGCGCTCCTCGTCATCAACACGCTGGGCCCGCGCGGCGTGGCCCCCTTCATCTACTTCCAGTTCTGACGGCGGTCCTCGCGTGTCGGCTCCCTCCCACCCCCCGCGCCACCGGCACCCGACCAGCCGCATCCCGCCGCGACGCCCGCTGTCGGCGGGTCACGTGGTGCTCGTGATGCTCGTCGCCACGGTGGTCGGCGGCCTCTTGAACGCGCCCGGGATCCGCAAGACCGCGAATGCACAACCGGTCGGCATCACCCGCGACCTCGCCCGCCTGGTCGCCGAGCCGCTGTACGAGGTGAGCCACCTGCTGCGCATCGACCAGTTCCGCCGCGCCCTCCAGGCCGCGACCGGCCGCAGCGGTGACGACGACATCGACACCACGCTGCCCGGCCCCGTCGCGCCCGACCCCACCACCACCTCGACCATGGCGCCGGCCAAGCGCGCCTTCTCGCCGACCGACCGGATGCTGGTCTGGGTCGGTGGCGACTCCCTTGCGGTCACCCCGGGACAGTCGTTCGTCGCCGCGATCCCGGGCACGGAGGTCGCCGTCGTCGTGGGCAACGCCGTCGACGGCCGGGTCGCCACCGGTCTGGCCCGGCCCGAGCTGTTCAACTGGCCTCAGCACATGCTCGAGGTCATCGCCCAGGACGATCCCGACGTCGTCGTCCTGACCCTGGGCTCCAACGACGACCAGATCCTGACCGGCGACCGGGGCGTCGGCCCCTTCGGCAGCGGACCCTGGATCGACGAGTACCGCCGCCGCATCGGCGGGATGATGGACACGGTGACCGCCGATCGTGGGCGAACCCTGGTCTGGCTCGGGGTCCCCATCATGCGCAACGAGGAGCGGTCGGAGACCCGCTACCGGGTGATCAACGACATCATCCGCGAGGAGGCGACCAAGCGGCCCGGCCGGGTCTTCTACGTGGACCTCTACGACCGCTTCACCGTCGACGGTGGGTACGCCGACTTCGTCGACGGCGTGCAGGTGCGGACCCCCGACGGCATCCACTTCTCGCGCGACGGGGGCAACGCCGTCGCGCAGATGGTGATCGACCAGCTCGGCCGGATGTACGACCTGACCTCCTGGCGGACCGCGCCTCCGACGACGATCCCGCTCCCGCGACCCACGACGACCACCGCGCCCCCCGCCACCGGCAAGGCGCCGACCACCGGCCGATCCCCGGTCACCACAACGCCGCTGCGATCCCGCTGAGGCGGCCCGCACGATCCCGCCGCGGCGACCGCCCCATGGTCCGGGCCGGGCGGGACCGGTCCGGTGGCGCTCCCACCTCGCCTAGCCTGGTCAAATGACTCGCCGCGAGTTCGGGGACTTCATGAGCGACGCCGACGCGCTCATGTGGTCGATCGAACAGGACCCGCTGCTGCGGTCGACCATCGTCGCGACCATGGTCCTCGACCGCGCCGCCGACTGGGAGACCGTCCGGGTCCGCCTCGGACGCGGCGTCCGCCTGATCCCCCGGATGCGCCAGCGGGTGGTGGAGCCCGCCTTCGGCCTCGGCACTCCGGCATGGTCCGACGACCCGTTCTTCGACCTCGACTACCACGTGCGTCGGGTCCGCAACCCCGACCCGACGAGCGACCGGTTCGCATTCGAGGTCGCGGCGACCGCGGCCATGGAGGCTTTCGACCGAGACCGGCCGCTGTGGGAGTGCTGGGTGATCGAGGACCTGCCCGGCGGGCGGGGCGCCTTCGTGCTGAAGGTCCACCACTCGATGACCGACGGCGTCGGGGGGATGAAGCTCCTCCTCATGCTGCTCGACCTCGAGCGCGACCCGCCGCCCGCGCCCCCCGACCCGGAGCCGCGCCCGCTCCCCGTGTTCCACCCCCTCGGCGTCGCCTGGCACCGCGTCGCCACGCAGCGTGCGCTCACCCGGGCTGCGCTGCGCGGCGCCGCTCCGGCGGCGGTCGGGCTCGCGTCGGAGCTGCGGCGCGACCCCGTCGGCATCGTCGCCAATGCGGTGCAGATCGGGACCTCGGCGGTGCGGTTCCTCGCGCCGGCCCTGACCCCCGCCTCGCCGCTGCTGCGAGGCCGGAGCCTCGGGCGCCGGGTCTTCGGCATCGACGTGCCGCTCGACGACCTCAAGCGCGCCGCGAAGGCCATCGGCGTGAGCCTCAACGACGTGTTCGTCGGCGCGGTCATGGGCGGCATCCAGCGCTACCACGACGAGCTCGGGAGCCCGGTCCCCGAGGTCCGCATGATCATGCCGATCAACGTGCGGGGGAACGGCGGCGGGCTCGGGGGCAACCACTTCACCCCGGCGCGGGTCATGATGCCCACCACGGCCGCCGACCCCGGCGACCGGGTCCTCGAGGTGCACGCCCGGTGCCGGCGGCTCCGGGGGGAGCCCGCGGTCGCCATGACCGAGCAGCTCGCCACCGTCATGAACCTGCTGCCCCGCCGGGCCGCCACGGCGGTCATGGGATCGATGTTCAAGGGTGCCGACCTTGTCACGAGCAACGTGCCCGGCGCGCCGTTCCCCCTCTACCTCGCCGGAGCCGAGATCGAGCGGATGTACGCCTTCGGTCCGCTGTCGGGCACCGCCACCAACGTGACCCTGCTCTCCCACGCGGGCACCTGCTGCATCGGCGTCAACGTCGACACCGCCGCGGTGCCCGACCCCGAGGCACTGCGCGTGCACCTGCGGGGCGGGTTCGCCGAGATCGTCGCGCTGGGGTGACGCGCTGGGGTGACGCGCCCGGTAGCGCGACCACGGCCCTCGCTAGTCTCGGCCCGTGACCGATCCGACCACGATCCGCCTCCCCGCCGACCTCCTCCCCGGCGACGGACGGTTCGGCTCCGGTCCGTCCAAGGTCCGTCCCGACGCCCTCGCCGCCCTGGCCGCCCACGGGCGCGCCTACATGGGCACCAGCCACCGTCGCGACGGCGTCCGCTCCGTGGTGCGCCGGGTCCGGGAGGGCCTCGCCACCCTGTTCGGGCTCCCCGACGGCTACGAGGTCCTGCTCGGCAACGGTGGGAGCACCGCCTTCTGGGACGCCCTGGCCTTCGGCATGGTCGAGGCGCGCAGCGCGCACCTCGTGATCGGGGAGTTCTCGGCCAAGTTCGCCGCCGTCACCCGCGGCGCGCCGTTCCTCGCCGACCCGCTCGTGGTGGAGCACCCCCCCGGGACCGTCGGGGCCCTCGCCGCCGACCCGTCGGTCGACTGCTACGCCCTCGTGCACAACGAGACCTCCACCGGCGCGATGACCGAGATCGTGCGCCCCGGGCCCGGGATCGTGGCCGTCGACGCGACCTCCGCGGCGGGCGGCCTGCGGGTGGATCCGGCCGAGTTCGACGTCTACTACTTCGCTCCGCAGAAGGCGTTCGCGGGCGACGGCGGGTTGTGGCTGGCGTGCTGCTCGCCCGCCGCGGTCGAGCGGATCGAGCGCGTCGCCGCCTCCGGCCGCTGGGTCCCGCCCTCGCTCGACCTGGCGATCGCGCTCGAGAACTCCCGACTCGACCAGACCTACAACACCCCGGCGCTGGCCACCATCTTCCTGCTCGCCGACACGGTGGAGTGGATGCTGGACCAGGGCGGTCTCGAGTGGGCGGCCGGGCGCTGCGACCGGTCGGCCGGGATCCTCTACGGGTGGGCCGAGGCGCGCGACTTCGCCATGCCGTTCGTCACCGACCCCACCGCCCGCAGCCACGTCAACGCGACCATCGACTTCGAGGGCGTCGACGGCGAGGCGCTGTGCACCGCGTTGCGGGCCAACGGCATCGTCGACGTCGAGCCCTACCGCAAGCTCGGCCGCAACCAGCTGCGCATCGCTCTGTTCCCGGCGATCGAGCCCGACGACGTCGCCACCCTCACGCGCGCACTCGACCATCTCGTCGACGCGCTGCGCTGATCCCGCCGTGGCCCCCGAACCCACCGACCGGCGCGCCCGAGCGGTGACCCTGGGAGTGGCCGAGGACGACGCCGAGGCGATGTTCGAACGGGGCTGGACCGACGGGCTGCCGGTCGTGCCGCCCACTCCCGAGCGGGTCGAGCGGATGCTGGCCGGCACCACCCGGACCCCCGACGAGGTCGTGGCCGTGGTGCCCCCCGACCTCGCGGAGTGCACGGTCGAGAAGGTCGCCATCAACGCGGTCCTCGCGGGGTGCCGACCCGAGTACCTGCCCGTGGTGCTCGCAGCGGTCGAGGCCGCCTGCACCGACGCGTTCAACATGCACGGTCTGCTCGCGACCACCTGGTTCTCGGGACCGGTGGTGGTGGTCAACGGTCCGGTCACCCATGCGATCGGCATGAACTCCGGCGTCAACGCGCTCGGGCCCGGCAACCGGGCCAACGCCACCATCGGTCGCGCCCTGCAGCTCGTGGTCCGAAACGTCGGGGGCGGCCGACCCGGCGAGGTCGACCGGGCCACCCTCGGTCAGCCCGGGAAGTACACCTTCTGCTTCGCCGAGGACGAGGCCGGATCGCCGTGGGAGCCTCTGCACGTCGCGCGCGGGCTCGAGCCCGGGCAGTCGGCGGTCACCCTGTTCGCCGGGGAGGCCCCCCGGGGCCTCGCCGACCAGCTCGCCCGGTCCGCCGACGACCTCGCGACCTCATTCGCCGCGTGCCTGCGCACGGTCTGGGGGCCCAAGGCGGTCCTTGCGTTCGACGCCATGGTGGTCGTCTCCCCCGAGCACGCCCGGGTCTTCGCCGGCAGCGGCTGGACCCGGACCCGGCTGGTCGAGGAGCTCCACGCCCGCCTGCGCATCCCCGGGGCCGAGCTGGTCCGGGGTGCGGGCGGGATCGCCGAGGGCGTGGACCCGGCCTGGGCCGACGCCGAGATCCCCAAGTTCCGGCCCGACGGGCTGCTCGTGGTGCACGCCGGCGGGGGCGCCGGGCTCTTCTCGGCCATCGTCGGCGGCTGGGCCTCGGGGGCCCTCGGGTCGGAGCCCGTCACCCGGCCCGTCGGCACCTGACCGGCGTGGAAGACTCTCGCCCATGACCCGAGTCGTGCTCGACCCCACCGCCGAGGCCACGCCGGCGGTGCGCGAGCGGGCGTCGCGGCCGGCCGACCTCACCGGGCGGACCGTCGGGCTCCTCGACATCTCGAAGGCCCGGGGCGACGTGTTCCTCGACCGCGTCGCCGAACGCTGCGCCGAGGCCGGGCTGCGGGTCGAGCGGTTCCGCAAGCCGACGTTCACGAAGCCCGCACCCATCGACCTGCGTCACGAGATCGCGACCAAGTGCGACGTCGTGATCGAGGCCCTCGCCGACTGAGGCTCGTGCACGTCGTGCAGTGTGCACGACATCGTCGGTCTGGAGGGGCTCGGGATCCCCGGCGTGATGGTGGCCTCCGACCAGTTCGTCGAGGCCGCTGCGGTGCAGGCCCGGGCGCTCGGGGCCGACCCGGCACGGGTGTTCGTGGCCCACCCGATCCAGGACCGCACCGACGACGAGGTCCGGGCGCTGGCCGATGCCGCCTACGACCGCATCGTCGCCGCCCTGGTGGCGGACACCCCCGCGCCTGGGGCAGGCTGACTCGACCCGCCACCGAGCGGACCGAACCGAGCAGGGAGCACCCCATGTTGTGGATCCACGAAGTGCACCACGTCCGCGGCGCCCAGGAGGACGAGTTCGAAGCGGCATACCGCAACGAGTGGATGCCCGCGCTCGCCGCGACCGGCGACGCCAAGCTCTGCTTCTTCGCGCACCTCACCCACGGCTCAGGACGCTCCTACACGGTGGTGACGGTCACCGCCGTGCCCGACGGTGGCGCCTGGGGCAACGTGGCGCAGCAGGTGCAGACCGGCGGCCTGCGTGACATCGCCCGCCACCTCGACCAGATGCGCCACACGGTCACCGGTCGGATCTTCCAGCCCGCGACCTGGGCGCCGGTGGTGCCCGGCGACCTCGCCGACGTCCCCGCCGACCCGGCGCTCGACCACGAGCCGACGCTGTTCATGGAGGACACCGCCTGGCCGTTCGAGGGGAAGCTGCTCGACTACCTGGCCAAGGCCGAGGCGCAGTACGCGCCGAGCCTGGTCGAGAGCGAGGGGAAGGGCACCGCAGTGCTCCAGCTCCAGACGCTGCTGCACACCGCGTGGGGCACGGGCCAGCGGGCCGAGGTGCTGCTCTGGCAGAAGATCGCCCGGTACGACCGGCTGTGGAACCTGCTCGCCACCGACCTGCCGCCCGAGGGCAAGGCCCCCGGCACCTGGATGAACGACGCCCTGGTGGTGCGCGACGACTGGCGCAGCCGCCTGCTGCGCACGACCCGGTGGTCGCCGCTGTCGTGATCCCGGCCGGACCCGGAGGGCCGGGTCAGCCCAGGTCGGCGAGCAGCGGCGCGAACTCCTCGACCTTGGCCCGGCCCCCCGACGGCCACCCCGCGATCAGGTAGCCGAAGCCGGCCGCGGCCCAGGCGTCGACCTCGCGGCGCACGTCGTCGACCGCGCCCTCGAGCGACACCGACGCCGACCGCAGCAGTGTCGACGGATCCCGGCCGGCACGGGCGCAGCACTCGTCGAGGTAGGCGGACTGCGCCGAGAGCGCCTCCACGTCGCCGAACGAGTGCCAGGCGTCGGCGTGGGCGGCGACGATCGGGAGCGACCGCTTCCGGCCCGCGGCGCCGACCCAGATCGGGATCGACGGCTGCTGCACCGGCTTCGGGTTCAGGGTCGCGTGCTCGACCGACACCCGCTTGCCCGCGTGGGTCACGTCGTCCTCGGTGAACAACCGGGGCAGGATGGTGCAGGCGTCCTCGAGCAGGTCGACCCGCGCGCCGGTGGGCGGGAAGTCGAACCCGAACGCCCGGTGCTCGGCCTCGTACCAGGCGGTGCCGATGGCGAGGTCGAGACGACCGCCCGACGCGTGGTCGACGGTGATCGCCTGGGACGCGAGCAGACCCAGCGGCCGGTAGGTCAGGCCGGTGACGAGGAGGCCGAGGCGGACGCGCTCGGTCGCCATCGCGAGCGCGGCGAGCGTGGTCATGCCCTCGAAGCACTCGCCCGGGCCCTCGCCGTACATGGGCACGAAGTGGTCGAAGCCCCAGACGCCGGCGAACCCGAGGCCCTCGGCGAAGCGGGCCCGGTCCACGACCTCGGTGAAGGGCATGCGCTGTTGCGCGAGGTCGAGTCCGAGCTGCATCTGCGCCTCCGTCGTCCGGCCGCCCCCGACGGGTGCGCCGTGCCCGCGACCGTAGCGCTGGGCCCCGGACCGGGGTCAGGCCGGCCCGAGCCCGGCGGGATCGCCGAGGTGCTCCCAGCCCGCCGGCGGCGGGGCGAGGCGCCAGTACTGCTCCACCGCGGGCGCGGCCAACTTGGCCGCCAGCCCCCAGTCGGCCTCGAGCGCAGGGAGCTGCGACCGGTAGCAGGCAAGGGCCCGGTCGCGCCGGGTCGGGTCGGGGTCGCTGGGCAACGCCGCCGGGGTCGGCCAGACGCCACTCAGGAACAGACGGGCCACCGCCCGGGCCAGGAGCCCGGGGATGTAGTGGTACCCGAGGTCCTGGTAGCAGAACCACGCGGGGTCGCCGAAGCGCGCCCGCACCCGCATGGCGGCGTCGTGCGTGGCGACGTGGTCGGGATTGGCGAGCCCGAAGGGCACCAGCACCGCCGTGGGGTCGAGCGCGCGCAGGGTCGCCTCCAGCGTGTCGGCGACCGCGTCGCCGTCGATCCAGCGTTCCCGGGGCAGGTACTGGTACTCGACGAACCCGAGCCACTCGGGCGTGCACCCGAGCACGGCGAGCGCGGCGGCGTCCTCGGCCTCGCGGGCGGCGAGCACGTCGTCGTCGGGTCCGAACCCGCACTGGGTGTCCCACGGCGTGGGCGGATCGGGGGGTGGGGTCGGTCGGCCCGTGAACACCGTGACCACGGTGGATCCGGGGTGGAGGGCGAGGAGCCGCCCGCAGCCGAGGACGGCGTCGTCGAGGTGGGGCGACACCACCACCAGCCGCTCGAGCTCCGCGGGGGTCGCCCGCCCCCAACCCCGCATGTCCGGTTCCGGCGCTGTCGTCATGGCCAGCAGCATGCCCCGCCCCACCGGCCGCCGCATGACATATACTTCATCGAACTAACCATGTCTGCCCCCATCACCCCCGTCCTCGCCGACGACCTGCTCCTCCTGGTCACCCGGCTCGCCCGCCGCCTGCGCCGCGTGGCCGCCGCCGACGCCGTCACGCCGACCCAGCGGTCGATCCTCACCACGCTCGAGCGCCACGGCCCGTGCACCCACGGCGAGCTCGCCGACGCCGAGCGGGTGCGCCCCCCGACCATCACCGCGGCCGTCGACCGGCTCGAGGCGCAGGGCCTCGTCGCGCGCGCCCGCGACGCCACCGACCGCCGGGTCGCCCGGGTCGCGCTCACCGCCGAGGGCCGGACGCTCCTCACCGAGGCCCGCCGTCAGCGCACCGCCTACCTCGAGCAACGCCTGCGGGCCCTGACCCCGGCCGACCGGGCCAGCATCGCCGCAGCGGCGCCTGCGCTCCTCCGCCTGCTCGAGGAAGGCCCCCGGTGAGCCCGCTGCGCCGGGCCGCCGGGCGGACCTTCGCCTCGCTCACGTCCCCGAACCTCCGCCGCTACTTCGCCGGGCTCACGATCTCGCAGGTGGGCAGCTGGGTCCAGCTCGTCGCGCTGCCATGGCTCGTCCTGAAGATCACCGACGACGGCACGATGCTCGGCCTCACCTACGCGATGCAGTTCCTCCCCATCCTCGTCCTCGGCGCGTGGGGTGGCGTGATCGCCGACCGTCACGACAAGCGACGGGTGCTGCTCCTCACCACAACCCTCCTCGGCGTCCTGGCCGCGGTGCTGGGCACGTTGACGCTGCTCGATCGGGTCCAGCTCTGGAGCATCCTCGTGATCGCCGTGCTCCTCGGCACCGTCGCCGCCTTCGACAACCCCACCCGCCGGTCCTTCGTCCCCGAGCTGGTCGAGCCCGAGCAGGTCGCCAACGCGGTGAGCCTCAACAACGCAGTGTTCACCGCGGCCCGGATCGTGGGGCCGTCCATCGCCGGGATCCTCATTGCGACCATCGGGATCGGCTGGTGCTTCATCGTGAACGCCGCGTCGTTCGTCGCGGTGATCGTGGTGCTGGTCCGCATGGACCCGGCGACGATCCAGTCCGCCCCACCCCTGGCCCGCGCCCGCGGCCAGCTGCGGGACGGGATCCGCTACGCCTGGAACGCGCCGCTCGTGCGCCTCGCCATCCTCACCACGTTCGTCATCGGGGTGCTGAGCTTCAACTACCAGGTGGTGCTGCCGCTCCTGGCCGAGCGCACCTTCGCCACCGGGCCGACCGGGTACGCGCTGATGTTCGCCGCCACCGGCATCGGTGCGCTCGGGGGCGCGCTGACCTCGGCCCACCGGGGACGAGTCACCGCCCGCGGGCTCGGCCTCGCGGCGGTCACGTTCGGGTGCACCATGGCCACGGCGGCCCTCGCCCCCGGCCTCGTGATCGAGCTCGTCGTCCTGGTGCCCATGGGTGCCGCGGGCATGGTGTTCTTCTCGCTCGCCAACGCCGCAGTGCAGGAACGGGTCGACCCCGCGGTCCGCGGCCGGGTGACCGCCCTGTTCTCGGTGGCCTTCCTCGGCAGCACGCCCATCGGCAGCCCGATCGTGGGTGCGGTCTCCGAGCACCTCGGGGCCCGGGCCGGGCTCGCGATCGGGGCCGCCGCCGCCGTAGGGACGGGCATCGTGGCCCTGGTGACGCTGCCCGCCCGACCCGCGCGCGTCACCGCCGCCCCCCTCGGCGATCCGCCCACCCCCCGGCTGAGCGCCTGATCCGGGGGATCCACGGATCCGCGGATCCGCGTCGGTTCAGCGGTTCCGGGCAACCGCGTCGATCTCGGCGGCCGTGGGGAGCGCGGCCACGGCCCCCACCCGTCGGGTCGCCAGCGCGCCGGCCACGACTGCGAGCCCGACTGCGTCGTCGAGCGGGGTACCGACCGCGAGCCCGGCGGCGAGCACGCCCGCGAAGGCGTCGCCCGCGCCCGTCGGGTCGACCACGGCGACCGGCACGGGAGCCACGAACCGGCCCGGCCCCGCCGGGCCGAGCACGTAGGCGCCCTGCGCGCCGAGCGTGGCGACCACGGCGCCGCAGCCGCGGGCCCGGAGCGCAGCCGTGGCCCGGGCGACCCCCTCGGGATCGTCGGGCGCGATCCCGGTGAGGCGCTCGAGCTCGGTCTCGTTCGGGGTGCACACGGCGACCCCCCGGAGCAGGTCGTCGGTGACCTCGTCCGCGGGCGCCGGGTCGAGCACCACGATGGTGTCGACGCTCCGGGCGATGTCCAGCGCGGCCTGCACGGCCTCGGGCGGGATCCCCAGCTGGACCAGCACGACCCGGGCCGACGCGATCGCGTCGCCGTGACGGTGGACGTGGTCGGCGGTGCAGGCGCCGTTCGCGCCCGGCGTGCTGACGACCGTGTTGGCGCTGTCGGCGCCCACGGTGACGAACGCCGTCCCGGTGGGCAGGCCCACGGTCGCGACCCCCCGGGCGTCGAGGGTGGACTCGGCCGCGAGCACCGCGCGCACGTCGGCGCCGGCCGGGTCGTCGCCCACGCACGCGATCAGGGCCACCCGTCGGCCCTGCCGGGCGGCCGCGACCGCCTGGTTGACCCCCTTGCCCCCGACCGCGGTGGCCAGGATCTCGCTGACCACGCGCCCGCCCGGGCGGGGCAACCGGGCCACGCCCACGGTGTGGTCGAGGTTCGCCGTACCGACGACGGCGACCTCGGGTCGGGTGCGTCCGGGCGTCGGATCCACGGCATCATCGTGACACCTCGCCCGGAATCGGACCCGGACCCCGGCCGCCGGCCACCGGCCACCGCGCGGGCCGACCCCCATGTGCGGCACCGCGACACCGTGTGCGAGGCTCGCCCCATGGAGCCGAGTGAATTCCAGGGACACGTCGGGCGCGACTGGCGGGACTCCGAGCCGTGGTGGCCCGAGCCCCTCCGCCCCCCCGCCGACGCCCCCAACGTCGTGCTCGTCGTCCTCGACGACGTGGGGTTCGCGCAGCTGGGCTGTTTCGGGTCCGACCTCGACACCCCGAACATCGACCGCCTCGCGGCCGGCGGCCTGCGCTACGGGCGCTTCCACACCACCGCGCTCTGCTCACCGACCCGGGCCTGCCTGCTCACCGGGCGCAACCACCATTCGGTGGGGATGGGCCGCATCACCGATCTCGCGCGCGGCTACCCCGGCTACTCGGGCCGGATCCCCAAGTCCGCGGGCTTCATGTCGGAGATCCTGCGCGACCACGGGTACGCGACCTGGGCCGTGGGCAAGTGGCACCTCACCCCCGACGACGAGGCCCACCTCGCCGGGTCCCGGGCCCGCTGGCCGCTCGGGCGGGGCTTCGAGCGCTTCTACGGGTGGTTCCACGGCGAGACGCACCAGTTCGCCCCCGACCTCGTGCACGACAGCCACTTCGTGGAGCCGCCCGGCACCTACGAGGACGGCTACCACCTCACCGAGGACCTCGCCGACCGGGCGATCGAGTTCGTCACCGACCTCCGGGCCGTTGACCCCGACAAGCCGTTCTTCTGCTACCTGGCGACCGGGGCGTGCCACTCGCCCCACCAGGCGCCTGCGGAGTGGATCGCCCGCTACTACGGCCGCTTCGACCAGGGCTGGGACGAGTGGCGGACCGCGACCTACCGGCGCCAGCTCGAGCTCGGCATCATCCCGCCCGACGCCGAGCTGTCCCCGCGCGCGGACTGGATCCCGGCGTGGGAAACGCTGTCGGCCGACGAGCAGCGCCTCGCGGCACGGTTCATGGAGTGCTTCGCCGCGTTCCTCGCCCACGCCGACCACCAGATCGGGCGGGTGGTCGAGCACCTGCGCGCGATCGGCGAGCTCGACCGCACGCTCATCGTCCTCGTGTCGGACAACGGCGCGAGCAGCGAGGGTGGGCCGAACGGCTCGATCAACGACGTCCGGCAGTGGAACATGATGCCGGCCTCGGTCGAGGAGATGCTGGGTCGCATCGACGAGATCGGTGGGCCCACGATCCACAACAACTACCCGTGGGGCTGGACCACGGCCGGGAACACGCCGTTCCGGCGCTGGAAGCGTGAGGTGCACGAGGGCGGCATCTCCGACCCGTGCATCGTGCACTGGCCCGCGCGCATCACCGACGCCGGGGGCATCCGCCGCCAGTACACCCACGCGATCGACGTGCTGCCGACCGTGCTCGAGGTGATCGGGATCACCCAGCCCGCCACGATCGACGGCGTGCCCCAGCGCCCGCTCGAGGGCACCAGCTTCGCCTACACCTTCGACGACCCCGATGCGCCCGAGCGCCACGACACGCAGTACTCCGAGATGCTCGGATCCCGTGCGATCTACCACCGGGGCTGGAAGGCCGTGACGTACAAGCCCCTCGGCAAGCAGTACACCGACGAGGACCCCGACCTGCCCTTCGACCAGGACCGCTGGGAGCTCTTCCACGTGGCGACCGACTTCGCCGAGTGCCACGACCTCGCGGCGCAGGAGCCCGAGCGGCTGCGTGAGCTCCAGGACCTGTGGTGGCGGGAGGCCGAGCGTCACCAGGTGCTCCCGCTCGACAACCGGGCCGGCGTCGCCATCGCCGAGCCCCCGCCGACCGGGCTGCGGCCCCGCACCCGCTACGAGTACCGGCCGGGGGGCGGCATGGTCCCCGAGGCCGTCGCCGTCGACGTGAAGCGCCGGTCCCACACGATCACCGCCGAGGTCGAGATCCCCGAGGGCGGCGCCGACGGCATCCTGCTCGCCATGGGCGCGGTCCTCGGCGGCTACGCCCTGTTCGTGCAGGACGGTCGGCTCCAGTACGTGCACAACCTCGTGGGTCGCCACGAGGACCACCTGGTCGCACCCGACCCGCTCACCCCCGGACCCCACACCCTCGGGTTCGCGTACCGGTGCGACGACCCGTTCGGAGGCGGCCACGCCACCCTCACGGTCGACGGTGCCGTCGTGGCCGAGACCGAGATCCGGCGGTTCACACCGGTGCGGTTCTCGATCATGGGCACCGGGCTGACCTGCGGGTACGGGGGACCGTCGGCGGTGACCCCGCGATACCGCGGCACGTTCCCGTTCGCCGGGACGCTGCACCGGGTCTTGGTCGACATCGACCCGGGCACGCGACCGGTGAACTTCGACGCCGAGGTCCGGGCCGCGCTCAACGCCGACTGAGCGGACCGACGCCGCCGGCCCCGGCGGCTCAGAGGTACTCGACGTTGGCGGCGGCGGGCACCCGGCACCGGGTGTCGAACACGTAGCGGGCGTGGGCGACCACGGCGTCGAGGTCGAACGCGGCGTGCGGCGTCAGGACCACCACCACGTCGGCGGCGGCCAACTCGTCGGGGGACAGCACGACCCGCACCACACCGGCGGCAGGGTCCAGGCCGTGCACGGCATCGACCACGTAGGGGTCGGCCGCCCGCACCGACACGCCGAGCTGCGCGAGCAGCGACGCCACCCGCAGCGCCGGCGACTCCCGGGCGTCGGCGGTCTCGGGCTTGTAGGCGAGGCCGAGCAGCAGGACCCGGGACCCCTCGAGCGCCCGGCCCCGCTCATGGAGGCCGGCCCCGAGCCGGCGCACGACGTACTCGGGCATGAAGTCGTTGACGTTGTTGGCCAGCTCCACGAACCGGAACGGCAAGCCCAGCTCGTCCTGGACCTTCCACGCGAGATAGCTGGGGTCGATGGGCAGGCAGTGCCCGCCCACCCCCGGTCCCGGCTCGAAGCGCATGAAGCCGAACGGCTTGGTGTCGGCAGCGTCGATGGCCTCCCACACGTCGATGCCCAGATCGGCGGCGAACATCGCGAGCTCGTTGACCAGGGCCACGTTCACGTGCCGGAAGGTGTTCTCGAGCAGCTTGGTGAGCTCCGCCTCACGCGTCCCCGATACGGGAACGGTCCGCGCCACGAGGTCGTCGTAGAACGCCTGCACCCGCGCGAGCGAAGCGGCGTCGACCCCGCTCACCACCTTGGGGGTCCCCTCGAGGGTGGCGTTCGGATCGCCCGGATTGATGCGCTCGGGCGAGTAGCCGAGGTGGAAGTCGGCCCCCGGCGCGAGCCCCGAAGCCGCCGCGAGCAGGGGGGCGACGAGCTCCTCGGTCGTGCCGGGGTAGGTGGTGCTCTCGAGCACGACGCACGCCCCGGGCCGCAGGTGCGGCGCAAGCAGACGCGCCGCGTCCTCGATGTAGCTGAGGTCGGGGGCGCCGTCGCGCAGCGGCGTGGGCACGGTGATCACCGCGACGTCGAAGTCGGCCAGGGCCGTGGGGTCGACGGTGGGCCGGTAGCGACCGGTGGCCAGCACGCCGGCGAGCCGGTCGGCCGGGATGTCGCCGACGTACGAGTCGCCGGCGACGAGGCGGGCGATCCGGTCACCGTCGACGTCGAAGCCGACCACGTCGTGGCCCACCTCGCAGGCCCGGACGGCGAGGGGCAATCCGACGTAGCCCTGCCCCACGACCACGACCCGCACCGGCTCCCGCACCGGCATCCGCTCCTGCACGGGGACATGTTCGCAGACGGCGACCGGGTGCCCCCACCCCGGATCGTGTCAGCGGTCGCGCCGCACCAGGTAGGGCTCGCCCTCGGTCCGGGCCCGGGAGACCACCGCAGGGACGCCGTGGGCCACCACGTGGTCGGGGACGTCGCGCAGGACCACGGCGCCCGCCCCCACCACCGAGTGGGGGCCCACCGTGACCCCGTGGACCAGGGCCGCCCCGACGCCGATCGCGCTGTACGCGCCGATCGTGACGTTGCCGCCGGTGGCCACGCCCGGGGCCAGGCTGGCCCACTCGCCGAGCACCCCGTCGTGGTCGATCGACGCGTTGGTGCCGAGCAGCGCGCCCTCCCCGATCGTGCACCCGTTGGCCACCACCGCGCCCGCCATCAGGGTCACCCCGGGGCCGAGCACGGCGTCACGGGCCACGACCGCCGCAGGGTGGACCGCCGTGACCAGGGCCAGGCCGGGGTGCTCGGCGCGCACGCGGCCGACGAGCCCGGCCCGGACCGCGTTGTCGCCCACGGCGACCACGAAGGCGTCGGCCCCGAGGGCGTCGAGGTCCCCGGGGTCCACCACCGGGTACCCCGCCACCGGGGTCCCGGCCGGGAGGCCGGGATCGACCACGGCCACCACCGTGTGGTGCCCGGCCGCCTCCAGGACGTCGATGGTCTGACGGCCCTGGTCGGCCCCGCCGAACACCGCGACCCGGCTCACCGGGCCTCCGCGCCGTCGGCGCCCCCGGCGAACCGGGGCATGGTCGCCTCGCCCGGTGCGGCGCTCCCCGACCCCCGCACCACCTGGGTGACGGTCCGGGCCAGGATGCGCAGGTCGAGCCGCCAGCCCCGCCGTTCGACGTACTCGACGTCGAACGCGAAGCGGGCCGCCCACGTCGTGGCGTTGCGCCCGTTCACCTGGGCCCACCCGGTGAGCCCCGGCCGGACCTCGTGGCGGCGGGCCTGCGCCGGGCTGTAGTGCTCCAGGTACTCCATCAGCAGCGGGCGCGGGCCCACGAGGCTCATGTCCCCCCGCAGGACGTTGACCAGCTCGGGCAGCTCGTCGAGGCTGGTGCGCCGCAACCACCGACCGAGGGTGGTCAGCCGCTCGGCGTCGGGGAGGAATCCCCCGTCGGGACCGCGGGCATCGGTCATCGTGCGGAACTTCCAGAGCTCGAACGGCACGCCGTCGCGACCGGGGCGCCACTGCCGGAACAGCACCGGCGTGCCGAGTCGCCACCGCACCACTGCCGCGACCACGACGAGGACGGGCGCGCCCACGACCAGCCCGACCGCGGCCACGGCGGCGTCGAACGCCCGTTTCTGGGCGTCGAAGGCCCGACGGTCGGCCATCACGCCCCCGGGCGCGACGCGTACCAGGCCACGGTCTCGGCCAGGGCGGCGCGCAGCGGGACGGGATCGATCTCGGGGAACAGGTGGCGCAGCCGCGCGTCGTCGGCCCGGCTGTGGTCGACGTTGCCCGCCCGCCGGGGGCCATGGGTCCGCGCCAGCGGACGCCCGAGCACCTCCTCGAGCAGGCCGATGAGCGTGAGGAGATCGGTCCGGGTGCCGTAGGCCAGGTTCACCGGCTCGGGATGCACCACCGCCCGGGCGATCGCCGCCTCGATCACCGCGGTCACCGTCCCGACGAAGGTGAAGTCGCGGGACTGGGTCCCGTCGCCGTGCACCGGGATCGGGCGGTCCGCGAGCGCGGCGTCGACGAAGGCCGGCACCACGGCGGCGTACGCGTGCCCGACCGCCTGGTGCGGCCCGAACACGTTGAAGAAGCGCAGGGCCAGGACCGGCAGCCCGTAGGCGTGCTGGTAGGCGAGCGCGTAGCCCTCGGTGGCGAGCTTGCTCGCGGCGTAGGGACTCATCGGGAGCTGCGCCAGCCCTTCGTGCTTGGGCAGCTCGGGGTTGGCGCCGTAGACCGACGAGCTCGACGCCACGATCACCTGGCCGACCCCGCCGGCCCGGGCCGCCTCGAGCACGGCGAGGGTGCCGGTGGCGTTGGCGGCGTGGGTCGCGACCGGTGCCTCCACCGACCGGGGCACCGAACCGATGGCGGCGAGGTGCACCACGACGTCGGCGTCGCGGGCGAGGGGGCCGACGACGTCGGGGTCGAGGATCGACCCCTCGACCACCTCCACCGGAACGCCGACGAGGTTCGCGAGGGACCCGGTCGAGCAGTCGTCGAGCACGACGACCGTCGACGGCGCCGCCCCGGCCACGAGCCGACGGCAGAGGTTGCTGCCGATGAAGCCGGCGCCCCCGGTGACCAGTACCCGCACGCTCGTCTCCCCGTCCGGACCCAGCGTACCCCTGCCCCGCGCCGCTGCCCCTCCCGCCCGACGGCGGGTGCGCCCCGGTAGCGTCGGGGTCGCCCATGGACCGGATCTACCTCTCCCCGCCCCACGTGGGCCCGGTCGAGCGCGAGCTCCTGCTCGACGCCTTCGACTCGAACTGGATCACCCCGCTCGGACCGCACGTCGACGCGTTCGAGGCCGAGATCGCCGAGTACGTGGGGACCCACTCCGCCGCCGCCCTGGCCAGCGGCACGGCCGGGCTGCACCTGGCCCTCGGCCTGGTCGGGGTGGGGCCGGGCGACGACGTCGTCGTCCCCTCGTTCACGTTCGCCGCGACCGCGTTCGCCGCGACGTACCTGGGCGCCCGGCCGTGCCTGATCGACAGCGAGCCCGGCACCTGGAACCTCGACCCCGACCTGCTCGCCGCCGACCTCGCCGAGCGCGCCACCGCGCGCCGCCTTCCCGCCGCCGTCGTCACCGTCGACCTGTACGGGCAGTGCGCCGACTACGACCGCATCCTGCCGCTGTGCGCGCAGTACGGCGTCCCGGTGGTCGAGGACGCCGCCGAGGCCCTCGGCGCCACCTACCGGGGGCGGGCGGCCGGGACCCTCGCCGACGTCGGGATCTTCTCGTTCAACGGCAACAAGATCATCACCACCAGCGGGGGCGGGATGCTCGTCGCCCGCGACCCCGAGCACGTCCGGCGGGCCCGGTACCTCGCCGCGCAGGCCCGGGAGCCGGCGTTGCACTACGAGCACTCGGAGATCGGCTACGGCTACCGGATGTCGAACCTCCTCGCCGCCCTCGGCCGCGGGCAGCTGCGGGGGCTCCCCGGGAAGCTCGCCCGGCGCCGGGCCGTCCACGAGCGGTACCGGGCGGCGCTCGCCGATCGGCCCGGAGTGGGGTTCATGCCGGTCAGCGCCGCCGGCACCCCCAACCACTGGCTGACGGTCATCACCCTCGACCCTGCGCTCGGGGTCACCCCGGCCGACGTCTGCGCCCACCTCGAGCGCCACGACATCGAGGCCCGGCCGGCCTGGAAGCCGCTGCACCTGCAACCCGCGTTCGCCGCCGCCCCGATGCTTGGGGGACCGGTGGCCGAGGCCGCGTTCCGGACCGGGTGCTGCCTCCCGAGCGGGTCGGCCATGACCGACGCCGACGTCGACCGCGTGATCGACGCCCTGCTCGGCGCGCTACCCGCGACCGGCTGAGCGGCCCTCGGGCCAGGCCAGGTCCACGAGCCGCTCCACCAGGGCATCGAGGTACGCCGCCGTCCCGGGGTGGTCGACCGCACGGTCGCTCGTCGGGTCGCGCACGTCGTCGTCGGGCGACGCCCCCATCAGCGCCATCCGGTCGCGGCCCGCGCTCAGGAACTCCAGCCACGCCCGCAGCGACTCGTCGGGTCCGCGGGCCCCACCCGCCTCGGCCCGGCGCACGAGGTCGGGGAGGGTGAACGACCGTCGCCAGACCCCGGCGTCGAGCACGACGGCCTCACGCACGTGGAGGCGCTCCATGCCGAGGACCAGATCGGCCCCGGCGAGCAGGGCCGGGTCGAGCGCACGGCTCTCGTGGTCCCGCAGGTCGACGCCCCGGGCCTGGGCGGCCGCGACCGTCCCGGGGGTGGCCGAGCGCCCCGCGACCGCGTGCACCCCGGCGGTGCGCACGTCGACCGCGAGACCCCGACGGTCGACCACCCGCTGCAGGAACGCGCCGGCGAGCGGCGACCGGCACTGGTTCGCACTGCAGAGGACCAGCACCCGGTCGGGGCCCGGGGCGGGACGATCGGTCACGCGGGTCGGGGCTTCAGACCGTGCGCCGGGGGGCGTCGGTCCGGTCCCGGGCTCCGGTGGCGATCCGCAGCAGCGCCTGCCGGGCCCCGGTGTGGTCGAGCGCATCGGCGAGGCTCGAGAGCTCGGCGATCGCGACGTCGAGCGCAGCGTCGGTCATCGTGACGGGGTTTATGCCGAGGATCGGGCCCTCGCCGCTCACGGTCTCGCCCGGCCCGACGAGCTCCTCCGACAGCTTCTCGCCCGGTCGCATGCCGGTGAGGACGATCTCGATGTCGACCCCCGGGCGGCGACCCACCAGACGGATCATGCGCTCGGCGAGCTCGTAGACGTTGACCTGCTCCCCCATCTGGAGCGCGAGCACCTCGTGGCCGTCGGGCGTGGCCGCGGCCTGCAGCACCAGGCGCACGGCCTCGTCGGTGCTCATGAACCACCGGGTCATCCGGGGGTCGGTGACGGTGACCGGCCCGCCCGCGGTGATCTGGCGCTGGAAGGTCGGGATCACACTGCCCCGGCTGCCCAGCACGTTGCCGAAGCGCACGGCGCAGTAGCGCGCGCCGACCGGCGCCCGGCTCAGCACGATCTGCTCGGCGAGCCACTTCGACGCCCCCATCACGCTCGACGGGTCGGCGGCCTTGTCGGTGCTGATCGCCACCACGTGCGCGACCGCGGTCCGGCAGGCCGCCTCGACCACGTTGAGGGTCCCGAGCACGTTGGTGCGGATCGCCTCACAGGCGTAGGTCTCGAGGATCGGCACGTGCTTGTGCGCGGCGGCGTGGAACACGATGTGTGGGCGCACCTGGGCGAAGATCCGGTCGATCACGATCGGGTCCCGCACGTCGGCCAGCACGGTGGTGAAGCGGCCTTGGAGTCCTTCGGACGCGTCGTGGAGGTGGGTCTCGTCGTGGTCGAGCAGGACGACGCGCTCGGGCCCCAGGGCCGCGACCTGACGACTGATGACCGATCCGATGGATCCGCCCGCCCCGGTGACCAGCACCCGACGACCCTGGATCAACCGACGGACCACTTCGGGGTCGAGCTGGACCTGGTCGCGGCCGAGCAGGTCCTCGATCGCGAGGTCGCGCACGTCGCGCAGCGAGCGGTTGCGCTCGACCCAGTCGGACGACTGCGGGAGCACCCGGACCGGCACGTCGGTCCCGGTCACCCCGTCGGCCACCCGACGGGCCACGGACGGGTCGTCGGTGGCGAGCAGCACCTGGTGGACCTCGTAGTCCTCCAGGATCCGGGGGAGGTCGGCAACGGCACCGGCGACGGGGACCCCGAGCATGGTGCGGCGCTGGAGCCGGGGGTCGTCGTCGACCATCGCCACCGGCACGAGGCCGGCGTGGGGGCTCCGCTGCATCTCGCGCACGGCCGCCGCCCCCGTAGCCCCGGCGCCCACGACGACCACACGCAGACCGCCGTCACCCCCCGGCTGCTCGTTGCGGCGGAACGCGAACAGGCGGCTCTGGAACCGGACCAGCCCCTGGAACACCATGACGAGGACCGGCCCGACGAGGACGACGAGGGTCGGGACGTTCGGGGAGGTCTGGGTGAACAGCGGGAACATGATGACGGCGACGGTCGGCGCCACCAGCGCGATCCGGCGCGCCTCGTCGATGCTGGCGTGCTGCCAGGTGCGTCCGTAGCCCCCCCACAGCCAGGTGGCGAGCACGGTGGTGACGACCACCGTGGGGAGGAAGACCTCGAAGCGGACCCAGTAGCGGTCGGGCACCGCGAGGTCGAACCGCATGGCGAACAGCGCGAAGTAGGTGAGCGCCACGAGGAGCGCGTCGAGCACCACGAGCGGGCCGTCGCCGCGGATGCGGGCGGCCGTCTCGGCGATCCGCCCACCGAAGGTCGACCCCGATTCGCCGTGCTCTCGCGCCCCGGCCCCGTCTGGTGTCATCGCCGCCCGACCCCGCCCCGTCGTTCCGTCCGTCGATCCCGTCAGTGCGCCCAGGGCGGGATCCCGACGTTCACCGGCTGCGCCGTTGCGCGCCGACCCGGGACTGCCCGCTCCCTCCGGACCGGCAGGCTATCCGGGCGCTCCGGGGTGGCCCCAAACCCCCGAGTTCGGGGAGCCGTCGTCGGGCCGGGGCCAGGGCATGCCGATGGGGCCGGCCGCTTCGGCGTAGGCGGCGAGGACCCGGCCCACCACGGCCCGCTCGTCGAACCGGTCCCGGTCCCGGGCCCGGGCCCGGGACGCCCCGCCCCACGCCCGCCGCCGCTGCGGGTCGGCGAGGCCGCCGAGGGCCCGGGCCAGCCCGGCGGCGTCGCCGACCGGCACGAGGGCGCCGTTGACCCCGGGTTCCACGACCTCCCGGCAGCCCCGGATGTCGGTGGCCACGACCGGCAGGCCCATGGCCGCCGCCTCCATCGCGGCACGGGGGAATCCCTCCCGGTGCGACGCAAGGACGAAGGCGTCGCCAGCGGCGAGGATCTCGGGGATGTCGTCCCGGTGGCCGAGCATCCGCACCCCGCGTCCCGACGCCGCATCGAGCTCGGCCGCACCGATCGCGTCGGCCTTGGCCGGGTCGACCCCTCCCACCCACACCAGCACGAATCGGTCGGGGTCGAGCCGCCCGACCGCGTCGACGAGCTCGGGGAACCCCTTCTCCCGGACCAGTCGGCCGACGGTGACGATCACGACCTGGTCGTCGCGCACCCCCCACTCGGCCCGGAGCGCAGCCCGGGCTCCGGGGGCGACCCGGGCCGGGTCGAAGCGCTCGAGGTCGACGCCGTTGCCGAGCAGCACGGCACGGGGCGAGATCCGGTACCGGCGCAGGAGCGCGAGATCCTCGGGGTTCTGGACCAGCTCGGCGTCGGAGCACCGCGCCGCGATCGCCTCCAGGACGTACACGACACCCCGCTTCCACCGGGGGTCGTCGACCGTGGCGTACAGCCCGTGCACGGTGTTGACCACGATGGGCACCCGGGCGAGCCGGCCGACCACGCGGCCGTAGAGCCCGGGCTTCGGGTTGTGCGTGTGCAGCACCAGCGGACGCTCGGTCCGCAGGACCCGCCACAGCTCGACCGCCGCCCGCAGGTCGGCGAGGGGGGCGAAGGACCGTGTCGACGACGGCAGCGGCCGGAAGCGGACGCCCGCCGCCTCGAGCTCGGCGACCCACGGGCCGGGAGCGCTGATGCCGACCGCCTCGCCACCCCGCTCGACCACTGCCCACAACTGGGGCAGCAGCAGGTAGCGGAGGCTCATGTCGACGGTGGTCAGGTGGGCGACCACCGGCGGGCGGCCCGGGGACCACTGCGCCGAACGCCGTGCCGAACGCCGCACCGACCGCCTCACCGGTGCTCCCGGGCGCACACCCGGTCGTAGACCGCCTCGATCCGGCGCACCGCCGGGGCGGCCGCGAAGCGGTCACCGGCCGCGGCCGCCCCGACGGCGAGCCGGGCCCGCTCCTCGGGCCCGCTCGCCCGGCGGATCGCCGCCGCGAGGGCGGCGGGATCGCCGGGCGGGACGAGCAGGCCGTCGACGCCGTCGGTCACGACCTCGGGCAAGCCCCCGACCCGGGTCGCCACCACCGGGACGCCGAGCGCGAACGCCTCCATGACCGCGACCGGCAGCCCCTCGTGGCCCGAGGCCAAGACGAAGAGGTCGGCGCCGGCAAGCAGCCGGATCGCGTCGTCGCGGTGGCCGAGGAGGGAGAACCGGTCGCCCAGCCCGAGCCGCGCGTGCTCGGCCCGCACCTCCGCCTCGAGCGGACCGTGGCCGGCGGCGGCGAACCGGATCGGCGGACCGTCGTCGAGCACGGCCCGGGCCGCCGCGAGGAGGTCCG
>VGBI01000015.1 GCA_016870595.1 Actinomycetota bacterium
TAGCTGGAATCGAACCAGCGACCTCATCCTTATCAGGGATGCGCTCTAACCGACTGAGCTATAGCCCCGGGGCCCGAAGGCACAAGACCCTACCGCTTGGGCGGGGCCTCCTCCTCTTCCCGGATGACCATCTCGATCCCCCCGAAGAGCTCAGCGAAGATGTTGTAGAGCGACGCCCCGATGATCGAGAGGGCGACACTGATGGCGACGAACACGACCCCGATGAGGGCGGCGCCCCGCAGCGCCTGACCGGAGACGAACTGGAAGTTGTCGGCCGAGAGCAGGTCGCCGATGAAGTTCTCGACGCTGTCGATGATGCCGGCCGAGTCGGCCACCACCCACAGGGCCATCCCCGACACCACGAGCACGCCCATGGCGCTCGCGTAGAAGCAGAGCGCCATCTTGGTGACCGACCAGAGGTCCACCTTCTGGATCGTCTGGCGGAAGCGCCGCTCGGGCCGCACCGGAGGCTTGCCCGGACGAGCCGCCGGGGCCTGTGCGGGGCGGGGCCCCCGGGGGGCCTGCGCCTCGACCGGACGGGGCGCCGGGGTCGGCTCGGTGAGCGCTCCGGGTGGCCGGGTGCGCCCGGGCTCGACCATCCGGGTGAGCTCGGGCGCCGGCGCGCGCCCGGGATCACCCTCCGGGGTCGGCGCCCCCCGCCGGACCCGAGGCGGCGGGGTCCGGGCCGGCTCGGGCGACGTGCGCCAGAAGTCGCTGGTGTCGTCCGGACCCGTCATGCTTGGTCGGCTTCCTCTCCGGAGTCACCCTCGAGCACGGGGGCGACCGCCACCACGGTCTCGCCCGTGGCCACCCGGGCGACGCGGACGCCGGTGGCGTCGCGTCCCTGGGCCGAGATCTCCTTGGCGAAGATCCGAATGATATTGCCGCCCGAGGAGAAGACCAAGATCTCGTCGTCGGCCGCAACGGTGAACGCCGCTACGACCCGACCCCGCGCCTCGGTCACCTTCATGCCCCGGACGCCCTGACCACCCCGGTTCTGGGCCTTGAAGTGGTCGAAGCGGGTCCGCTTGCCGTGCCCGCTGCTGCTGACGAACAACATCACTGCCCCCGGGGTGGCGACGGTGCAGCTCACGACCCGGTCACCCGGCCGCAGGCGCATGCCCCGAACCCCTGCGGTGGCCCGACCCATCGCCCGCACACCGGCCTCGGTGAAACGGATCGTCTGGCCCTGCTCGGAGACCATCACGATCTCGTCGTCGCCGGTCGTCTGGACGACCCGCACCAGCTCGTCGCCCTTGGTGAGATTGATCGCGATCAGTCCGTTGCGCAGCGCCGAGTCGTACTCGGTCAGCCGGGTCTTCTTCACCGTCCCGTTGCGGGTGGCGAACAGGAGGAACCGTCCGTCCTCGTAGGTGCGGGTGTCGATGATCGCCTGGATCCGCTCGTCCTGGGCGAGCGGGATGAGATTCACCAACGCCATCCCCCGTGCGGTGCGGTCCTTCATCGGGATCTCGTGGGCCCGGACCCGGTAGACCTTGCCCCGGTTCGAGAACATGAGCAGGTAGGAGTGCGCAGTCGTCATCAGCAGGTGCTCGACGTGGTCGTCGTCCTTGCTGCGACTTCCCCGCACGCCCCGACCCCCCCGACCCTGACGCCGGAACGCGTCGGAAGCCACGGTCTTGACGTAGCCCTTGTGGGTGCAGACGACGACGATCTCCTCGTCGTCGATGAGGTCGAGGTCCTCGATGTCGCCGGTGTCGTTGGTGATCTGGGTGCGACGCTCGTCGGCGTACTTGCTCCGCAGCTCACCCAGCTCCGTCTTGATGACACCGAGGAGCTTTGCCTTGCTCTTCAGGATCGACTCGAGCTCCTTGATGGTCGCCCGCAGCTCGCCCAGCTCGTCGCGGAGCTTCTGGCCCTCGAGCTGGGTCAGGCGGCGCAGCTGCATGTCGAGGATGTAGTTGGCCTGGATCTCGGTGAACTCGAACGGCTTCGCCATGAGCCCGGTGCGGGCGGTCTCGACGTCGGCGGCGCCGCGGATGAGCGCGATGATGGCGTCGATGACGTCGAGCGCCTTGACCAGGCCCTCGACGATGTGCTCGCGGTCCTTGGCCTTGCGCAACCGGAACTCGGTCCGGCGCCGGACGACCTCGACCTGGTGGTTGACGTAGACGAGCAGCGCCCGGTCGAGCGACAGCAGGCGGGGGACGCCGCCGACCAACGCCAGCATGTTGGCCGCGAACGACGTCTGCATCAGCGTGTGCTTGTAAAGCTGGTTGAGGACGACGTTGGCGTTGGCGTCGCGCTTAAGCTCCACCACCAGCCGGGGCTGGTTGCCGGCCGATTCGTTGCGGACGTCGCGGACGCCCTCGATCTTGCGGTCGTTGACCAGCTCAGCGATCTTCTGCCCGATGACCTCGACCGAGGTCTGATACGGCACGGCCGTGATCACGATCCGCTGGCCCGTCTTGACCTCCTCGATCTCGGCGATCGCCCGCATCTTGATCGAGCCGCGTCCCGTCCGGTAGGCGTCACGGATGCCCTCGCGCCCGAGGATGAGCGCGCCGCTCGGGAAGTCGGGACCCGCGACGAACTGCATGAGGTCCTCGACCGTGGCGTCGGGGTTGTCGATCAGGTGGACTGTGGCGTCGATCACCTCGCCGAGGTTGTGGGGCGGGATGTTGGTGGCCATCCCGACGGCGATCCCACCCCCGCCGTTCACCAGGAGGTTGGGGAACCGGGCCGGCAGGACGGTCGGCTCCTCGTTCTCGCCGTCGTAGGTGGCGAGGAGGTCGATGGTGTCCTCGTCGATGTCACCGAGCAGCTCCATCGCCAGGGGCGCCAGCTTGGCCTCGGTGTACCGGGCGGCCGCCGGGCGGTCGTTGGGGTCGGGCGATCCGAAGTTCCCGTGGCCGTCGATGAGCGGATAGCGCAGCGAGAAGTCCTGGGCCATGCGGGCCAGGGCGTCGTAGATCGCAGAGTCGCCGTGCGGGTGGTACTTGCCCATGACGTCGCCGACGGTCTGGGCCGACTTACGGTGCTTGCGGTCGGGGCGGGTCCCGGCCTCGTACATGGCGTAGAGGATCCGCCGGTGCACTGGCTTCAGGCCGTCCCGGGCGTCAGGAAGGGCGCGGGCGGTGATGACCGACATCGCGTAGTCGAGGAAGGAGCGCTCCATCTCCTCCTGGATCCCGATGTGCTCGATGTTGGCGTTCTCGAGCGTCTCCTGCACGCCGTCGTCGGGCATGGGTCAGATCCGTTCTCTCGGCTCGGGGCCCCCGCAGCGGGGGCGCGGCGGTGCGCTACGCATCGATGAAGCGCACGTCCTTCGCGTTCTCCTGGATGAATATCTTGCGCGACTCGACGTCGTCCCCCATGAGTCGCGAGAAGATGTCGTCGGCGATGGCGGCGTCCTCGACCGACACCCGCAGGAGGGTGCGGGTCTCGGGGTTCATCGTGGTTTCGCGCAGCTCCTGCCAGTCCATCTCGCCGAGGCCCTTGAACCGGTTCACCTCGATCTTGCGTCCTTCGTGGCCCGCCTCGAACGTCCGGAGCGCGGCGTCGTCCTTCAGGTAGTGGCGCTCCTTGCCGAGGTCGGCGCGGAACAACGGGGGCTGGGCGATGTACACGTGCCCCCGACGCACCAGCTCGGGCAGCTGGCGGTAGAAGAACGTCATCAGCAGCGTGCGGATGTGCGAGCCGTCGACGTCGGCGTCGGTCATGAGGATGACCTTGTGGTAGCGGATCTTGGTGGCGTCGAACTCGTCGCCGAGGCCGGCGCCGACCGCCTGCACGAGAGCCTGGACCTCCTCGTTCTTGAGCATCTTGTCGAGGCGGGCTCGCTCGACGTTGAGGATCTTCCCGCGGATGGGGAGGATCGCCTGGGTGCGCGGGTCGCGCGCCTGCTTGGCGCTCCCCCCCGCGGAGTCGCCCTCCACGATGAAGATCTCGCACTCCTCGGGCTGGCGCGACGAGCAGTCGGCCAGCTTCCCCGGCATCGCCGACGACTCGAGCAGCGACTTGCGCCGGGTGAGGTCGCGGGCCTGGCGGGCGGCGACCCGGGCCCGGGCCGCCTGGGTCGCCTTCGCCACTGCGGCGCGTCCCTCGGTGGGATGCTCCTCGAGCCACTCCGCGAGCTTCTCGTTGGTGGCCTTCTCGACCAGCGACCGCATCTCGGTGTTCCCGAGCTTCGCCTTGGTCTGCCCCTCGAACTGTGGGTTGCGCAGCTTGACGGAGATGATGGCGGTCAGTCCTTCACGGATGTCCTCGCCCTGGAGGTTGTCGTCCTTCTCCTTGAGGAGGCCCTTGCCCCGCGCGTACCTGTTGACCACGTTGGTGAGGGCCTTGCGGAAGCCCTCCTCGTGCATGCCGCCCTCGGTGGTGGCGATGTTGTTCGCGAACGAGTGGATACCCTCGTAGTAGCCGGTGTTCCACTGCATGGCGATATCGATGTCGTAGTCCTCGCCGGTGTCCCGGAACGCTGCGACCCGCTTGAACAGCGGCTCCTTGGTCGCGTTGAGGTGCTTCACGAAGTCGGTGATGCCGCCGGTGAAGCGGAAGTCCTGGGTCGCGGGCGGGTCGCTGCGCTCGTCGCGGAAGCGGATCTCGAGGCCCTGGTTCAGGAACGCCATCTCGCGGAGGCGCTCGATCAGGGTCTGGGCCCGGAAGTCGACCTCCTCGAAGATCGAGGGGTCGGGCCAGAAGGTGACGGTGGTCCCGGTCTTCTTCGAGGCGCCGGTCTTCTGGATCTTGCCCTGGGGCACGCCACCCTTCGCATAGGTCTGCGTCCACTTCCCGCCGTCGCGGTGGATCTCGAGCTCGAGGCGGGTCGACAGCGCGTTGACCACCGACACGCCGACGCCGTGGAGACCCCCGGAGATCTTGTAGCCCTCACCGCCGAACTTCCCGCCGGCGTGGAGCACGGTCATCACGACCTCGGCGGCCGACTTGCCCTTGTAGTCGGGATGGTTGTCGACCGGGATGCCCCGGCCGTTGTCGGTGACCCGGCAGGCGCCGTCGGGCAAGAGGGTGACGTCGATGCGGGTGGCGTACCCGGCCATGGCTTCGTCGACCGCGTTGTCGACGACCTCGTAGACGAGGTGGTGCAGGCCCGACAGGCCGGTGCTTCCGATGTACATCCCGGGGCGTTCGCGGACGGGCTCGAGGCCCTTGAGGACCGTGATGTCCTTGGCGCTGTACGCCACGCGGGGTCACCTCTCGGACGTCGTGGGCCGGCTCCGTCATCCGGATCGCCGGGGTGCGGGAGCGGCCCCGCGGACTGGTGGGTCGGTTGGGGTGTCGCGGTGGTCGAACGGTCCCGGGCGAGCCGCGAATCCGAGCGAAACCGCAGGTCAGAGGGCGTTTGCCCGACACCCGATGGTACCAGGCGACGCCTCCCGATCCGGGGCTATCCGGGCCGCCCCGGGCGTCGTCGCGGCGGGGGTCGACCCTCGGGTCCGGCCCCGCCCGGCGTCCGGACGGTCGCCCGGACCGAGCGCACGACACCGTCGCCGACCAGGCGCGACACCCGGGCCACGAGGTCGGCTTCGAGGTACCGGAACTCCGTGGCCCAGGCCGGCGAGTCGACCACCACCTCGACGACGCCGTCGCGGACGGAGCGGATCTCGCTGTGCGCGGCGACGGCCTCGCCGACGAGCTCGGGCCACGCGGCCACGACCCGGCCGAACACCTGCGGATCGGCCAGGCCCAGCTCGGCTCCGATCATCGCCGCGGCATCACCCACCGAGACGGCATCGCCGAGGTCGCCCGGGAGGCGCGGACGCGACAGCCGCCGCCGGGGATCACGGTCGGGTCGGCTCACGCCGCACCCCCGAGCACCCGGCCGGCCTCGACCCGGAGGTGGCGCTCCGGGCGGACCGCGGTCGGGATGGTCGTCGCCGTCGTGATCAGGGTCTGGCCGGACGGGAGTGCCGCCGCGAGGGCGTCGGCCCGCGTCGGGTCGAGCTCGGAGAACACGTCGTCGAGCAGGAGCACCGGCGCGGCGCCGATCGTCTCGCGCCCGACCGCGTGGCCCCCGAGTCTCAACGCCAGTGCCAGGCAGCGTTGCTCCCCCTGCGACGCGTGCGTCCGTGCATCCATGCCGTCGAGGAGGATGCGCCATTCGTCGCGGTGGGGCCCCGCGAGCGTGACGCCCCGTTCGACCTCACGCCGGTGGAGCGTGACCAGTGCGTCGCGCAGGACGGTCTCGGCCTCGTCGGGGTCGATGCCGTCGGGAGCCCAGTCGGCTTCGTAGCGACCCGAGACGTCGGCGGGCCGACCGGCCAGGGCGGCATACGCCGCTCCGAGATGGGACCCGAGTCGGTCCACCAGGCGGAGTCGGCCCCGCACGAGCTCGGCCCCGGCCCGGGCGAGCTGCTCGTCGAACACCTCGAGGGTGTGCTGGGCGTCGGTGCCCCGGAGCCCGCCCTTGAGCAGAGCGTTGCGGTGGCGGAGCACCTTCTCGTAGTCGGCCCGGGCTGCGTCGTAACGGGGCGCGAGAACACCCAGGAGGTCGTCGAGGTACTCCCGCCGCCCCGCTGGGCCGCCCTTGACCAGCGCCAGGTCGTCGGGGGTGAAGATCGTGACCCGGAGGAGGTCCAGCCGATCGCGGGCCCGGGCCAGGGCGTGGCCGTTGACCAGCACCCGGTTGCGCCCGGCGCGCCGGAGCTCGGCGTCGAGGGTCTGGTGCCGGCCGGCACCGTCGATCCCGGCCCGGACGACGGCGGCTTCGGCACCGTCCCGGACCAGCGTGGCGTCGGGCACCCCCCGGAACGACCGCCCGAGCGCGACCCAGGCGGCCGCCTCCAGGATCGTGGTCTTGCCCGCGCCGTTCGCCCCCTCGAGCACCGTCACCCCCGGGCCGAGCGCGAGGTCGGCGTGAACGTACCGACGGAAGTCGCGCAGCTCCAGGGACGCCAGGTGCACGGGCGACGGACGAGCGCGGACTAGGCGATCCGGACCGGCATGAGCAGGTACAGGAAGTCGGGCGCCTCGGGATTCCGCATCACCGCGGGGCGGAGCGGGTCCTGGGTCTCGAGCTCGATCTCCGTCCCGCCGACCGACTCGATGCCGTCGAGGAGGAACTGGGCGTTGAACGCGACGGTGAGCTCCCCGCCGTCGAAGGTCGCCTCGACCGACTCGTGTGCCTCACCGATGTCCTGGGCCACCGCCGAGAGCTCGATGCCGTCGGGGTTCATCCGGATCCGGATCGGCGCGGTGTCGCGGCTCTGGCTGACGAGCCGGACCCGGTTGACCGCGGCACCGAGCAGGTCGCGACTCACCTTGAGGCGGTTCGGGTAGTCGGAGGGGATGAGCTGCTGGTAGTTGGGGAACTCACCCTCGATCAGGCGCGTGGTGATGTCGGCGCTGCCGACCCGGAAGGTCACGTCACGCTCGGCGAGGAACACCTCGATGTCGCCGTCGCGCAAGAGCCGTTGCACTTCGGCGAGCCCCTTGGCCCCGACCAGGACGCGCTGGTCCCCGGCGAGCATGCTCACCCCGGGGAGGTCCCGCATCGCCAACCGGTAGGAGTCGGTGGCGACCAGTCGCAGGCCACCTTCGTGCGCGGCGAGGAGCACGCCGGTCAGGATCGGACGGGCGTCGTCGCGCGACGCGGCCGGCACGACCTGGCGCAACGACTCGGCCAACGCGGCGCCGTCGACCCGGACCCCGTTCTCGGGGACCTCGGGAAGCCGGGGGAACTCCCCGACCGACAGGGTGCGCAACGTCGTGGCGAACCGGCCGGCCTCGATCCGGGCGTCTTCGCCGACGAGCTCGACCGAGACCGTGTCGCCGTCGAGCCGGGACAGGATGTCGGCGAACAGCCGAGCCGGGAGGACGGCGCTCCCCTCCCCCTCGCCCTGCACTGGTGTGGTGACTCGGATGGTCATCTCGAGGTCGGAGCCGACCAGCTCGACCGCGCCGGGTCCGAGGGTGACCCGGAGGCCCGACAGGACCGGCAGCGCACCGGTCCGGGACGCCACGGCCCGTTGCGCGGTCCCGACCGCATCGGCCAGGGCTTCGCGCTCAGCACGGAACTTCACCGGTGCTCCTCTCGGTGGATTCCGGTTCTCCCGGAAGACCTGTATCTCATCTCGTTGCTGTCGTAGGGGCTGTGGATTGTGGATGAACGGGTGTTTGCCCAGGTCAGAGCATTTTTGGAATCCACAGCAATCCACCGGCGTCCACAGTCGGGGTTGCCCGCGACCACAGCCGCGACGGTCGTCCCCGGAACCGGAGCCCACCGTCCCCAGCGATCCACAGGCTTGTCCACCGGGCCCGTCACACGCTCGTCCCGAGCCGGATCCGGGTGATCAGCTCGTTGACCTGCTCGAAGATGATGTGCCGCTCCGTCATCTGCTGCTTGATCTTGTCGACGGCGTACATGACCGTGGTGTGGTCCCGACCGCCGAACGCCTCCGCGATCCGGGGGTAGCTCAGGTCGGTGAGCTCCCGCATGACGTACATCCCGATCTGGCGGGCGGTGACCAGCGGACGCCGGCGGGACTTGCCGCACAGGTCGTCGATGGTCCAGCCGAACATCTTGGCGGTCTCCTCCATGATGAGGTCGGAGGTGATCTCCCGGGGCTGGCTGGCCGGGAGGAGGTCGGCGAGGACCTTCCGGGCGATCTCCTCGGAGAGCGGGGCCCGGTTCAGGCTCGAGTAGGCCGCCACCCGGATGAGGGCGCCCTCGAGCTCGCGGATGTTGTCGCGGACGTGCGCGGCGATGAAGCCGAGCACCTCGTTCGGGATGCCACCGAGGTGCTCCGCCTCGGCCTTCTTGCGCAGGATGGCGAGCCGGGTCTCGAACTCGGGCGGCTGGACGTCGGTGATGAGGCCCCATTCGAATCGGCTCCGCAGCCGGTCCTCGAGGGTCGCGATCGACTTGGGCGACCGGTCCGACGAGATGACGATCTGGCCACCCTCGTTGTGGATCTGGTTGAAGGTGTGGAAGAACTCCTCCTGGAGTTCCTGCGTGCGCTCCAGGAACTGGATGTCGTCGATGAGCAGCACGTCGAGCTCGCGGTAGCGGCGCTTGAACACCGGCATCCGGGTGCGGTCGCGGATGGCCTCGACGAAGTCGTTCATGAACGACTCGGTGGAGACGTACCGCACGCGCTTGCGCGGGAACATCGCCCGCACGTGGTGACCGATCGCGTGCAGGAGGTGCGTCTTCCCGAGCCCGGCGGGGCCGTAGATGAACAGGGGGTTGTACGCCTGGGCCGGTGCCTCGGCGACGGAGAGCGCGGCCGCGTGGGCGAAGCGGTTCGACGCCCCGATGACGAACTGGTCGAACGTGTAGCGCTCGTTGAGCGTGCCCGAGGCCCAGGTGGTCTCGCTCGACCGGTTCGACGCGGTGGCCGACGCGTCGGTGCGCGCCGGGGCAGGCTCGTCGGCGGGGAGGTCGACCGGGCGCGCCTCGGTGTCGACGAGGAGCTCCACGTGGATGTCGCGCCCGGTGGCGTCGCGCAGCGAGTCGTCGAGGAGGCCGCGGTAGCTGGACCGGATCCGCTCGCAGGCGACGGTGCTGGGAACCGCGAGCACGAGGACGTCGCCGTCGAAGCGCAGGGCCCGTACCCCCTGGAACCACGCGTGCCAGGTGGCCTCGGCGAGCTGGGTCCGCAACTGGGCGGCGCCGGCCTCCCAGAGCGCGTCGGGTGTCGTGGCCGGGACCGGTCCCCGGGGCTCGGAGGCGGGGCCGACGGCCGAAACAGAGTTGTCCACAGGCAGTTCCACAGATGTGGAGAACCTCGGGGCGGGGGGTCCCGTCCCGGTGGGATCTCGGGCGGCTTGGTCGTCGCCCCTCGGGAGCCGGGCTCCCGGTGGCCGCTCCGCGCCCCCGGTCCCCGGGTCCGCGAACCCCGGTCCGACCGTCCCCCGGGGACGGGGAACGTAGCACCGGACCCGAGTCGTCACAAACGGACCCGCGTTGCGGTTCGCGCCGGGCGACTCGTAGACTCCGGCGGTTCGGCGCCGCTTCCCCCACCCCTCGGGGAAGGGTCCGTCGAGGCAGCCCAGGAGGCCCGTTCCGTGAAGCGCACGTTCCAGCCCAACAACCGTAAGCGCAAGAAGAAGCACGGGTTCCGGCACCGCATGCGGACCCGGGCCGGCCAGGCGGTGCTCAAGTCCCGCCGGAGCCGGGGCCGGAAGCGGCTGTCGGCCTGATCTGGCGAATCCGAGACCGTGGGACCTTCGAGGCCCTGGACCGGGCCCCGGCCCGGACGGCCGGCCCGGTCCGGCTGCGCACCGTGCCCGTCGCGCCCGGACCGCCGCGGGTGGCGTACGCCGTGGGCCGCCCGGTGGGAAACGCCGTCGCGCGCAACCGTCTCCGCCGTCGGCTCCGGGCGGCCGTGGCTGCTCAGGCCGAGGGGCTCCGCCCCGACACCGCCTACCTGCTGTCGGCCGGGCCCCGGGCAGCGGCCATGAGCGCCGCCCAGCTCGCCGAGGCGGTGGCCCGGCTCCTCGCCGGTGCCGGGACCGACCGGTGAACGCGCCCCGACCGGGCCCCGTGGCTCGGACCCTGGCCCTGCCGGTGCGGGCCTGGCGCCTGCTGAGCCGGTACCTGCCTCCCCACTGCCGGTTCCACCCCTCCTGCTCGGCCTACGCGCTCGAGGCCCTCGAGCGGCACGGGGCGGTGCGGGGCTCCTGGCTGACCGCCCGGCGGGTCGGCCGCTGCCATCCGTGGCACCCCGGCGGGATCGACCCCGTCCCGGAACCGAACGTACGTTCGTACCCTGCCCCGGTCGGGGCCCGTCCGAGTGAAGGCGCCTGATGTCCATCTTCAACCCGATTCTCGACGCGATCGGCTGGTTGCTGTCGATCTTCTACGGGGTGGTGCCCAACCTCGGCGTCTCGATCATCCTGTTGACCTTCACGATCATGGGACTGCTGTACCCGCTGACCGCCAAGCAGGCGCGCTCGATGATCCGGATGCAGATGGTGCAGCCCGAGATCAAGCGCATCCAGGCCAAGTACAAGAACGACCGCGCGGCGCTCAACGAAGAGATGATGAAGTTCTACCAGGAGAACAAAATCAACCCGCTGGCGGGTTGTCTTCCCCTCCTGGTCCAGATGCCGATCTTCTTCGCGTTGTTCCGCGTGTTGCAGAACCCGTACAAGTACGTGCCCGAGTCGTCGTCGCTCTTCAAGGCCCTGTGCACCGTGCCGAAGGGTCCCGACGCCGGCGTGCTGGCCACGGTCGACCAGTGCTCGAGGGGCGGTGCGTACGGGTCGCAACTGCCCGTGCCCAAGCAGTTCCTCGGGATGAACCTGTCGTTCTCCGCCCCCGATCAGCTCACCACCTGGGCGAGCGTCCTCGGATTCGCCCTCGTCGCCCTGGTGATGCTCTCCGGGTACCTGCAGTCGCGCCAGGCCCAGAAGCGCACGCCGGCCATCAACAAGCAGATGGCCCTCGTCACCAAGATCTTGCCGGTCTTCTTCGGGTTCATCTCGCTGAACTTCCCGTCGGGTCTCGTGCTCTACTTCTTCGTGAGCAACCTCTGGCGGCTCGGCCAGCAGGAGGTCATCTTCCGGAGCATCGGCACGGCGGCCAACCCGAAGCACAAGTCGCTGACCGGATCGAAGTCGGCTGCCGTCGTGGAGGCCGAGAGCCGGGAGCGGTCCGACGAAGGGGCGAGCGACGCCACCCCGGTGCCGGCCAAGGCCAAGAAGGCTCCCGCCCCCCGGGCCACCCGCCCGGCCCCGTCCGGCAAGCCGATGATCGCCCCCACGGGCGGCGGCGGCCTGCGGGGGCTGTTCCGACCCCCGCCCCCACCGGGGGCGGGCGCAACGGTGCGCCCGGCGACCCCGCCGGCGCGCAAGCAGAGCACCCGGTCGACGCGATCCAGCCGGACCGCGACGCCGACCCCGGCCGAGCGGCCGGGGCAGGCGGGACGCCGGGTCTCGAAGAAGAAGAAGAAGCGCTGAGGCAGACACATGGAATGGGTGGAGACCACTGGTCGGACCGTGGCCGCGGCCCTCGACGCCGCGCTCGACGAGCTCGGGGTCGATGAGGACGAGGTCGAGTACAGCGTGATCGAGGAGCCCCGCAGCGGGCTGTTCGGTCGGATCGGCGCCCATCCGGCGCGGATCCGGGCGCGGATCCGACCGATCTCCCGGGAGAAGCCCGGGGATCGGGGCCCCCGGCGGGGCTCGGGCGGCCGCGGCGGCCGGGGTTCGCGCTCGGACGGCGGCGCTCGCAAGAGTGGCGGCGACCGGAAGGCCGGTGGCGAAGGCAAGGGCGGCGGCAAGGCCGGCGGTGCGGGCATGGGCGGCGACCGCGGTCGCGAGGAGTCGGCGGCCGAGTCGGGAGCCACGGAGGGACCGAGGACCGGCGCCGCCGGATCGTCGGAAGGTGGGGCCGGAAACCGCCGGCGAGGGAGCCGGGGTGGCCGAGGGCCGCGCCCGCAGCAGGAGGAGACAGCGATGACCGAGACCACCGAGATCCCGATCGGGGAGCAGGCCGACGCGGCCGACGAGTTCATGCGGGGCCTGGTGGGCGCCTTCGCCCTGCCCGGTGATGTGGCCGTCCGCATCGAGGAGGACACGGTCCTCGTCGATGTCGACGGACCCGACCTCGGCATCCTGGTGGGCCCGAAGGGCGCGACCCTGCGGGCGATCGAGGACCTCCTGCGGACCGTGGTGCAGCGCCGGACCGACGGTCAGGGCGCCCGGATCCACCTCGACGTCGCTGGCTACCAGGCCAAGCGCCGGGCCGCCCTGGCCCGGTTCGCGGAGGATCTCGCCGGCCGGGTCCGCGACAGCGGCGAGGAGCTCTCGCTCGAGCCGATGTCGGCCGCCGACCGCAAGGTCGTCCACGACACCGTGGCCGGGATTCCCGGAGTCGGGACCACCTCGGAGGGCGAGGAGCCGAGGCGGCGCGTGGTGCTGCGCCCCGAGTGAGCCCGGCCCTGGCCTCGGCCGACGACCTGGAGCGCGTCCTCACCGAGGCGCGGTCGCTCGGGTTCCTCGGCCCGGGGCCCGTCCCACCGCAGATCGATCACGCCCGGGGGTTCGCGTCGATGCCGACGCGAACCCCCGAGTCGTTCCTGGACCTGGGCTCAGGGGGTGGCCTCCCCGGGCTCGTGCTCGCCGTGACCTGGCCGGACGCGACCGGAGTGCTGCTCGACGCCATGCGTCGGCGGGTCGACTTCCTGGAGCAGGCCTGCGGATCACTCGGTCTGGCCGGTCGGATCTCGGTCGTGTGCGAGCGGGCCGAGGTGGCGGCCCACGATGCCGCCCTGCGGGAGCGCTTCGATCTGGTGACCGCCCGATCGTTCGGACGCCCGGCGGCGACGGCGGAGTGCGCCGCCGGCTTCCTCCGGCCCGGCGGCGAGCTGGTGGTGAGCGAACCCCCCGAGGACGTCGGGGACCGGTGGCCGGCCGAGCCCCTCGCCGGGCTCGGGCTCGAGGTCCATCGAGCCGCCTCGGCGGGCACCCGCTTCGTGCTGCTGCGCCGCAGCGGTCCGGTGGGCACCGGGATTCCCCGGCGGACCGGGGTGCCCGAGAAGCGGCCCCGCTGGCGCTGATTCCGTACCCCCTCCGTTGTTCCACGTGGAACGCCGGGGAGATGTGAGGCCGAGGGTTCCACGTGGAACCTCGGGGTCCCCACGGGCTGGTTCCACGTGGAACCACCCCGCCATCCCTGCCGGCAGCCCCAATCCGGGGCCTGCGGCTTGACGGGTTCGGGGTTCGGCGGCGGGAGTCCGCCCGCACCCGGCACTCACGACGTATCCTGGCGACGTCATCACCGCCGCCCGGGGAGGAACGTTGCTGAAGAAAGGTCGTGGCCTGGGGCGTGCGCAGCGCCCGGGCCGAGCGCCCGAGTCGGCGCCGCCGCCGCCCGCCGCCGGATCCGTTCCCGAGGAACCGGACGCGCCGCCGCCCGTGCTGACAGCGCCCCCGGCCTCTGCTCCGGCCCCTACCCCGGCCCCCGCCCCGGCCTCTGCCCCGACGCAACCTGTGGCCGGGGCGCCGGCCGAGGAGCCGATCGGGGAGGCCGACCTGGAGGACGCCGTGGCGCCGGCCGCGCCGGCGCTCGAGACCGACAAGCTGCCCGACGCCCCGGATCGCCCGGCGCCGCCGATGGTCCTGCCCCGGGTGGTGGCGATCGCCAACCAGAAGGGCGGGGTCGGCAAGACCACCACGACGGTCAACCTCGGCGCCGCGCTGGCCGAGTTGGGGTTCCGGGTGCTCATCGTGGACCTCGACCCCCAGGGCAACGCCTCGAGCGGCCTCGGGATCGTCTCCCGGGACGTCGAGCGCTCGGTCTACGACGTCCTGCTCGCCGACGTGCCGCTCGAGGACGTGGTCGAGTCGACCAGCCTGAAGAACCTCTTCGTGGCCCCGGCGACCATCGACCTGGCCGGTGCCGAGATCGAGCTGGTGCCGGCCATGAGCCGCGAGATGCGCCTGCGCCGGGCGATCGACGCGGTCCGGCCCGACTACGACCTCGTGATCATCGACTGCCCGCCGTCGCTCGGGCTGCTCACCGTCAACGGGCTGGCGGCCGCCGACGACGTGATCGTCCCGGTGCAGTGCGAGTACTACGCGCTGGAGGGCGTGGCCGCGCTGTGGCGGAACATCGGCCTGATCCAGACCAACCTCAATCCGGGGCTCGACCTGCGGGGCATCGTCCTCACCATGTACGACGCCCGGACCAAGCTCGCCGACCGGGTGATCGCCGAGGTGCGCGACTACTTCGGCGAGAAGGTCTACGAGACCGTGATCCCGCGGACCGTGCGACTGAGCGAGGCCCCGAGCCACGGGCAGTCCATCATCACGTTCGATTCCACGTCGCGGGGGGCGCAGGCCTACCGCGACCTCGCCAAGGAGGTCAGCCGTGGCGCGACCCGACAGCCTGGGTAGGGGACTCGATGCGCTCATCCCGGGGGGATCGGTTGCCCCCCGGGCGGCCCGGGGTGGGCCCGCCCTCCTCGAGCTCGAGGTCACGGCGATCCGGCCCAACCCATACCAGCCGCGCGACCAGTTCGACGAAGCCACCCTCAGCGCGCTCGCCGACAGCATCCGGGCCGTGGGCGTGCTCCAGCCCGTGCTCGTGCGCCCCGCCGACGGGGGCTACGAGCTCATCGCCGGGGAGCGCCGCTGGCGGGCGGCCCGGCGGGTAGGCCTGGCCCGCATCCCGGCGCTCGTGCGCGAGACCGACGACGGCGCGGCCCTGGAGCAGGCGCTGGTCGAGAACATCCAGCGCCAGGAGCTCAACCCGCTCGAGGAGGCCGGCGCCTACCAGCAGCTGATCGACGACTTCGGGCTCACCCACGAGCAGGTGGCACAGAAGGCCGGATGCAGCCGGGCCTCGGTGACCAACACGCTGCGGCTCCTGAGCCTGCCCCCGTCGATCCAGCGGCTGGTGCGCGACCGCCAGTTGTCGATGGGGCACGCCCGGGCTCTCCTCGGCACGCCCGACCGGGCGTTCCAGGAGCAACTGGCCAAGCGGATCCCGAAGGAGGACCTGTCGGTCCGGACCGTGGAGCAGCTGGTCCGGGCGCACAACGACGGTCCCGACGAACCCGAGCCCGGACCGGACCCCAAGCGGCGGCGCACCCGTCCGGCGGGCATCGCCGAGCTGGAGGAGATGCTCGCCGATCACCTCGAGACCCGGGTCAAGATCGCGATGAACGCAGGCGGCAAGGGCCGCATCACCGTGGACTTCGCCGGGCTCGAGGACCTCGAGCGGATCTACCGGCGCCTCACCGAGGATCGCGTGGCGGTTCCCGACGCCTGACCCCCCGCGACGGTTGCACGAGCAACCATCCCGGGGAGCACCCCGGAAATCTGATTGCGGCAGCAATCATCCGGCGGGCGGGGCGCCGCCCCCCGGGGGATCGTCGCGGGTCGGAGCGTCGCGGGTCGGGCGCTCCCAGGCCTGGCGCACGCCGCGCACCACCGCTCGGGCCACTGCGCCGGACCGGTGCACCACGGCGGCGAGCGCCGGCGCATCCCCGGACGGGACCAGCTCGCACACCACTGCCGCCATGCGCGTCTCCCGCAGCACGGGGTACGCCGCGCCGACCACCGCGGCCGACTCGGCGAGCTCGTCCGCGAGCTGCCGGGCCACGGCGTCGGCGACCACGACCCCGGTCTCCGAGCGGAACCCGGTCGTGGCGAAGTGCACGCAGCGCGGTGCACCGGTCCCGAAGGCCAGGCCGAGGTAAAGGTCGGCGTCGAACCCGTTGGCGGCACGCGCCAACACCGACTCGTCGTCGCCGCTCACGTCGAGCACCACCACCGCCCGGGCCAGCGTGAGCCCACGGGCGACGTTGTCGCCGACCACGGCCAGACCCGGCGGCGCCGCCACGAAGATGCGACGCCCCTCGATGCGGTGGGGACCCCGCCGCAGTGCGTCGCGCTCTCGGGCGGCGGCGACCGAACCGGCGGCCAGCCCACCGACCCGGTCGAGCGCCGCCACTGCGTCGGGCCCGCAGATGCCGTCGGGGACCAACCCGGCGCTGCGTTGGAACTCCACCAGCGCCCGCTGGGTCTCCGGCCCGAAGAGGCCGTCGACCCGTCGGGCGTCGAACCCGAGGGTGTTCAGTCGCCGCTGGAGGTCGGCGACGTCGTCGCCCCGCAGGAGCGGCTGACGGAAGTAGAGCAGCCGATCGCCGAGGGAGAACCCACTCTCGACCAACGAGGACCACGTGTGGCGACCGACGACGCCGTCGACCCGCAGTCCCCGGTCGCGTTGGAAGGCGTACACCGACGCCTCGGTCGCCCCGCCGAACACCCCGGTCGGATCGGCGTCGCAGCGGAACCCGAGCACACCCAACCGGGCCTGCAGGTCCCGGACGCCTTCTCCCCGGCTCCCCCGGGTGAGCGGGTCGGCCACGACGGTCGATCCTCCGACGGCCCGGGGGCCGTCCTCAGCCGACGTACTCGGCGAGTTCCTGGAGGAGCTGGCCCTTGCCCTTGGCCCCCACGAGGCGCTTGACCTCGGCCGAGGAGTCGCCCGGGGTGAACACGAGCAGCGTGGGGATGCTCATCACGTTGAACCGCTGCGCCGTGGTCGGGTTGTCGTCGACGTTGACCTTGGCGATCCGGATCTTGCCCGCCTGCTCGGTGGCGATCTCCTCGAGCACCGGGGCGATCATGTGGCACGGTCCGCACCACTCGGCCCAGAAGTCGACGAGCACCGGGGTGTCGGCACTGCCGATCGTCTCGTCGAAGGTTGCGTCGGACAGGTCGAGGATGTTCTTCGCCACGGGAGGTCCTTTCTGCGTGGCCGGGAGTGTACCGAGGGGGAACGGGGCGGGGGGGCCCGCCATTCCTCACGATCGCGCCGGCGCGGTCGGGGAGGGTGTCGGGGGCGGATCGGGTGGTGGAGCGGCCGGGCTCAGGCGCCCGTGCGGGCGTGATGATCGGCGTGGGCCAGCCAACGCTCGGCCTCGATGGCCGCCATGCAGCCGCTCCCAGCGGCGGTGATCGCCTGGCGGTAGACGTGGTCCTGGACGTCTCCGGCGGCGAACACACCCTCCACCGAGGTGCGGGTGGATCCGGGAACCGTCACGATGTAGCCGTCGGCATCGAGGTCGAGCTGCCCGGTGAACAGCGCCGTGTTCGGATCGTGCCCGATGGTGACGAACAGTCCCTGCACGTCGAGCGTGCTGGTGTCGCCGGTCACGGTGTCGCGCAGCACCACGTGCTCCACGGCGTGGTCCCCGACGATGTCGGCCACCTCCGAGTTCCAGCGGAACTCGATCTTCTCGTTGGCGAAGGCCCGGTCCTGCATGATCTTCGACGCCCGCAGTCCGTCGCGCCGGTGGATGACGACCACCTTGGTGGCGAACTTGGTGAGGAACAGCGCCTCTTCGATCGCGGAGTCCCCGCCCCCGACGATCCCGAGCGGCTTGTCGCGGAAGAAGAACCCGTCACAGGTGGCGCAGGTGGACACCCCGTGCCCGAGGAGGCGGGCCTCCGACTCGAGCCCGAGCATCCGGGCGCTCGCGCCGGTGGACACGATCACCGAGCGGGCCCGGTACTCGGTGTCGCCGACCCACACGCCGAAGGGACGGGCCGAGAAGTCGACCCGGTCCACGTCGGCGGTCACGAACTCGGTGCCGAACCGCCCCGCCTGCTCGCGGAACTTCATCATGAGCTCGGGGCCGAGGATCCCGTCGGGGAACCCGGGGAAGTTCTCGACCTCGGTCGTCAGCATGAGCTGGCCGCCGGCGGCGATGCCCTCGAACAGCACCGGCGCCAGGTTGGCCCGCCCGGCGTACAGGGCCGCGGTCAGGCCCGAGGGCCCCGAGCCGACGATGAGGAGATCGTGGACGGCGCTCACGAGGAGGTCTCGCGGTTGCGGGGAGCCCGCCGGGTCCAGCAGACGATGCCGGCGATCACGAGAATGGCGCCGGTCCACAGGTAGGCACCCCACACCCGGCCCGTGACGATGAAGGCGCCCCGGAAGAAGGCGATCACGACCAGCACCGTGGCCACCGCCACGAACGCGCCGGCGAGCAGCCCGTAGACCACCGCCTTCGCCGCGGCCCGAGCCGGGACCACCGTCCGGTCGCGGACGAGTCCGACGACGTGCTCGATCGTGTCGGCGGCCTGTGAGGCCCAGTCTTCACGCACGGTGTGCTCCCCGGTCGACGCCGTCGGCAGCGTAGCGCCCCCGTTCCCGGTTCGGTCCGGGCCGATCAGGTGACGCGAACCTCGCGCACGTCGATCCGACCCGACGCGGGCGTCCGGGTGAACCACACCAGCACGAACCGCCCCGTCACGGTCGGGTCGATGCCGATCCGCGCCTCGGCGGCGAGGTCGGTGCCCCGGCCCCGCACCGGTCCCCACCCGGCGAGGGTCGCAGGTGCGTCGTCCGCGATCCGGATCTCGACGTCGGCTCCGGCCGCCCCGTCGAGCGCGACCTCCGACACCCGAGCCGGATCGCGCAGCGTGACGACGAGCCCGACTCCGGGCTTGATCCCCCCGAGGTCGCGTGTCGCGTAGGTCTCGCTGCTCCACGCCGTGGCCGGATCGCCGTCGGCGGCCCGGGCCGCGGTGGCGGGATTCTCGGCACCGTCGCCACCGGGGTCGAAGTCCCGGACCTCGACGATCTCGGAGGCGCCTGCGGCGCCGTCGACCCGGACGGAACCGTCGTCCCCCACGATGCGCGCCGTCACCATGCCGGCGGCGACGCCGAGGGCGGCGAGGAGCACGAGGAAGGCGACGACCCGCAGCACGCGACCGGGACCCCGTCGGCTCCGAGCGGGGGCCGAGCCCGAGCCCCGGTCCGATGCGGTGCGGCGCGCTCCCGGCGCGCCTCCGGTCGGTGGTCCCGCCGGGGACCCGACGGGGCCCGGAGCCGGCGGGGCGACGGGCGGAGCCACCCCGGCCGCGGCGCGGCGGAGGAGCTCGGCGAAGGTCGCGGCGTCGGGGATGCGATGGGCGGCCTCCGGCTGCAGGGCCGCGGCGACGACCGCCGCGAGGGGCGCCGGCACCTCGGGCCGCACCCGGGTGAGGTCGGTCGGTGGGGCGGCGAGGCGGGCGAGCGCGGTGGCGAACTCGGTGTCGCCCGAGTAGGCGGGTCGCCCGGCCAGCATCTCGTAGAGGACGAGGCCGAGGGCGTAGACGTCGGTGCGCGCGTCCGTGGGCAGCCCCTGGACCTGCTCGGGCGACAGGTAGCGCGCGGTCCCCACCACCATGCCGGTGCGGGTGAGGTCGGCGCCCCCGGTCGCCTTGGCGATGCCGAAGTCGGTGACCTTGACCATACCGTCGCGGGCCAGCAGCACGTTGGCGGGTTTGACGTCGCGGTGGACAACGCCCTGGGCGTGGGCGTGGGCGAGGGCGATCGCGACCTGGCCGGCGATCGCGCCGGCCGTGGCCGGATCGAGGGCCCCGACCCGGTCGAGCCGCTGGCGCAGGCTCTCGCCCTCGACCAGCTCCATCACGATGAAGGCGGTGCCGTCGTCCTCACCGGTGTCGTAGACGGACACGACGTTCGGGTGCTCGATCCCCGCGGCCGCCACGGCCTCCTGGCGGAACCGGACCCGGAGGGCCTCGTCGTGGGCCAGCTCGGGGTGCAACGTCTTGCACGCCACCGCCCGGCCGAGCAGCTCGTCGTGGGCGCGCCACACGGTGGCCATCCCGCCCCGGGCGAGCGGCGCGTCGATCCGGTAGCGGCCGCCCAATCGGCGTCCGGGGGCGGGCGGTTCCACCCCACCCACGCTAGGCCGCGGGCCGCGGGCCTAGCGTGCGACCTGGAAGCTGACGCCGATGACGCCCGGGCCGGCGTGGGTCCCGATCACCGGACCGACCAGCCCGGTGACGATCTCGTCACGGGGGAAGAACTCGCTGAGGCGGTCGAGCAGGTCGTCGACGTCGTCGGCCTGCCCGTGCAGCACCGCCAGCGAGTCGATCTTCTCCTCCCGGGCCCGGTCGGCGAGCAGCGCAAGGGCCTTGGACCGGGTGCGCACCTTGCCCGCCTCCTCGACCGCGCCCTCCCGGACCTCGACGATCGGCTTGATCGACAACACGGAGCCGAGCAGGGCGCGCGCGTTGCCGATCCTTCCACCCTTCTTCAGGTACTCCAGCGTGTCGAGCGCGCCGAAGAGCCGGGTGCGGTCCCGTCGGGACAGCACGTCCTCCACGATCTCTTCGAGCCGCGCGCCGTCGGCGGCGCGACGCGCGGCCGTGAGGCAGAGCGCACCGAGGCCCATCGACACCGTGCGCGAGTCGATGACCACGATCGGGCATTCGTCGCGCACGGCCGTGGCCGCGAGCTGGGCCGCCTGCATCGTGGCCGACAACCGGGACGAGAGGTTGATGCAGATGATGCCGGTGGCGCCGCGCTCGATCACGCGGCGGAAGCGCGCCTCGAACTGCCCGGCCGACGGCGCCGACGTCTCGGGGAGCACCGGGCTCGACCGGAGGCGGGTCCAGAAGTCCTCGGGGCTCAGCTGCTCGCGGTCGACGAGCTCCTCGTCACCGAACCGGATGGAGAGCGGGACGATCTCGATCCGCATGGTCTCGGACACCAGGTCGGACAGGTCGCAGGCGCTGTCGGTCACTACCCGAACGGTCATCGTTCCCTCACCTCCACCCGGCGTGCCCGGTCGGGCGACGGCCTGCACTCATGGTGACACGGGGCCGGTCCGCCCTGCTCGTCGGCGCAGGAGCCGGTCGAGCCGCATGCCCTCGTCGAGGCGCAGCACGCGGATCCCGACCACGGCCACCACCGCCCCGGCGGCTCCGGCGGCGGCGCAGGCGAGGACGGCGGTCGCCGCCGTCCCGCTTCCGACCGCCCGGGCGACGGCCCAGGTCGTCGCGGCCACCGCTGCCCCCACCAGGACGAGCCGGGCGACCGCCGATCCGAGCCCGCCCGCCCCGCCGCCGAGGCGGCGGTGCAGGACCACCAGGCTGACCCCGGCGGCCGCGGCGTAGGCGAGGGAGAACGACAGCGCAAGGCCGGGGATCCCGAGCGCCCCGAAGAGGACGAGCGCGAGCACGATGTTCACGGCGTTCTCGAAGCAGTTGAGGAGGAACGGGGTCCGGGTGTCCTGCATCGCGTAGAAGGCGCGCTGCACGTAGAGGTACGACGAGAAGAAGGGCAGGCCGACGGCGAAGGCGAGGAGGGTGTCGGCGACCCGCACCGTGGCCGCGGCGTCGAACGCACCGCGCTGGAGCAGTGCGGTGACGATGGGCTGGGTGAGTCCCACGTACAGCGCGGCGGCCGGGATCATCAGGGTCAGGATGAGCCGCAGGCCCCGCCCGAACCGGGCGCGCAGCGCCGCGAGGTCGCGGTCGACGAAGGCCGCTGCGAGCTCGGGCTGCAGCGCAGTGGTGACCGAGACCGCGAACAGGCCGTGGGGTAGCTGGAAGAACGCGTACGCGCTGAGGTACACAAACGCGCCGCTCGTGGTGCCGTTGGCGAGCACCAGCACCACCCACAACGCGATCTGGTTCGCCACCACGTACCCGACGGTCCATCCCGACAAGCGGGTCATCGTGCGCACTGCGGGGTGGCGCCAGGCGAACGCGGGTCGGAGCCGGATGCCGGCGCGCACGATCGCGGGCCAGAGCACGAGGGCCATCGTCGCGATCCCGGCGGTCGTGCCGAGGCCGATCCAGACGAGCAGGGCGGGGTCGTCGAGCACCCGCTCGACCGTCACGGGACCCGACACGAGACGGGGGAGCGCGAGGAAGATCGCGATCACGACGAGGTTGTTGCCGATCGGGGCGAACGCCGCAGCGGCGAACCGACGCCGCGCGTTGAGGAGCCCGGCCGCAAGGGCAGTGAGACCGTAGAAGAGGATCTGGGGCATGAACAGGCGGAGCCAGGAGGTCGCGAGATCGCGCTGGGCGGCCGCGGTCGGTCCGTCGACCTGCAGCGTGTAGAGGCGCACGACCCACGGCGCCAGGAGGACCCCGATAAGCGTGGCCCCCACGAGCGCGACGGTGGCGACCGTCACGACCGCGTTGGTCGCCTCCTCGTCGCGCTCCTGGAAGTGCCGGACGAACAAGGGCAGAGCCATGGCGGTGAGGATCCCGCCGAGGAGGAGCTCGTAGAGGATGTTCGGCGTCTCGTTGGCGTACGCGTAGACGCCCGAGACCTCGGTGGCCCCCAAGGCGTAGGCGACCGCGGCCACCCGGCCGAACCCGGTGACGCGCGACAGGGCGGTGCCGAGGCCGACGATCGCGCTCGAGCGGAGCAACCCGCCGCGCGGTGCCGGCCCCGATCCGGCCCGCTCGGGCTCGTCCCGGGCGGACGCCGCCGGATCCGTCACGACTGCGCCCGCCGGCGTCGGCGCCGCCGGAAGTCGAGGCCCCACCACACCGCCAGGACGCCCGTGGCCGACGCCGTCAGGACCCAGCCGACGGTGCTGACGTAGGTCGAGCGGACCTGGAGCTGGCGTTGCGAGACGGGCAGCACGCCGTCGGTCGAAGTCACCGCCAGGTCGACGGGGAACGTGCCGGACGTGCGGGCTTCCACCGCCACGCGCACGGTCGTGCTCCGGGGCGGGAGCTCGAGGTCGAGGACGGAGCCCTCGGGGAAGAACAGCTTGTCGCTCGACAGCGCCGCCCGCAGTCGGACCGGGTACCCGGTGTCGTTCACGAAGGTCAGGGGGATGGACCCCGATCGTGACGTCAGCGTGATGGTGCGCGGGTCGGGGATGTCGATCCGTGCGAGCAGGTCGCCGATCGACCGGTCGACCACCGCGAGGTGGCCCGCGGCGAGCGCAGGAGCCTCGTCCGCGTTCCAGGCGCTGCTGGTCGCGGCGAGCAGGGAACGGTCGGCCGCCGCGACCGCAGGATCACCGGGACGGGTCGTGACCGCGAACGCGTTCCAGCGGCTCCGGAGCGCACGGTAGGTCGCGTCGCCGACCGCCGCCCGGGGAGGGGTGCCCGGTGCGACCACCCGGAGCGAGGACCCCGGCGTCCCGTTGGCCCGGACCGGGGGTGGCTCGGTGGGCACGCCGGCGAAGGCGTCGGGCACGGTGACCGGACGCAGGAACGGGTTGTCGCGAAGGCCCAGGAGCAGGTCCTCGGTGAGCCCGGCGGGCGTGCCGGCGCCGTCGGGGAGCAGCAGGGTGGCGACGCGGGGCTGGTTCGGGGCCTCCAGGGCCACGAGCGAGAGCCCGGCCAGGACGAGCTGCGCGGCCCGGGCGGCGCTGCCCGGAGCGACCAGCAGCTTCTGGAGCCCGGCGTCGGTCACGAGGGCAGGGGCCGGCTCGGTGCCGCCGCCGGAGACCGTGAGGATCACCGGTTGGGCCGGGGTGAGGCGGGTCTCGGGGGCGGGCTCGAGCGCGTCGGCCTCGACCACGAACCACTCGGTCCCGGTGGCGCGCAGGCGGGCCAACGCCGCGGGCGACGCCGGGCGCAGGACCCGGGTCCGGGGGTCGGTGGTCGCGCCGAGCAGGGCCCCGACCCGGCCGGCGCCCCGGGCGAGGATGTCGTCGGCGGCGGTGGACGGACCCTCGGCGAGCAGCGAGGGGAGGTCGACGGGCAGGTACGGGCCCTCGAGCACGGCCCGCCCGCCGGTGGCGTTGCGCAGCGCGTCGAAGGTCGCGGCGACGGTCGGGTCGGTCCGGGCCTCGAAGGCCCACGCCTCCAGCGTCTCCGCGGTCGGCGCGAGGGTCGCCGGGACCTCCGGGACCGCCCGCAGCGCCAGGGCGGTACGGCCCAGGTGGCCCCCGGGCCGGAACGCGCTCATCACCGCCCGGTCGGGTGCGCCGTCGGGCAGGAAGGACGGTGGGGCGGCGATCGGCACGACGAGCGCGACGCCGAGCCGTTGCGCCACCGTGGGCCGGTCGGCTTCGGCCACGACCAGCATCGTGCGCACCGCGGCCACCGGCGCGTCGTCGGCGTCGCGCAACTCGAGGTCGAGCGGGTACACGCCTGGTCGGCGCACGTTCAGCTCGAGCGGACCGCGGGTGGCGGCGGGGGCGGGCAGACCGAGGTCGAGCAGGAGCAGCCCGTCGGGGTCGCGGGGCACGGCCGCCAGGGGCACGCTCACCTGGTTGAGCACCGAGCCGAACGGTCCGCCACCGGCGACCCCGTCGAAGCGGGACCGGGTCGCGACCGCCTGGCCCACGGTCGCGCTGATCCGGGCGTCGGGCGGGGCGCCCTCGGCGGTCAGCGTCAGTCGGGCCGTGCCCCCGACCGGGGTCCAGGCGTCCTGGCGGACCAGGGTGAGGGCCGGTGCGTCCGTTGCGGCGCCGGCCGGGTCGCGACCCGCGGCGGGCCCCGCGGACCCGAGGACACCGACCGCGACCGCGGCCACCGTCGCCGCGACGGCGGCCGCGCGCCGGGTTCGGGCCATCGACCCAGGCTACCGAGCGGGCTCCAGCGGCGACCGCCGCCCCGGCGGGACCGGGCCGGTCGGGTTCCGACCCGCAACAATGGGGTGGTGAACGTCCCCGAACGCCTCCGCCCCTTCTACGCCGCCGACGCGCCGGTGTGCGACCTCGCCACCCGTCTGGCCGCGGAGGGCGCCGAGAGCCACCTGGTGGGCGGAACCGTCCGCGACGCCTTCCTCGATCTCGACCTCGCGGGCCGCGACGTCGACATCGCCACGAGCGCCCGACCCGACGTGGTCGAGCGGGTCGTGGCGGACTGGGCCGACCAGACCTGGCTGGCCGGCCGGGACTACGGCACCGTGGGGGCCCGCAAGGGATCGGTGATCTACGAGATCACCACCTACCGGGCCGAGGTCTACCGCCCCGAGAGTCGCAAGCCCGAGGTGCGCTTCTCCGACGACATCGCCACCGACCTGTCCCGGCGCGACTTCACCGTCAACGCGATGGCCCTGGCCATCCCCGAGCCCGCGTTCGTCGATCCCCACGGCGGCGCCGCCGATCTCGTCGCGCGCGTCCTGCGCACCCCGCTGGCCCCCGAGATCTCGTTCGAGGATGATCCGCTGCGCATGCTGCGCGCGGCGCGCTTCGTGTCGCAGCTCGGGGTGACCCCGGTTCCGGAGCTCGTCGACGCGATCGCCGCGCTGCGCGGGCGCATGGAGATCGTCAGCGCCGAGCGCATCCGGGGCGAGCTCGACCGGCTGCTGTGCACCACCGATCCCACCGCCGGCCTGTGGCTGCTCTGCGAGACCGGGCTCAGCGACGAGTTCCTGCCCGAGCTCAACGCCATGCGGCTCGAGCAGGACCCCATCCACACGCACAAGGACGTGCTCGCCCACACGATCGCAGTGGTGCACAACACCCGTCCGGAGCTGGTCGTGCGCCTGGCCGCGCTGTTCCACGACGTGGGCAAGCCCAAGACCCGCTCGTTCGAGCGGGGCAAGGGCGGGGTCAGCTTCCACCACCACGAGGTGGTCGGGGCCCGGATGACCGAGGAGCGGCTCAAGGCGCTGCGCTACCCCACCGACGTCATCGCTGCGGTGACCCGCCTCGTGTTCCTCCACCTGCGCATCCACACCTACGCGATGGGGTGGACCGACAAGGCGGTGCGCCGCTACGTGCGCGACGCCGGCGACCTGCTCGACGAGCTGAACCACCTGCAGCGCTGCGACTGCACCACCCGAAACCCGAAGCGCGCGGCCGCGCTGGGCCGCCGGATGGACGACCTCGAGCGCCGCATCGAGGAGCTCCGGGCCCAGGAGGAGATCGACGCGATCCGTCCGCCGCTCGACGGGCGCGAGGTGATGGAGCACCTCGGGCTCGCCCCCGGGCCCGAGATCGGCGAGGCGCTGGCGTTCCTGCTCGACCTGCGGCTCGACGAGGGGCCGATGACCCCCGAGGTCGCGCGCGCTCGCCTCGACGAGTGGGCGCAGGCGCGCGGGCTCAGCCGATGAAGGTCGGCTCGACCACGAGCTCGACGGCACCGATGTCGCACCCGCCGAGCTGGGGCCGGGCGACGCCCCGCTGGTCCGTGGTCACGGCCGCCGCCGTCGCGGGCTGGCACCGGTCGACCGGGATCGCGTCGACGAGTGGGCTGGTCCGGGCGGGGAGCATCGTCGGGGTGGGACCACCGTTGTCGGCGAGCGCTCCGAGCCGGGGGTCGGCGCCGCCGACCACGTCGCCGTCCGCGGCGAACGGGCACGACACGTCGGTCGAGTAGTTGTACCCGAGGCTGGCGACGCCCTCGAGGTCTCCGCAGTTCCCACCACCGATCGGATCGGCGAGCACGGTGCCGAACACCTCGATCCCCGACGGCGCCACCGCGGCCGGGGCGGCGCCGGGGGCCTCCACCGCACCGGGCACCTCGTCGAGGTTCGCCCCGACCCGGGCTGCGTTGCCCGACAGCGTCACGTAGACGAGGGACAGCCCGTCGGTCCCGGTCTCCTCTGCGATCCCTCCACCGACGCCGATGGTCGCGTCGGCGTCGACCCGGTTGCCCACCACGGTGGAATTGGTCACGGTCAGGCCGGGAACCTCGGACGTCGTGATGGTCGGCGCGGTCGCGCCGAGGCCGGCCGCGGCGCGGTCGCGCCCCGAGCCGGGCCGATCCGTGCCGGGCTTGCCGGGTCGGTCCGATTCCACGCCCAGGATGGCGGCCCCGTGGAAGATCCCGCCGCCGGCGGCGAACTCGGTGGCGCCGACGGAGTTGCCCGAGACGGTCGTTGCCGCGATGGAGCCACCTTCGACGAAGATCCCGCCACCGGCGGCTCGAGCGAGACCGGCCGGGGCGGCGGCCGCGTTGGCCCGGACCTCCGATCCGGACATCTCGAGCTGTCCGGCCGTCACGCCGCCCCCGGTCGCCAAGGCATCGGCCCCGGGCCCGAAGACGAGGACCTGCACCAGGTTCTCCGCGAGCGTGCTGCCGGTCACCCGCGCGGACCCGGGGGCGTAGATCGCGCCGCCGAACCGTTCGCAGCGCTGCGAGCACCCACTCGGCCAACCACATTGGCGGTGAAGTCGCTGTCCTGCACCTCGAGGCGTCCGGTGACGAGGAGTGCGCCGCCGACGGCGCCGGCGTACTCGCCCTCGAGCGCGGCGGCCCCGTTGTCGAAGAAGCGCACGCCGGAGACCGTGGCGGACCCGTTGCCGAAGATGCCGCCCCCTGCACTCAGGGCGTCGCCCGGTGCACGTGACAACGCAGCGTTCCCGCGCACGGTGGAGCCCTCGAGCACGAGGGTGCCGGCCACTGCCACACCACCGCCGTAGACGGCACTCGCCACCGTGGCGTCGATCGTGTTGCCCGTGACCGTCACCCCGGACAGGGTGGCGTCGCCGTTGCTGAGGAGCCCGGCGCCGAAGAAGTCACCGACGAGCGTCACCGGCCCGGCGATCGTCCGCAGCACGTCGTCGGCGTCGCAGTCGGTGAGCGTGATGTCGGAGGTGATGACGATCTCGGCGTCGGTGGCGAACGCCGCGCGCAGCTCGGCTTCGGTGTCGACCGAGGTGAGCGCCCCGGCGGGGGGAACAACGGTGATCGCCACCGACGCCGCGACCAGTGCACCCGCCGCCAGCGCACGGAGCATGCGGACCACCCGGGTCCCGACGTCGTTCACCATCGAGACCTCCCGACGGGCGGAACCTAGCGTGCTGGACCCGGGTCAGGCGCCGGCGGCGAACTCCTCGACCATCACGCGGGCCTCCTCGTCGCGGTACTGCACCGGCGGCGACTTCATGAAGTAGGCCGACGGGCCGAGGAGGGGCCCACCGATGCCGCGGTCCTGGGCGACCTTGGCGCAGCGAACCGCGTCGATGATGACGCCGGCCGAGTTCGGGGAGTCCCAGACCTCGAGCTTGAGCTCCACGTTGAGGGGAACGTCACCGAAGTTCCGGCCCTCGAGGCGGATGTAGGCCCACTTGCGGTCGTCGAGCCAGGGCACGTGGTCCGACGGGCCGATGTGGACGTCGGAGGGGTCGATGCCCTGGGTGATCTGGCTGGTGACGGACTGGGTCTTCGAGATCTTCTTCGACTGGAGGCGCTTGCGCTCCAGCATGTTCTTGAAGTCCATGTTCCCGCCGAAGTTCAGCTGGTACGTGTGGTCGAGAGCCATCCCCCGGTCCTCGAACAGCCGGGCCAGGATCCGGTGCACGATCGTGGCGCCGACCTGGCTCTTGATGTCGTCGCCGACGATGGGCACGCCCGCGGCCGCGAACTTCGCCGCCCATTCGGGGTCGGAGGCGATGAACACAGGGATCGCGTTCACGAACCCGACGCCGGCATCGAGGCAGGCCTGGGCGTAGTACCGCTGGGCCTCCTCGGAACCCACGGGCAGGTAGCTCACCAGCACGTCGGCGCCCGAGTCCCGCAGCGCCTGGGCGACGTCGACCGGCTCGGCCGGCGACTCCTCGACCACCTCGCGGTAGAACTCGCCGAGGCCGTCGAGCGTGGGGGCGCGCAGCACGGTGACCCCGAGGTCGGGGACGTCGGCGAACTTCACGGTGTTGTTCGGCCCGGAGAAGATCGCCTTGCCGAGGTCGAGGCCGACCTTGGTGGCATCCACGTCGAAGGCGGCGACGAACTCGACGTCGCCCACGTGGTACCCACCGAGCACCACGTGCATGAGACCGGGGACCTGCTCGTCGGGGGCGGCGTCGCGGTAGTACTCGACGCCCTGCACGAGGCTGCTCGCGCAGTTGCCGATGCCGGCGATCGCAACGCGTACGGACTTGCTCATCGGGTGGCTCCTTCCTGAACCTTCGGGGATCCGGGGTCGGCTGCGGCGGGCGCAGCGGCCCCGGGGGTGTCGGAGACGGGGGCCTCGGACACCGGGGTGTCGGAGACGGGGGACTCGGCGACCTCGGCGGCGATCAGGCCCTCCACCCACTCGAGGTCGCGCTGGGTGGACCGGGTGCGGTGCTCGGCGAGCGAGAGGTTGTAGCGGTCGGTCCGGGTGCCCGGGGTCCGCCGGGACTGGTCGAGCCGGGCGATCAGCACCGTGCGGCGGCGCTCCAGCAGCGCGAGGCGGGCCGCCGGGGGCAGCTCGGCGCAGAACGCGAGCTTGAGGGCGAACGCCTTCTCCTCGTCGGGATAGCGGTCGTCGGCCAGGAGCAGCTCGGCGAAGCGGGCCTCGCCGGCATCGGTGATCCGGTAGGCCTTGCGGGCCCGGCGCGAGGGCTTGGCCGGGAGGGGGCCGGCCCGGCGGGCCGCAGCGAGGTCGCCCTTCAGCGATCCGGTGGCGGCGAAGCCGGGGGATTCGGCGGCGGGGACGACCACCTCGATGGCCCCCTCCCGCTCGAGTCGGCGCAGCGCCGGGTAGAGCGACCCGTAGGAGACGCCCCAGAGGAACCCCAGCGTGTCGCTGAGGCGCTTCTTCAACTCGTAGCCGTGGAGGGGCTGCTCCTTGAGCAGACCGAGGACGGCGATCTCGAGCATCGGGGCTCCGGGGCGGGTGGACGGAAGATGGACGGGAGGTGAAGTCGCAGAGGATAGCACACGCCGATGTATCGCATCGATACATCGGCGTGTGCGTTCCGGTCGGATCCCCGACGGCGGGCACTGCGGTCGGCGGCCCGGGGTGCCGGGCCTACACTCCGCCCGTGCGCCGTCACGTCGACTACGCCCTTGCCCGCCGGGCCGTACTGCGGGAGCTGCGCAAGGGACGCCTCGGCCGCCACGAGGTCTGCGACGCCCAGGTCGAGCTGGTCCGGGCCGCCCGCAACGTGGGCGAGCCGGCCGGGGCCGACTGCCCGGTCTGCGGGTCGGCCGGTCTCGTGCTGGTCTCGTACGTCTACGGCGAGGCGCTCCGGCGCGCCAACGGCCGGTGCGTCGACGCCACCGAGCTGGCCACCCTCGACGCCACCCACTCGGAGTTCGCCCGCTACGTGGTGGAGGTCTGCCCCGACTGCCGCTGGAACCACCTCCAGCGCCGCGAGCTCCACGGACGCCGCGACGCCGTGTAACGCCACCGGCGCGGGGATCGAGCGCCGGGAGAGATGGACGCGCCCCGGGCCGTTCGATAGCCTGGAGGGGCCGCCGGGAGCCGACCGTGCCCTGGACGGCGGAGGCACCGCCATGGCCGACTCGGCGACGAGCGTCCGTCCCGTCACCGCGCCCGAGATCGCGGCACGCAAGGGCTCGGGCACCCCGATCGTGATGATCACGGCGTACGACGCCCCCACGGCGCGTGTCGTCGCCGACGCCGGGGCCGACGTCATCCTGGTCGGCGACTCCGTGGCCAACGTCGTGCTCGGGTACGACGACACCCTCCAGGTCACCGTCGACGACATGGTCCACCACGTGGCCGCCGTGGCCCGGACCCGGCCCCGACCCCTCGTGGTCGGCGACATGCCCTGGCTCAGCTACCACGTGTCGGTCCCCGACACCGTCCAGAACGCGGCCCGGCTCGTGCGCGTCGGCGCCGGGGCGGTGAAGCTCGAGGGTGGACGCAAGCGCCTCGACCACGTGCGGGCGATCATCGACGCCGAGATCCCGGTCATGGGCCACCTCGGCCTCACGCCCCAGTCGGTGCACGCGCTGGGTGGCTTCAAGGTCCAGGGCCGCGACCTCGAGGCGGCGCGTGCCATCGTCGACGACGCCGTCGCGCTGGCCGACGCCGGGTGCTTCGCGATCGTGCTCGAGTGCGTCCCCGACGCGGTTGCCCGCCTCGTCACCGACAGCATCGCCGTCCCCACGATCGGGATCGGCGCCGGTCGGCACTGCGACGGGCAGGTCCTGGTCTTCCACGACGTCCTCGGCCTCGAGGACCGCACCACACCAAAGTTCGTGCGGCGCTACGCCGAGCTCGGCACCGACGCCCGGACCGCGCTCGCCGCGTTCGCCGCCGACGTCCGCCAGGGCCGCTTCCCGTCGAGCGACGAGACCTACCACGCCGCCGACACCGTGGCCGACGAGATCGCCCGCTACGGGCAGACCTCGGCCGGGGCCGACCCGGTCGCCGATGCACCCCGTTCGGGCGGCGGCGAGCCCCGCTCCGTCGGAGCCGGCCACTCGGCGTGAACCCCGTCCGCGCCCTCGCCGTGGGTGGCGGGGTGCTCCTGCTCGCCGGGGTCGCGCTGGTCGGGTGGGCGCTCGTCGGCACGCCACGGGCGAACGGTCCCGCACCGATGGTCGTGATCGGGTCCGGTCCGGCGCGGGCACCCTTCACCGGACTGACCGAGGCCGACGTCGTCGTGGGCGACCGGACCCTGCGGGTGGTGATCGCCGACGACCTCGACGAGCGGGTCGAAGGCCTACGGGGCCAGGTCGACGCCGCACCCTACGGCGGGATGCTCTTCGTCTTCCCTGGCGACGCCACGACCGGGTTCACGATGGCGGGGGTGCCCGGCCCGCTCGACCTCGCCTTCTTCGACGGCACGGGCCGCCGCCTCGGCGACCTCACCATGGCGACCTGCGCCGACGCCGACGCCACCTGTCCCGGGTACTTCGCGCCCCGCCCGTACCGCTTCGCGCTCGAGACCGCGGCCGGGGCGATGCCGCCGGGCGACCTGCGCCTCGTCGCCCGCTGACGTCACGGGGACCGGGCCCGCCGGTCCCGGTCGTCCGCGTCGTCCGACCACCGGTGGGTCGACCGGCCCTCCCGGGACCTCCCGGGGGGATGCTGGTAGCCTCACCGGTCCACAAGTGAAGTCCTGCTCCCTGCGGCCCCGGTCCCCGGTGGTCCGGAGGGAGCCCCGGGCCCGTTCGGCGCCCGTGGTCCGAAGGAGGTACCGGCCGATGCGGCCGTACGAAGTGATGGTCATCTTCGACGCGGAACTCGAGGACAGCGACGTCCGCGCCGCGGTCGAGCGAGCCACCGGGCTGATCAAGTCCAAGGGTGCCGAGCTCGGCCACGTCGACTTCTGGGGGAAGCGTCGGTTCGCGTACCGGCTCAAGCACCGCTGGGAGGGCTACTACGTGGTCTTCCAGGCCCGGGCCGAGCCGGCCGCGATGGACGAACTGAACCGGACGCTCGCCCTCGCCGACGAGGTCCTGCGCCACAAGGTGCTGCGGATCCCCGAGGTGGCCTACGGGCCGCCGAAGACCGCGGGATCCCCGGCTCCGGCGGAGGCCTGACCCCGGGTCCCGCCCGGGCAGCGAACAGGAGACTGCAGATGGCCGACAACACCGTCACGATCGTGGGCAACGTCACCCGTGATCCCGAGATCCGCTACACCGCGGGCGGGCAGCCCAACGCCTCGTTCGGCGTCGCCGTGAACCGGCGCTGGATGAACCGCCAGACCAACGAGTGGGAGGAGCGCGTGAGCTTCTTCAACGTCGTGTGCTGGCGGGAGATGGCCGAGAACGTCGCCGAGTCGGTGTCGAAGGGCACCCGGGTCGTCGTGACCGGTCGCCTCGAGCAGCGCAGCTGGGAGACCGAGAACGGCGAGAAGCGCACGGTCGTCGAGATCGCCGCCGACGAGGTCGGCCCCAGCCTGCGCTGGGCCACCGCCGCCATCACCCGCAACGAGCGCCGCGACGGCTTCGGCGGCGGAGGCGGCGGCGGCGGTCAGGGCGGCTCCGGAGGCGGCTCCGGTGGCGGTCGCCCCGCGGGCGGCTCGTCCGGCGGACCCCCGCCCCCCAGCTACGACGACTTCGGCGAAGAGCCGTTCTGAGTCCTGTCCCCCGGACGGTGACGCCGTCCTGCACGACCCCACGCACTGCCGGCCCCGACCGGCGATGAGGAGATCCCCACCATGGCCCGACCCCGCCCGCGCCGCCGCGACGACCGCGTCGAGCGCAAGCCGAAGAAGCGCGTGTCGATCCTCGACAGCGAGCAGATCACCTACGTCGACTACAAGGACGTCAACCTCCTGCGCCGGTTCATGTCGGAGCGGGCCAAGATCCGGGCCCGCCGGGTCACGGGCAACGACACCCAGCAGCAGCGTGAGATCGCCCGGGCGATCCGCGTGGCCCGCGAGATGGCGCTGCTCCCCTACAGCGTCCGGCAGGTGACCCACCGCAGCAAGCGGCGGACCGACCGGCCCGAGCGCGACGGTGCGCCCGGGGCCGCGGCACCGACCGGCGCCGAGGGCACCGAGGGGATCGAGGTGGAGATCCCGGCCGAGGAGCTCGAGGTCGGCGTCGACACGACGACCGAGGCGGAGGACACGTGATGAAGATCGTGCTGCGAGACGACGTGGAGAACCTCGGGCGCAAGGGTGACGTGGTGGACGTGGCCGACGGCTACGCCCGCAACTACCTGGTGCCGCGCGGGCTCGCGATGAAGGCGACCAAGGGCGTCGTCGCCCAGGCGGAGGCCATGCGCCGCAACCGGGCCGCACGCGACGCACGCGACCGTGAGGCAGCCCAGACCGCCGCCGCGACCCTCGCCGGCGCCCGGCTCGAGATCACGGCTCGGGCGGGGGAGGGCGGCAAACTCTTCGGCTCGGTCACCTCGACCGACATCGCCGAGGCGCTGCAGGCCCGTCACGGCCTCACGGTCGACCGCCGCCGGATCGCCCTCGCCGAGCCCCTCAAGGAGCTCGGCGACGTGGAGGTCTCGGTGCAGCTCCACCCCGAGGTCTCGGCGACGCTCACCGTCGCCGTCGTCGCCGGCTGACCGTCGATCGTCCCCCTCGGGCGGCTGGCTCCGCCCGGGTGACCCCCCGCATCCGCCCCGGTCCTGGACCGGGGCGGCGGCGCGTCGGGCCTGGTCAGGGGGTCGGCGGGCCGCGCGCATGACTGTCCCACCCCGATGAGAGGGTGGGCGGGTGCCCAAACTGTCCACACCGCGGGCCCCGACCTGTGGACGGCGGATCCCCGCTGTGCACAGGCGAAGCCCCGGTTCTCCCGAGGCTGGGTCCACGATCTGTGGACAAGTTCCGGGGTGTTCCCCTTCCGTTCCACAGGCTGTCCGTCGTAGAACTGCGGCCACACCGGACCAGGGGTCCGGACCGTGAGCGGAGCAGCGGCCACCGGGCCGCCGCCGGCGACGGAAACGGCCCGTAGGGCCGAGGGGGCGAGCAGGCCGGTGGTGCAGTCGATCGACGAGGTCCGGCGCGGTCAGCGCGGTCGGGTGCCCCCGCACAACCTCGAGGCCGAGGAGTCCCTCCTCGGGGCGATGCTGCTCTCGCGCGACGCCATCAGCGCGGCGACCGAGGCCCGGGTCGAGACGTCCGACTTCTACAAGCCCGCTCACGCGCACATCTACGACGCGGTCATCGCCCTCTACAGCGTCGGGGAGCCGGTCGATCCGGTCACCGTCGCCGACGAGCTGCGGCGGTCCGACCTCCTCGACCTCGTGGGTGGGCGGGCGACCCTCCTGCGCCTCCAGGCCGAGACCCCGGCGTCGGCCAACGCCGGCCACTACGCGAAGATCGTCAACGAGCTGGCGCTGCTCCGTCGCCTCATCGGCGTCGCGTCCGACATCGCCGAGATGGGCTACGACGACTCGACCGAGGTCGTCGAGACGCTCGACCGGGCCGAGTCGATGGTGTTCGAGGTCGCCGAGCGGCGGGTCTCCGAGTCGATGATCGACGTCTCCGCCGCGTTGCAGCAGACCCTCGACCAGCTCGAGCGCATCTACGGCCAGACCGAGCGCATCACCGGCGTCCCCACGGGCTACGCCGACCTCGACGACCTGCTCCTCGGTCTCCAGCCCTCCACCCTCAACGTGGTCGCCGCCCGCCCCGCGGCGGGCAAGACCGCGTTCGCGTTGGGCGCCGCGGCCAACGTGGCGATGGAAGCCAACCGCCCGGTGATCTTCTTCTCGATGGAGATGGGCACGCTCGAGCTCACGAAGCGGCTCCTCGCCGCCGAGGCCCGGGTCGACGCGCGCAAGCTCCAGACCGGCCAGATCAACGAGGCCGAGTGGACCCGTCTGTCCCACGGGGTCGGGCGGCTGGCCGAGGCGCCGCTGTTCATCGACGACAACCCGCACTGCACGGTGATGGAGATGCGGGCCAAGGCCCGGCGCATGAAGGCCCGTAACGGCGACCTCGGCTTGATCGTCGTCGACTACCTCCAGCTCATGCAGCCGTCGGGCAAGCGGGGCGAGAACCGGCAGGTCGAGGTGGCCGACATCTCGCGGGGCCTCAAGATCCTCGCCCGCGAGCTCGAGTGCCCGGTCGTCGCGCTGTCGCAGCTGAACCGGCAACTCGAGTACCGCGCCGACAAGCGGCCGATGCTCGCCGACCTGCGGGAGTCGGGGTCGCTCGAGCAGGACGCCGACGTCGTGATCTTCCTCTACCGCGATGAGATCTACAACCCCGAGTCCGACCAGCGCGGCACCGCCGAGATCATCGTGGCCAAGCACCGGAACGGGCCCACCGGCATGACCCGGTTGGCCTTCCTCGACCACCTCACCAAGTTCGCCAACATGGCCCGGGAGTAGTCCCGGCGTCGGGCTCAGGTCCCGGTGCCGGACCGGCGCCGGTTCGCACCGGCCGAGACCGCGGCGCCCACGTCGGGGGCCAGCAGTGACGCACCCACGAGCACGGCGGCGATGAGCACGGCCGCGGGCCCGGCGTGGGGGAGCACCTCGACCACCACCGGTGCGCCGATGGCGGTGGCCACGGTCATCAGCGCGATCGACATACCCGACGCCACCCCCGGGCGCGGGGCCCAGGCGAAGAGCGGGCGACAGCCCTGGATGCCGAACGCGCAGCCCCATCCGGTGACGAAGGCGCTCACCGTGATGAGGAGGTCGTTGCCCACGAGGAGCCCGGTCGTGCCGGCGGCGCAGGCGACCAGCGACAGGATCATCCCGATGCGGGTGGGCAGGTGCCGCAGGGCGTTCCAGGCCAGCTGAGCGGTCGCCACGATGGCGCCCACCGCGAACGATCCGGCGGCGACGGCGTACATCACCGGCTGGTCGATCGCGACGCGGAACAGCAGGTCCTGCTGGTAGAGGCACAGCGACGCGACGGCCATCATGCCGATGCTGCGCCAGACGGCGGACTCGGCCACCACGGGCCGGTCGGGGGTGTCGACGATCTCCACCGGACGCAGACCCCGCCGGGTGAACATCACCGTGCCCACCAGCACCGTGGCGGGCACGAGCGCGAAGGTCACCGGGGCGAGCAGGATCACCGCGACCAGGACCGCGCCCACCAGCTTGCCGATGTCGAAGGCCCACCCCACCCCGAACGCACCCACGGCGCGGTCGTCGCCGGCGGCATCGGCGAGGGCCGGGGTCACCGCCGCCGACCAGACGGCGCGGGTGATGCCGGCGGCGGCGCCGGCGCCGAGCAGCACCACCTCGGGGACGGCCCGGGTCCCGGCCAGCGCCAGCACCGTCACCGCAACCGCCTCGACGACCCCGGAGGCGCGGACCACCGGTGCGGCCGAGCCCCGGTCGTGGCGGTGCCCGACCCACAGGGCCCCGAGGGCGCTGGCGATGCTCAGGCAGGCGACGAACCAGGCCGCCCGGGTCGGGCTCCCGTAGCGCCAAGCGCCCCAGACCCCGGCCAGGGTGGCGGCGTAGGCGCCGGTCATCCGCAGCACGAATCCCGAGATGAGGAGTCGGTAGTACCCCGATCGGCGGATCAGGGCGACGAGGGGGTTCCGGAGCACGGGGGTCCTATCGGGCGCGGTCGGTGCACCGTAGCGAACGCCGGGCCGTCACCCCGGCTCCGGCTCACGCGCCGGTGAGGCGTTCGCGCACTTCGTCGGGGTGTAGGGCGAAGTCCGCGAGCGAGTACTCGTGGCGCCCGAACCGGTCGGCGGCGTGTGCGGCCAGGAACGCCCGCATCCGGGCCTCGACCCCAGCAGTGAGGTCCATCCCGTCGAAGGCCGCGATCTCGCGGACGACCCCGATCGGGTCGGCGACGAGGCGGTCGTACTCGACGTCGAGGAACGCGACCGTCGGGTGCCGGCTCCGGGTCGCGGCCGTGCGCTCGACGATCGCCGCTGCGACGTCGAGCCAGTGCGTCCGGATGTAGGCCGTGTGGTCGGCTGCGCTGAACGTCCCCGAGAGCGAGCGGACGAGACTGCACAGCGAGCCGATCACGGGGACCGGGTCCCGGTGGGTGACCACGACGCGCGCGTCGGGGTACTGCGCCAGCAGCGCGTCGAGGGCGAGCCCGTGGTGCGGGCTCTTCAACGACCAGCGCCCGGGGGCGCGCGACTGGAGTACCTGCAGCACCATCCGGTGGTGGGCGTAAGCGGCGTGCTGGTCGGCGGCGAGGAGCCAGCGTCCGTAGGTGGGCAGGTTGGCGAGGGTCTCCCACAGCAACGACGTGAAGTGCTGGGCGAGCAACGTCACACACTCGGTGGGCCCGTCGGCGGGCTCGTGGTGGATGGTCTTGAACCCGGGGTTCAGCGCGTCGAGCAGACCCGACGCGGCTTCGGCGGTGGCGATGCGCGGGTCGGTCGTGAGGGTCGCGGCCTCGGGGGGTGGCACCGGGTCGGTGGCCTCCCACCGGTACAGCGCCCGCCGGCGGGGATCGGCGGCGAGCAGCCCGCTCAGGAGCGTGGTGCCCGTACGGGGCAGGCCGACCACGAACAGGGGCGCGCCGACGGACGCCTCGCCGACGGCGGGACGGGTCCGGTGCCAGTCGACGATCCGCAGCCGGTTGCGCAGGGCGGTCCCGATCTGCTGCGCGAGCGCTGCGTGCCCGAGCTCGGTGAGCTGCGCCTCCCCGAGCGAGTCCACGAGCGCCGTGAGTCCCTCCCGGTACGACGGGTCCCCGAAATCGTCGAGCCCGGTGGCGGCGACCGCGTCGGCCTCGAGGGCGGCGAGGGCGTCCGTGGTGTCCACCGGGATGTGGTAGCACGCCGCGTCTGTGCCCGCGCCCGGAGGGGTTGGCTACGCTCCGGCGCGGTCCGGCGGTGAGCGGGACGGGGGGGGTGCGGCGATGCTCGACGTGGTGCTCCGCGGTGGCGTGGTGGTGGACGGATCGGGTCGGCCCGGAGTGGTCGCCGACATCGGCGTG
>VGBI01000016.1 GCA_016870595.1 Actinomycetota bacterium
GCGCGTGCTCGGAGCCGCCGCCGCCGCCCCTGCCGGCATCCTCACCGAGCAGTTCGCGCTCGACCGCGACAGCATCGCCGGGAGCGTCCTCGGATCGATGGCGGTGGTCGCCTGGTCGGAGGTGTTCGGCTACGACCCCCGGACCGTGGTGCGGCCGCTGTTCCTCGGGCGGGTCCGCAGCGCGGCCGGGCGGTGCGTGATCGCGGCGGGCGCACTGAGCGACGCGGCGCTCTCCGCCGACGCGCTGGTGCTGAAGAGCCGGATGTGGAGTGCCGACCCGGCCTCGACCCCACCTTGGCGGGAGCAGTTCGTGGCCAACACCCCGACCCCGCCGGTGGCCGTGCCCGTCCTCGTCACCCAGGGCACCGACGACCGGGTGGTCCGGCCCCCGACCACCGCCCGCCTGGTCGAGCGGTTCCGTGCCGCCGGCACCGACGTCGAGGAGCGAATGCTGCCCGGGGTGAACCACCTACGGGCCGAGAAGGTCTCGGCGCCCATCGTGGCCCGGTGGTTCGCCGGGATCGACCGGGCGGCCTGAGCCCGGACGGGCGCTCGGCCCGGTCCCGGCCTCGGTGAGCGTCCCGCGGGTCGCCGCGTCCTAGGCTGACCTCCATGACCTACGAAGACATTCCCAAGCCCGAGCCCAAGGAGATCGACGAGCAGAACTGGGTCGTGCTGGGCCACCTCATCTCGAACGAGGTCCTCCGGGGCCGGCCGCAGGGCGACGAGCGCTGCGACAACTGCCTCTACTACATGGACCCGTCGACCGACATCTCGTACTGCTGGCACCCGCGCGTGCGCATCCTGGTCGGCGACCAGTGGTGGTGCCAGTGGTGGGAGCCGATCACGGAGTGATCCCGGTCACCGGGCGGTGGTGAGGAGTATCGCCCCGCCCGGGGTCAGGCCTCCGTTGGTGAGGACGGCCACCTCGGCGCCCGCGACCTGACGGGCCCCGGCGTCACCCCGCAGCTGGGTGACCGCTTCGTGGAAGAACCCGAACCCGTGCGTGCGGCCGTGCGAGAGCTGGCCGCCGTGGGGGTTGAGGGGCAGCTCCCCGCCGAGGCGGATGCGGTCGCCGCCGGCCAGGAAGTCGCCGGCCTCGCCGATCCCGCAAAAGCCGAGCGCCTCGAGCCACGACAGGCAGTTGAACGAGAAGCCGTCGTAGAGGAGCGCGAGGTCCACATCGGCGGGCGTGAGGGTCGAGCGGCTCCACAGGTGCGCGCTCGGGCCCATGATCTGCGGCTCGTGGCTGATCGTGCCCTGGTCCCACTCGATCGGCTCGAGGATCTGCGTGCCCACCGAGTCCACCAGCACCGGCGGGCGGGCCAGGTCGGCGGCCGCGTCACGCGCCGACACGATGATCGCGATCGAGCCGTCGCACGGGATGTCGCAGTCGTACAGCCCGAACGGTGTCGTGATCATCCGGGCCGCGTAGTAGTCGTCCATGGTCATCGGCTCGCGGTAGATCGCGTCCGGGTTGAGCGACGCGTGGTACCGCTGCGTGGTGGCGATCGCACCGAGCGCGTCGCGGGTCGTGCCGTAGCGGGCGAAGTGGTGCGACGCGTTGATCGCGAGGTTCACCGCGGCCGACCCCGCTCCGAACGGCAGGCTGAAGTCCATCGGGGGCGCCACCGGGCCACGCCCATGAGGATGATCGAGCCCCTGACGCATCCGCTCGGTCGCGGTCGCCTCCCAGACGGTGCGGAAGCACAGGACGTGGCGGCAGAGGCCGGCGGCCACCGCGAGCATCGCGTTGACGACCGCGCCGCCCTGTCCGGGAAGATCCCCGCCCCCGGCGAACCAGGTCGGCTGCAGGCGGAGCGCGGCCTCGAGCGCGACGATGCCGCCCTCCGAGTGGCCGCCGGGCGCAGGACCCGCCGGGTAGGTGGACAGGCCGTCGATGTCGTCGAAGTCGAGGCCGGCGTCGGCCACCGCGCGACGGCACGCCTCGACGGTCAGCGCGAGCGGATCGACCATCAGCCGCCGACCGAGCCGGGACATGCCGATCCCGGTGATCGCCACCCGGTCCTCGAACTTCTCGGCGGTCCGCATCGGCCGCACGCAGCGCCGGGTCGCCTCGGGGTCGACCGCGAGCGGCGGGAGCTCGGGCGCAGGGGCTGCGCCGGTTGGCCGGAACAGCGGGAACCAGGTCCCGCCGTCCTCGGCGAACTCGACCGCGACCGGCATCCCCACGAACACCTCGTCGGGGGCCACGCCGACGACGTTGGTCGTGCAGAAGACCCGGGGGTCCTCCTCGAGCGCGACCGAGGCCACCACGTAGGGCGGCGCGAACATCGGGAGCCACTGCTGGTGGTTGACCGTGCAGCCGACCACGGTGCCCCGGCCGCTCACCGGCGCAGGGGTCAGGCTCGCCCCGCGGCAGTAGTGGCAAACGGGCTTGGGCGGGTGGACGAGCTGCGCGCAGTCGTCGCAGCGCAGCACCCGCAGGACCCCGTCGGCACCCGAGGTCCAGAAGAACTCGGCCTCGGGCATCCGGTAGGGCTGGGGACGGTCGGCGACCACGGGGACCTCCGGGCTCGGGACGGGCCCGCCAGCCTGGCCCAGGCACGGGCGACCGGGCGAACCGCCGGGGCGCGAGCCGTCGGGGCGCGCCCGAGCGGTGCCCCCAGCCGGGCCCCGGGGCCGTCCCGGTAGCGACGCGGGCATGAAGATCGTCGTCGCCGCCCTCAAGGGTGGAGTGGGCAAGACCACCACCAGCATCTACCTCGCCGCCCTCGCCACCGCCGCCCGCAAGGACGTCCTCGTGGTGGACGCCGACCCCCAGGGCAGCGCGGCCGACTGGATCGAGTCGGCCGAGGACCCGGCGCTCGAGCGGGTCGCGCTGGCCGAGGCGCCCACCGAGCGGCTCCTGGCCAAGGCGCTGGCGGGCGCCACCCCCGAGCAGGTCGTGGTGGTGGACTCGCCCCCGGGCAACGAGCGGATCATCGGCCACGCGCTCGAGCAGGCCGACGTCGTGGTGATCCCGACCCGGGTCGGCGGCGTCGAGTGGCCCCGGGTCGACGTGGTCCGCCGGATGATCCCGCGTCGCACCCCGTTCGGGCTCGCGATCTGCTCGGCCCGGACCTTCACCCGCGACTACGCCGAGACCGTGCAGTACTGGGCCGACCACGGCGTCGAGGTGTGGGGCACGATCCCCGAGCGGGTCTCGGTCGCCGCCGGGCCCGACCGGTTCCTGTCGGAGGACGGGCTCGACGCCTACCGCCCGCTCTGGCGCACGGTGCTACGCCGCGCCGACTGAGCGACCCCGGCGACCCGAGGCCCCGGGTGGACGCGGGCCCGGCGGGGGGCGCTACCGTTTCTGACGCTGCGTCAGATCCCCGGGGCGGGCGCCCCGGAGCCTCGGAGGGTCTCATGGCCGACCGCTACACGATCATCTCCACCGACACCCACGCCGGGGGGAGCCACGAGCAGTACCGCGAGTACCTCGACCCGGCCTACCGCGACGACTTCGACGCGTGGCGGGGCCAGTACAAGAACCCCTGGAAGGACCTGCGCGACACCGACCTGCGCATCCGCAACTGGGACGACGACCGCCGCAACGCCGACCAGCTGGCCGACGGCGTGGTCGGTGAGGTGATCTTCCCGAACACGGTTCCGCCGTTCTACCCCGGGTTCGTCCTCTTCGCCCCGCCACCCACCCCCGACCAGTACGAGCACCGCCTCGCCGGGGTCCGGGCCCACAACCGGTGGCTGGTCGACTTCTGCAACCAGTTCCCCGAGCGGCGGGCCGGCGTCGGGCAGATCTTCCTCAACGACGTCGACGACGCCATCGCCGACGCGATCTGGATCAAGGAGCACGGCCTGCGCGGCGGCATCCTGCTCCCCAACATCCCGCCCGACTGCAAGCACGTCGCCCCGCTCTACGACCCGGTCTACGACCCGCTCTGGAAGACCCTCGAGGGGCTGGAGATCCCGGTCAACGCCCACGGCGGCACCGGGTCCCCCGACTACGGCAAGTACGCGGCCACGCCGCTGCTGCTCATCACCGAGGTGCCCTTCTACTCCCAGCGTCCGCTCGTCTACTTCATCCTCGGCGGCGTGTTCGCCCGCTTCCCCGAGCTGAAGTTCGTGCTCACCGAGACCGGCAGCGCCTGGCTGCCGGGCCTCCTGCGCGACCTCGACCGCACGCTCGGCCAGGTGCGCAAGGGATCGATCGGCGAACTCAAGTACCGCGCCGAGGACGCGATCACCGGGTCGGCGACCGACTACGTGATGCAGAACGTGTACGTGGCGGCCAGCCAGCCCGGCCCGCTCGACGCCAAGATCGCCGACTTCCTGCCCACCGACCGGTACATGTGGGGCAGCGACTACCCCCACGACGAGGGCACCGGCCCCTACACCCGGGAGCACCTGCGCCAGATCTTCCACGACGCACCCGAGGACAAGCTCCGTCGGATCCTCGCCGAGAACGCGGCGAAGCTCTACGGGTTCGACCTCGACGCCCTCGCCCCGCTCGCCGCGGAGTACGGCCCGACGGTCGAGGAGATCCGCCAGCCGCTCACCGAGCTGCCCGAGAACCCGAACATGGCCCTGCTGCGGGGTGCGGCGGCCTGAGGGCCCTCACCACGCACGACGACCCGGGGAGGATCAGCCCGTCGCGGGTCGGCCCGGCGCGAACGGCACCCGCTTGAAGCCGTGCACGTTGCTCATGTGCACGCGCTCCAGTCCGGCCTCGTCCACCGAGTAGTCGGGGAACCGTCGGGCCAATTCCTCGAGTGCGATGCGGCTCTCGAGTCGGGCCAGTGCCGCCCCGAGGCAGAAGTGGACCCCGTGCCCGAAGCCGAGGGCCACGTGCTCGCCGCGAGAGATGTCGAAGCGGTCGGGATCGGGGTACGCGCGCTCGTCGCGGTTGGCCGAGCCGGTGAGCAACAGGAGACGCGCGCCGGCCGGCACGGTCACGCCGTGCCGGGTGACCGGCTCGGTGCACACCCGCCCCTGGTACTGCGACGGCGCCCAGTAGCGCAGGATCTCCTCGACCGCACCGGGGATCGTCGACGGGTCGGCCAGGACCGCGCGCCACTCGTCGGGGTTGCGCTGGAAGAGTACGACCGCGTTGGCCAGCAGCTTGGTCACCGTCTCGGTCCCCGCCGAGCCGATCAGCTGGCAGAAGCCGAGCACCTCCTCGTCGGTGAGGCGGGTGGCGACGCCATCGTCGCCGACCACCTCGGCCTCGAGCAATCGGCTGATCATTCGGTCGTCGGGCCGGGCTCGCTTCTCCGCAAGCAGACCGGCCCAGTACTCGTGCATCTCCACCATGGCGAGGAACGCGTGCTCTGGAATGAACGGGGGCTCCTCGGTGCGCTCGAGCGTGGTGTCGATGGCCACCCGCAGGCGGTCACGGTCGGCCTCGGGCACCCCGATGAGCTCCATGATCACGTTCGATGGCAGGAGTGCCGAGAAGTCCTCGACGAAGTCGCCCCCACCCTGCTCGGCGAGCCGATCGAGGTAGCGCCCGGCGAGGTCGCGGACGAACGACTCGAGCTCGTTGATCGCCCGGGGCGTGAACGCCCGGCTCACCAGCCGACGCTGGCGGTCGTGACGGGGCGGGTCCATGAAGATGATCATCGGCGAGATCAGCGAGGTATCGATCTGCTCGAGGGTCGTGCCCTCGGCCGACGACAGCAGCGAGGGCTGCTGGGAGCCCCAGAGCACGTCCTCGTGGCGTGACCACGCGTACCACCCGTCAGGATGGCGGTACACGGGATCGTGGTCGCGCAGCCACTGGTAGGTGGGGTACGGGTCCTCGTGGAACTCGTGGGAGAACGGGTTCAGCTCCACCGTGGGCCTCCTCGGATCGGGCGCGGCGACGGGTCGCCGGCGCCGCTCACTTCACGGCGAGGGGGTTGAGCGGCGTCCCCACCGCGTTGGCGATCTTCAGGGCCGGCGCGCAGAGGAGGAACTCGGATACCCCGTCGGCCGCGCAGTCGGCGGCGAGGGCCTCGAGGTCGAACATCTCGCCGAGCGTCATCCCCATGTCGCGGATCAGCACGTAGTGCACCGGCATCCGCAGATCCGGATCCGGGCACGGGTACTGCTCGACCCCCCAGTTGTCGGCCGCCACCGCAGCGACGTCGCGCTCGTGGAGCCAGCGGCAGCAGTCGATCGTCAGGCCGGGCTCGCGCGTCATGAAGTCGGTGGCCGACTGGTCGCGGAACACGCGGGTCCATCCCGTGTGCAGCAGCACGATGTCGCCGTCGCGCACCTCGACCCCCTGGGCCGCGCACGCGGCGTCGAGCTCCGCGGGGGTGATGCCGTGGTCGGGGGCCAGGCAGTCGACCCCGTGCAGTCGGGCCACGTCGAGCAGGACCCCTCGTCCGATGACCCCGCGGGCCAGCGCGTCGATGGCCAGGCGCGACGCGCCCCCTCGTGCCGTGACCGCATCGATCGACACGTCGTTGTAACAGACGTCGTCGTAGAACACGTGGGCGAGCCCGTCCCACTGCGTGGCGCACTGCAGGGGCATGAAGATGAAGTCGTCGGTGAAGCCACCGCCGTCGGGGAAACGGGGCTCGCCGGTCACCGACATCAGGTGCACCGGGTTGATGCGCCCGCCCATCCCGATCTGGGGGCCGTTCGCCCCGAGCGTGTAGCCGAGGTCGAAGACCCGCCCCGTGCGGGCCAGCGTTGCCGCCGCGGCGACGTGGGCCGGGGTGATGAAGTTCAGCGTGCCGAGCTCGTCGTCGGGACCCCACCGGCCCCAGTTCGACAGCTCACACCCCAACGCCCGGAAGTCGATCGCCACGGTGTCCCCCCTCGTCGGCGCCTCGTCGGCGATCCGGATCGTAGGTCGGCGCCGGCGCCCGCGCCCGGGCGCGCGCTCGGGGCGCTCAGGCCGGGACCGAGCGGGTGGTCGCGACCGCGGCGATGTTCCCGGTCGAGGCGTCGTGCACCTCGACCCGGGCCATGCCGCCGTGGGCGTCGGCCGTGGCCGATGCGGGTCCCACCCGGACCCCCCGGACGAAGCGCAGGTGGATCGACTCGAGCCGGGCCGCGCCCGGATCGGCGGCCAGGGCCGCCTCCTCGGCGACCACCGCGAGCATCCCCCCGTTGATCGCCATGGCCCCGTTGTGCACCACCGAGGTGCTGGGCAACACCGCGGTCCCGGGACCGGTGCGGACGCAGCCGATCCGCTCCGCGATCGGCACGGTGAGCGTGCCGCGCGGCGTGCCGAAGCGGCCGAGCACCTCGTCGAGGTCGGGGGACCGGAACCCGGGCTCGGGGATGGCCATGAACGCGCCGCTCCCGTAGCCGACCACCCGGCCCGTCGGGGATCGGAACTCCATGTCGGTCACGATGACGTTCCGGCCCGCCCGCACCAGGCGCGACACGCCGAGGATGCGGTCGAGGCCGGCCGCCTCGGGGAAGAGGTGGACGTCGAGGTCGAGGGTCACGGGGAGCCGGGGCGCGAGGGCCCGGATGGCGTGGAGCCCGAGGACGGCGTCGGCCTGGGTCGCCGCCACCGACGGCCGCACCACGTCGGTGCCCGGGGTGCACATGGTCTCGAGCACGGGGAACTCCCCGTGCAGCTCGTCGCCCACCGCCACGATGGTCAGGGCGAGCTCGGGCAGGACGCTGTCGTCGGCGAGCTGGTCGCCGGAGCGCTCGGGGGACGGGGCCGTCATCGGGCCGGGAGGCTAGGCCGTCGGCCGCACCCGCACCCGCACCCGCACCCCGGACCCGCACCTCCACCCGGACCCGCGCCCGCCCGGGCCCCGACACCGGATCGGGGTGGTGCGCCCCGCCCGGAATCGATACGTTCTCCCGGGGGGGCCGATGCGGCAGATCCGGGTGCACGGCCCCGACGACGTCCGCCTCGACCGGGTCGACCCGCCCCGGCCCGGACCCCGCGACGCGGTGGTGCGGGTCGGCGCCTGCGGCATCTGCGGGTCGGACCTCTCCTACATCCACATGGGCGGGCTGACCGGCGCACCCATGTGCCTGGGGCACGAGGTGGCCGGGATCGTCGACTGGGTCGGCGACGAGGTCCCCGGGGTCGCGGTCGGCGACCGCGTGATCGTGTACCCGACCGCGCCCGACGGCACGTCCATCGGCAGCGGCGCCGACGAGGGTGGCCTCACCGACGCGCTCCTCGTGCGCGACGCGGCAGCCGGGGGTCGGCTGTTCGCCGTCCCTGCGGGGATGCCGCTGGCCCACGCCGCGCTCGGTGAGCCGCTCGGGATCGGCATGCAGGCGGTCAACCAGGCCGACGTCGCCCCGGGGGACTCGGTGGCGGTGTTCGGCTGCGGGCCCATCGGGCTCATGGCCGTCGCCACCCTGCTCTACCGGGGGATCCACGAGGTGGTGGCCGTGGACCTGAGCCCGACCCGCCGGGCCCTGGCCGAGCGCCTCGGCGCGCAGGCCGTGCTCGACCCGGCCACCGACGACGTCTGGGCCGAGCTGGCCCGGCTGCACGGGACCGCACCGTTCCGCTTCGGCCCCACCCCCGCGACCGACGCCTACATCGAGGCGTCCGGCGCCCCGTCGGTGATCGGCGACGTGATCCGTCACGGCCGGGTCGACGGCCGGATGGCCGTGGTCGCACTGCACTTCACCCCGGTGGCGACCGACTATCTCACCCTGTTGATGAAGCAGTTCACGATCCGGGGCTCGATCGAGTACCCGCCCCGGTTCGAGGACGCGGTCGAGCTCCTCGCCCGGCGCGACCTCTCCGACCTCGTCACCCACCGCTTCGACCTCGACGACTTCCACGCCGGCCTCGCCCTCCTCGAGGGCTCCAAGGACTGCGGGAAGGTGATGATCACCATGGGGGTGGAGTGATGCCCGGACGCAATGCCGTCAGCAATGCCGTCACCTTCGACTTCTCCGGCGTTACCGCACTCGTGACCGGCGGCACCAGCGGGATCGGGCACGCCGTGGCCACCGCCTTCGCCGATGCCGGGGCCGCCGTGACCGTGACCGGGACCCGCTCCGCCCCGTCCGAGTACCCCGACGTCGCGCTCGATCGGTTCACCTACCACGCGCTCGACACCCGCGACGCCGATGCCGTCGACCGGCTCGCCGCCGGGATCACCACGCTCGACGTGCTGGTGAACAACGCCGGCGCGAACTTCGCCGGTGGCGACGAGTGGGATCCCGACGGGTTCTCGGCCGCCCTCGCCTGCAACGTCGAGGGAGCGGTGCGGCTCACGACCCGGCTGCGCGACGTGCTGCGGGCCAGCGACCTCCCCGGTGGCGCATCGGTCGTGAACGTCGTGTCGATGACCGCCTACCGCTCCACCACGATCGTGCCCGGGTACTCGGCCGCGAAGGCCGCCCTCCTCGCCATGACCCGGAACTTCGCCGTGCACTGGGTGGGCGACGGCATCCGGGTCAACGCGGTCGCCCCCGGCCTCGTGGCCACCCGCATGACCGCGCCGATGCACGACTGGCCCGAGCTCCTCGACGCCGAGCTGGCCAAGGCGGCGATGGACCGGATGGCCACCCCCGAGGAGGTCGCCGCCGCCGTGCTCTTCCTGTCGTCGTCTGCATCGGCGTACACCACCGGCGCCGCGTTCGCGGTCGACGGTGGGTACCTCGCGGTGTAGCCCGTGCCCACCGACATCCGCATCACCGACCTGGCCCGGCCCGAGCTCACCGGATTCCAGCGCGCCGCGCTCGAGTTCGGCGAGACCCAGACCGTGGACCTGTCGGTCGACGCAGTGCTCGGCGCCGCCGTCGTGGCGAGCGGGCTCGACGACTTCGGACCCGACGACTTCCGCGCGCGTCTCGACCTCTGGGTCCGCGAGGTCGACGAGGACCCCGACCGCACCGGGCTCGGGCGCCTGATCCTGTTCGGCAATGTCGTGCGCTACGCCACCAACCGACTGCGCACCGTCGACCTCCTGCGCCGCCACCCCGAGATCCACGACGTCGAGATCGCCCGGCCGGTGATCGTCATCGGGCTCCCCCGCTCGGGCACCACCAACTTGGTCAACCTGATCGGCGCCGACACGCGGTTCCGGTCGATGCCGTTGTGGGAGAGCTACGAGCCGGTGCCCGACCCCCGGGAGACCCCCGGACCCGACGGGGTCGACCCCCGCTGGACCCGCTGTCAGCAGATGTGGGAGGCGATGCGCACGAGCACGCCCCACGTGGCTGCGATGCACCCGATGGAACCCGACCACATCCACGAGGAGATCGAGCTCCAGCTCTCCGACTTCGCGTCGTACAACCAGGAGTGGGTCGGCCGGGTCCCCCGGTGGCGCGACCACTACCTCGCCCACGACCAGACCCCCCACTACGAGTGGATGCGGACCGGACTGCAGGTCCTCCAGTGGTACCGACCCCGGGAGCGCTGGGTGCTCAAGTCGCCCCAGCACCTCGAGCAGATCGGGCCGCTCCTGCGCGTGTTCCCCGACGCGACGGTCGTGGTCACCCACCGTGACCCCGTGGCGGTGGTGCAGTCGACCGCCACGATGATGGCCTACGCCGCCCGCATGAGCTACCGCGACACCCGGCCCGAGTGGTACCTCGAGTACTGGACCGACCGGATGCGCCGCCTGCTCGAGCGCGGGGTCCGGGACCGCCACCTCCTCCCGACCGATCGGACCCTCGACGTGTACTTCGACCGGTACATGGCCGACGAGGTGGGCACGGTCGCCGAGGTCTACGACCTCGCCGGGCTCGCGCTGACCGACGAGGCCCGGGCCCGGATCGAGGCGTACCGGGCCGCGCACCCCCGCGGCAGGGACGGTCGCGTCGTCTACGACCTGCGGGCCGACTTCGGGGCGACCCCCGAGCAGGTCCGTGCGCCCTTCGGCTTCTACTTCGACACCCACGACGTACGGATCGAGGTCCGGTGAACATCTCCGAGCAGGTCGACCACCTCATCGACACCCGTCCCGGCCGAGCGCTGCTCACGCCTGCGTACGACGACCCGGCGCACCCGATCGTCGACGGTCTCCTCTACCGTTCCGGCGGCACCACCGCCGCCTACCTGCTCCTCACCGACGCCGGGCGGGTCGTGGTCAACACCGGCATGGGCTACGAGGCGCCCCACCACAAGCGCCTGTTCGACGCGGTCCGGCCGGGGCCGACGCACCACATCATCACGACCCAGGCCCACGTCGATCACGTGGGTGGCGTCGACCTGTTCCGGGAGCCCGGCACCGTCTACGTCGCCCAGGCCGCCAACCCGGCCTGCCAGGCCGACGACGCCCGCATCGCGGGCCTGCGCATGCGCACCGCCGGCATCTGGTTCGACATGCTCGGCACCGACGCCCGGCGGATCGCCGAGCAGAACCCCGGCGTGCCCATGCGCCAGTCCCGCCCGACCCCGGACCTCACCTACGAGCAGCGCATCGGGCTGACCGTCGACGGACTGCGCATCGAGCTCCACGCCGCGGTCGGCGAGACGGTCGACTGCACCGTGGTCTGGCTGCCCGAGCACCGCATCGCGCTGGTCTCCAACCTGTTCGGTCCGTTGTTCCCCCACTTCCCGAACCTCAACACCATCCGGGGCGACAAGTACCGCTTCGTGGAACCCCAGCTCGCGACGAACCGGATGGTGCGGGCGCTGCGGCCCGAGATGCTGGTGACCGGTCGGCACGACCCCATCGTGGGGGCCGACCTGATCGAGGCCTCGCTGGAGCGGCTGCACGACGCCGTGGTGCACGTCCACGACCGCACCCTCGAGGGGTTCAACGCCGGCACCGACGTCTGGACCCTCATGCGCGAGATCACACTGCCGCCCCAGCTGCGGGTCGGGCAGGGGTACGGCAAGGTCGCCTGGGCGGTACGCACGCTCTGGGAGCAGTACGTCGGGTGGTTCAAGCTCGAGTCCACCACCGAGCTGTATCCCGACAGCACGCCCGCGGCGCTCGACGAGCTGATCGCCGCCGCCGGGACCGACGCCGCGCTGGCGCGCGCCGAGGCCGCGCTGGCCCGGGGCGACGCGGTCGTGGCCATCCGGATCGGCGAGGCGGTGGCCCGGGCCGTCCCCGACGATCCCCGGTTGCGCACCGTGATGGCCGGCGCGCACCGGCACCTGCTCGACCACGGCGGCGACGTCAGCTTCTGGGAGCACGGCTGGCTGCGCACGGAGCTGGCCCGGTGGGAGGCGCCGTGACCCCGGTCGGACGCCCCCGGCCGGTTGCGTAGGCTGGCCGCATGGCAGCCCCGGCCTTCTCCCGCCTGCTTGCGCCCGGCGCCCTCGGAACGATGACCCTGCGCAACCGCATCGTGATGCCCGCGATGGACCAGAACTCGTGCGACGACGACGGGCACCTCACCGACCGCAACGTCGCCCACTACGAGGCCCGGGCCCGCGGCGGGGTCGGGCTGCTGACCCTCGAGACCTCGGCGGTGGCGTACCCGGTGGGCGCGACGTCGCGGCACCAACCGTCGCTCTCCGACGACGCCTGCCTCCCGGGCCTGGCCCGCCTCGCCGCGGCCGTGCACGCACACGGTGCCCGCATGGCCGTGCAGATGTGCCACCACGGCAAGACCGCCGGCATCGACGTGGTCGAGGGCCGTGAGCAGATCATCCCGTCGGTCCCCGTGCCCGACGACGAGAGGTCGTTCGACCACCTCACCACGGACGAGCTCATGCGCCTCGCCGGGACCACCGGCGGCAAGATGCCCGAGCGCCGGGCCGCGACCACCGACGAGCTCGCCTGGGTCGTGCAGTGCTTCGCCGACGCCGCCGCCCGCGTCCAGCAGGCCGGGCTCGACGCGGTCGAGATCCACGCCGCGCACGGCTACCTGATCTCCACCTTCCTGTCGCCGAAGTACAACCGGCGCACCGACGAGTACGGCGGGTCCACCGAGAACCGGGCCCGTCTGCTGTGCGAGGTCGTCCGGGCGATCAAGGCCCGCTGCGGCGACGGGTTCCCGGTCATCGTGCGGCTCGACGCGAGCGAGCACTCCGAGGGGGGGATCACCCCCGACCTCGCCGCCGAGCACGCCCGCCTGGCCGAGGCCGCCGGCGCCGACGCGATCCACGTGTCGGCGAACTCGCCGCGGGCGGTCGGGACCGGCTTCACCGATGCCCCCCTCCCCCGCCTGCCGGGTCAGTACGTCGACTTCGCCCGCACGGTGAAGGCGGCGGTGTCGGTCCCGGTCATCGCGGTCGGCCGCATCATGCCCGAGCAGGCCGAGGCGATTCTCGCCGACGGGGGGTGCGACTTCGTGGCGATGGGCCGCCAGCTCCTCGCCGACCCCGACCTCCCCGAGCGACTCGCCGCCGGCCGCCCCGATCTCGTGCGCACCTGCATCAACTGCTACGTGTGCGTGGCCGAGAACTTCTGGGACGGCGCGCCCGTGTGCGCGATCAACGCCGAGCTCGGCCACTACGACCGGCCCCCCGTGACCCCCGCCGTCGCGGCGCGCCACGTCGTCGTCGTCGGCGGTGGGCCCGGTGGGCTCGAGGCCGCCCGGGTCGCCGCCGGACGGGGCCACCGGGTGACCCTGCTGGAGCGCTCGCCCCACCTCGGGGGCACCGCCCGGTTCTCGGCCCTCACCACGCCCATGAACGGCGAGCTGGTGCGCTACCTCACCGCAGCGGTCGCCGACGCCGGGGTCGACGTGCGCTGCGGGGTGACCGCCACCCCCGAGTCGGTGGCCGCGCTCGCACCCGACGTCGTGGTCGTCGCCACCGGTGCCCGCCGGGACCGGCCCGACGTCCCCGGTGCCGATCTCCCGCACGCCCTGTCGGGCGACGACCTCCGGGCCCTGCTCACCGGCGACGACCCCACGGCGGCCAAGCGCCTCGGCCTCGGCGCCCGCGTGCTGGTCGGCGCCGGTCGCCGCCTCGGCCTCACCGACGACATGGACTCCGTCCGGCGCCTCTCGACCAAGTGGATGCCCGTCGGCCGCACGGTTGTGGTCGTGGGTGGTGGGCTCGTCGGGCTCGAGCTCGGCGAGTTCCTCGCCGAGCGGGGCCGCACGGTGACCGTGCTCGAGGCCGGCGACAAGCTGGGCACCGAGATGGCCCACCCCCGCCGGGCCCGGGCCATCCACGAGGCCCGCAGCCACGGCGTCACCCTGGTCACCGGCGCGACCCTCACCGCCATCGGGGCCGACACCGTCACCTTCACCGTCGGCGACGAGACCCGCAGCGCGCCGGCGGCCCACGTGATCTTCGCCACCGGGGTCCACGGTGACACCTGGCTCGCCGACGCCCTGCGCGACCGCGGGCTCGAGGTCCACGTCGTGGGCGACGCCGGCGAGGTCGGCTACATCCAGAACGCGGTGGCCACCGGCAACGCCGTCGGCCGTTCCGTCTGACCGGCGGCGCCGTGACCCTGAGCGTGGCCATCATCGGGAGTGCCGGCGCGTGCGGTCGCCAGCTCGCCGCCCAGCTGCTCGACCGGCGCACGATCGCACCGACGGCCTGTCTCCAGCTCGTGGTGCACCACGACGGGATCAGCGCGACCGAGGGCCACGGGCTCCGAGCCGACCTGCGCGACGCCTTCGCCGACGACGCACCGACGATCGAGCTGGTCGAGTACCCCGAGGACGTCGTCGCCGACGTGGTGGTGATGCTCGCCGGGTCGACCCTGCCGAGCGACCCGAACGCCGCCATCGACCGGGCCGGTCTCGCGATCGGCAACTTCGCGGTCTTCCGCGAGTACGCCGACGCGCTCGCCCGCCGCGGCGGACCCGCGCCCTGGGTCGTCGTCCAGTCGAACCCAGTCGAGCTCGGCGTCGCGGTGTTCGCCGAGGCGCTCGGCCCCGATCGGGTGATCGGGGCCGGCGCGTACTCCGACACCCTGCGCTTCCGGCGCGAGATCGCCGACGGGCTCGGTCGGCGCCGCCCGCAGGTCCGCGGCTTCATGGTGGGCCAGCACGGCGACCACCTGGTGCCGGCGTGGAGCACCGTGGCCGTCGACGGCATCGACACCGATGCGCTCGCCGACTGGATCGGCGGCCAGCGCCGCGACCGCTCGCTCGCCGGGCTCCCCGACGAGATCCGCATCACCCGCGACGCGCTGGTCGCCCGGGTGGGTCGGGGCGAGATCGACGAGGCCTTCCGGGTGCTCGCCGGGTGCCCGGCCGACCTGCGGGCGGCCGTGAAGCCCTTCCTCGTGCACTGCACCGCCGGGCGGACCACCGAGATGGTCACGGCCCACGCCGTGGCCGACCTGATCGGGATCCTCACACGCGGCACCCCCGAGGTCGTGTCGGTGCAGGTCGCGCTCGACGGTGCGTCCGCCGGCGCCGGCGCGGGCCTGACCGGGGTCGGGGCGATCCCCGTGACGCTCGACCACGCGGGTTGGACGCCCGCTCCGGTGACGCTCGCCCCCGACGAGGCCACCGCGCTGCGCTGCGCGCTCGACGCCGCGCGTGCGCTCCGGGCCCAGATGCCCGACCGGGTCCCGTGACCGACGCCTGACCGTCGCCTACGCTCCCGGCGTGCTCGACGGGATCTACCGCCTCCCCGGTTGGCTGGTCGTGGCCCTCGGCCTCCTGCTCTTCACCGCAGTGGCCCTCGCCGCTCGCGGGCTCGCGGAACGCCGGGCCGACGCCGGGCGCCGGGCCCGCATGGCCGCCATCGCCGCCCCCCTCACCCCGGCCTTCGCCGCGTTGTTCTCGGTGATGATCGCCTTCACCGTGGTCTCCGAGGCCCAGCACCTCCGGGCCGTCCAGAGCCTGGCCAACGACGAGGCCGCCGCGGCCGCCCGGCTCGCGTGGGCGGCGACGGCCGCCGCACCCGACCGGACCCGGATCCAGTCCGACCTCGCCGCCTACCTCGGCGCCGTCATCGCGGTGGACTGGGGTGGGCGCGACGAAAGCGGCCGCACCCCGGCCCGCCTCGCCCGCGCCACGCGCAGCATGGAGACCGCGGCCCGGGGGGCGACCCGGGGCCTGACCTCACCCGAGGCCGCCGAGGTGCTCGGCGCGCTCGACGCGGTCACCACGATCCGGCGTCAGCTCGTCGCCGAGTCCAGCCGCACGCTGCCGGCGCCGTACCTGCTCGTGCTGGTCCTGACCGGGCTCGCCCTGGTGGTCAACGTCTCGGTGCTCACGCTCGGCGCCGGCCGCCGGGCGCTCTGGCTGATCCCGGGGATCGTGCTCGTGGTCGTGGCCGCCCTCAGCCTGCTGGTGGGGATCACGGCGCCGCTGGACGGACCGCTCCAGCTGAGCCCCATGGCGATCGAGCGGGTCGCGCTCGACCTGCGCGCCGGGCTCTTCCGCCTCGCGCCCTGAGCCCGGGCTGCGCTCAGCGGGCGACGACCCCAGGGAGGTCGGCGACCTTCACCACCTCGCACGTGGGGGTGACGATCTCGCCCTCGGGGAGGAAGAACCGGAAGAACATCGTGCCGAGGTTGCGCCCCTCGGTGTCGATCCAGTTCGGGTGGCCCGGGTCGGTGTGGGCGAGCACGAGCGTGAAGCCGCCGTCGGGGTCGAGCACGGTGTTGGCCCGGTTGCGGCTCACCTGCCGGTTCACGTAGTCGTACATCTGGGACCACCGGTTCCAGAGGCACAGGTTCGCGAAGCGGCACTCGGGCCACCGTCCCCGGACGACCAGGGCCTCGTCGTCGCCGATCAGGTAGGGCGCCATCGCGTACGCGGCGTCGAACGCGGCGAAGGCCATGTTGCCCGGCACCACCGGCGGACGGAACTCGTTGGGCACCCGCGACACGAAGGGGATGTCGACGTCGGGCGCCGGAGCGGGATTGGCGATCGTCTTGGTGCGCACGTGCGTGATCACCCGCTGCAGCGCGGCCGCGACCCGTTCGTCCCCCCAGCGGGGCGGGGCCGGGGGCCGGTTCACGCACTCGATCGCAAGCGGCACGTGGAGGTCCGGCGCGGCCGCGGCCGACACCGGCCACTCGAAGTAGTGGCGCGTGGTGATCCGCCCGCCGCCCTCGGGGACCGCGAGCCAGTTCCGGTCGCTCGGGGCCCCGCCGAGTCGGATCGTGTACGCGCCGTCGGGAGCCACGTCCATGTCGTCGTCGCGCAGGACCCCCGAGGTGTGCGTCGCGTACGCACCGTCGGTGGCACCCGCCTCCATCGTGAACGACGTGTAGACCGCACCGGCGAGGTTGCCGCGCACCACGTACTCGTGGCCGGCGGCGACCGGCGTCTCGAGGTAGACGGCGTCGGCGTTGTCCCCGGTGAACGACCGGGTCGGCGACACGATGCGGTGGAACACCGGCCGCAGCGGGTCGAGCTCCTGGTGCGAGTAGAGCGCGCTCTGCAGGATGTGGGTGAGGTTCCGGAAGCCCTCGGCGACGTCGTCGTCGGTCATCCCCGGACCGGGCACCACCCACTCGTCGGCCACCTGGCCCAGCAGCGCCACCAACTCGGTGAACTTGGCGCGGGACTGCAGCTCGTCCACGGCTCCCCCTTCGGCCCGGGACCCGGGCCCGGCGGGGCCATTGTCGCCCACGCCGGGCGGGGGCGCACGGGGCCGGGCCGGAATCCCCCGGACGGCGCGCCGGTTGGTGCCGTCCGTGACGTCGACTCCCCCCGATCTCGTGGTGGTGGGCTACCCCCAGCGCCTCGTCGCCGACCACCGGGCCCTGCTCGGCGCCGCCGAGGCGGCCGGGTTCACCGCCGAGCTCGTCGACCCGTCGCGCCTCGGCCTGGCGGTGGTCGACGGGCAGGTCCGGGGCCTCGTCGACGGGGAGCCCCGCACCCCGCACGCGGTGCTGCCCCGGGGCGTGAACCGCCCGTGGCCCTTCGTCCGCCAGGTCTGCACCGCGTGGGCCCGGGCCGGGGCGGTCGTCCTGCCCACGGTGGCCGCCGCCGACCGCTGCGCCGACAAGCTCGAGACCCTGGCCCGTCTGGCCGGGTGCGGGGTGCCGGTGATGCCGGCGGTCGGCGTCCTGCCCGGACCCGGCACCGCCCTCGGCCCGCTCGCCGCGACCCCGGTCCTGGTGACCAAGCCCGCCCGCGCCTCGAAGGGCCGCGGCGTGTCGGCGGCCGACGCCCCCACGACGCACGAGCGCCTGCGGACCGTCCTGCCGCTCGTCGACGGCCACGCCGACCACCAGGTCGTCCAGCCCCGCGCCTCCGGGTGGGGGGTCGACCACCGGGTGGTGGTCGCCGACGGGCGCGTGGTCGCGATGACGCGGCGGACCGCGACCCCGGGTGACCTCGTGACCAACGCTCCGGAGGCCCGGGTCGCCGATGTCCTCGACCCCGCCGGCGAGGAGCCCGGAGTCACCGAGATCGCGCTGGCAGCCGCCGCCGCACTCGACCTCGAGTTCGGCGGCATCGACGTGATCGTCGACCGGGGTCGGGCGGTCGTGCTCGAGGCCAACGCGTGGCCCGGCCTCGCCGCCCACGTGCGCGGCCCGGCCATCGCTCGGGTCCTGGTCGGTCTGGTCGGGCGGGCCCTCGCCCGCTCCGGTTCACCGGTGGATCAGGTCGCGACCGCGCCCCGCCCGCCGTGGACCCACGCCGCGAGCGCCGGCGGCACCTGGGCCGCGACGATGGCCTCGTAGTCGGCCTCGAGGTCCGGGGTGAACGCCCCGTCTCGGCGGGCGGCCCGGAAGAACGCCGTGTCGTCGTGCCACATCCCGACGACCGCATTCGGCGCGTAGTCCGACGCCCGTGCCTGCATCCGAGAGAACGCGACCGCGTCCGCCACCGCTGCGTCACGCGCCGGATCCGGCGGCAGGCCGAGCAGCACGGCGATCCGGCCCACCTCGGCGACCCAGTCCTCGACGAGGTCGACGTAGTGGAACATCCCGATGGCCGGATCGTCGGCCACCACCCAGAACGTGTGCCAGTGGTGCAGGCAACGCTGCAACGACGACAGCGAGTACGGCGGGTTCTCGCGCACCCACTCGCGCAGCCGGACCTCGGGATCGGGTGGGGGTCCCGGCGTCGGCCCGAAGTCGGCGAGGTCGTCGTTGCCCACGGCCCGCTCCCGCAGCGCGAGCACGCGCTCCATGTCGATGTTGGCCTGGTGGTCCACCATGGAGCCGGCCATGTCGTGGGGATCCCGGCCCACGCACACGTAGGTCACGCCCGGCTCCCGCGGGAGCCCGTCGAGCGGCGTGTGGGTCTTGATCACCCGCCGGCCCTCCTGCGCGTCGAGGGCCGCGACCACCGCGTCGATCGACTCGACCTGCTGGTCGAGCCACGGCGAGAGGACCGAGACCGGCGCCTCGAGCACCGTGCGACCGCCCTGTGCCTCGCGACCGAGCTGGCCGGGGCCACCGCCGACGACCGGGCGGCCGCCGCAGCGGTGCGCACCGAGCTCGTCGACCTGCAGACCCGCCTCACCGAGGTCCACTCCGGCCGCGGCGTGCCCGCGCGCAACCATCCCCCCGGGCCCGATCACGCCGTGCACCGGTCGGTCCGCCTCGCGCACACGGCGCTCGACACCGACGCCGCCCACCACGCCCGCAGCTGAACCCGCCCCGGGACCGGAGCGCGTGCGGGGTCGTGGTGGAGTTCGGACAAGGAGAGCCTCCTGGTCGTCGCCCTGGTCGTCGCCCTGGTCGTCGCTCTGGTCGTCGCTCTGGTCGTCGCTCTGGTCGGTCCCGTCACCCGACCGAGGCCGGGGGCGACCCGCCGGGGTCCGCCGCCCGTCGGGCCTCGAGTGCGGCCGCGGTCGCCTCGGTGACGTCGGTGCGCAGCACGGCGGTGAGCGCGCGCGACCGCCCCGAGCAGTCGGTGACCGCGTGGAAGCAGAAGGCGGGCAGGGCGACCGCGTCGCCCGGATCGAGGACGATCTCCTCGATCCGGTCCGGGAGCCGGTCGGGATTGGCCCGGTTGCGCCCCACCGACACCGCCCGCATCGCCTGCTCCACCTCCGGGTCGTCGTACCACCCCACCGCCAGCGTCTTGGTGCCCTCGAGCTGCAGCAGCACGTGGTGACCGACGTCGCAGTGGAACGGCACCCGGGTGCGGGCGGCCCCGAGGAAGACGATCAGGTCGACCGTCGTCGGGGTCTCCCCCGCCACGCGGGCGGCGAGCTGCAGCGGCGCACCCACCTGCAGCGCCGCCGACCGGTAGGGCTCCCGGCTCGCGAGGCCGGTGAGCATGACCCACGAGTCACCCCGGTCCAGATCGGCGATGACCTCGGCGACCGGCCGGGGGTCCCGGGTGACCTTCCCGTCGGGGAGCAGGTCGGGCAGGTCGACGGCCCGGTGGTGCTCGACCCGCTCGGGGGGCAGCGTGGCCGCGACCTCCGCCAGCGCGGCGAGGGTGAAGCCGGCCGGGTCGGGCGGGCGGACGGTCACCCGCACCGGCTCGGGACTGCGCAGGTCGATCATGTCAGTCGATCACGCCGCGCGACCGGGTGCGCGATCACGTCAGCCGACGACGAGCCCGGCCTCGACCAGCTCGGCCAGGAAGGTGGACACGTCGGTGGCCAGGGCGTCGGCCGGCGCGTCGGGGAACGCGTCCCGCACGGTCGCGACGATCGCGTCGAGGTCGGCGCCGGCACCGAGCGCACGCCAGACCGCCGACCCGGTGGGGTTGAGGTCGAGCAACTCGTCGCCGGCGGCGGTGATGAGCACCACGTTGCCGTCGACGTCCTCGGCGAGCACACCGTCAGCAGGTCGGTAGGTCACGACGCGAGGCTACTGCGCCGCCGGCTCCCGGATCAGGGCGCCGGCTCCGGCCGCGACCGCGACCACCACGAGTCCGAGCAGCACGATCCGGATGCGCCGGTCCATCGCGGGACCGTAGGGTTGGACCCGGTCCCCACGGAGGGGCCGACGACCCGAGTCGGTGGGACCTGCGGCGATCCGCGGTCGGGTCCCGCACCCGCATCCGGAGGTCATGTGGCACCGCGCCTGCACGCGATCTCGGCCGACTCCCACGTGACCGAGCCCGAGACCGCGTACGCGACCATCGACCGCGCCTTCGCGCACCGGGCACCGGTGCGCGCGACCCGGCCGCGTCAGGGTGCGGTGATGGTGGTCGATCCCGACGGCCCCGGCGAGCGGATCGTGCCGATCGGGCGCGTCGCCACGGCCGGGCGGACCCACGTCGACAAGCCCGACGGCTGGGACTGGGACGAGTTGCACCCCGGCGGGTTCGACCCCGTCGCCCGGCTCGACGAGATGACCCGCGACGGGTGTGCCGCCGAGGTGGTGTACCCGACGGTGGGCATGGTGCTGTGCAACCATCCCGACCGGGCGTACCAGCGGGCCTGCTTCGAGGCGTACAACCGGTGGCTGGCCGAGTGGTGCGCCACCGATCCGACCCGTCTCGTCGGCATCGGGCAGACCGCGGCCCGCGATCCCGACGAGGCCATCGCCGACCTCGGGGCGATCCGGGCGCTCGGCCTGCGCGGCGTGATGCTGCCGGGCTTCCCCGGGCGTCACGACTGGCACCACCCCGACTGGGACCCGTTCTGGGCCGCGGTCGCCGACCTCGGCATCCCCGCCTCGTTCCACATCCTCACCTCGGGAGAGGGCACCCGCTGGCGCGGCCCCGGCATGAACGGGTTCCTCGGGGTGATCCACGCCAACCAGGACCTGCTCGGCGCGCTGGTCCTCGGCGGGGTCCTCGCCCGTCACCCCCGCCTCCGGATCGTGTGCGTCGAGGCCGACGCAGGCTGGGTCCCCCACTTCACCTTCCGCATGGACACGCTCTACGCGCGCCACCGGCACTGGGTCGGGCGCTCCGACCCCGGCCTCGCGACCCGGGATCCCGGCGCCGTCCACGCCGACCTGCCCCGGCCGCCGTCGACCTACTTCCACGAGCAGGTGTACGTGACGTTCCAGGACGACGAGGTCGCGTTGCGCAGCATCGCCATGCTGAACCCGGAGCGCCTCATGTGGGCGAACGACCACCCCCACTCCGATGCGACCTGGCCCGACTCGGAGCGGGTGCGGCGGCGGTTCGCCGACCTCGTCGACGCACCGACGCTCGAGCGGATCCTGCGCACCAACTGCGCGTCGCTCTACGGGCTCGACCCGTCCGTGTAGCCCGGCGTCACCGGGAGCGGGCCGTGCGCGAGGCGGGGCAGCACCCACTCTCCGACGCGGCGGCACTCCTCGAGGTGCGGGTACCCCGACAGGATGAAGGCGTCGATCCCCAGTGCGCGGTAGGCCTCGAGCTTGGCCACCACCTGGTCGGGGTCGCCCACGATCGCCGCACCGCAGCCGCTGCGACCCCGGCCGATCCCGGTCCAGAGGTGCTCCTCGACGAAGCCGTCGTCGGCGGCGCCACCGCGCAGCTCGGCCTGGCGCCGCACGCCGGTGGACGCGCTGTCGAGCGAGCGGGCCCGGATCGCCGCGCCGGTGGCGTCGTCGAGTGCGGCGACGATGTGCGCGGCCGCCGCCCGGGCCTCGGCCTCGGTCGGGCGCACCACCACGTGCACGCGGTAGCCGAAGCGGAGGCGGCGTCCGTGGCGCGCGGCGCGGGCCGTGACGTCGGCGATCACCTCGGCGACCCGGTCGAGGGTGTCGGGCCACATCAGGTAGACGTCGGCGTGCGCGGCCGCGACCTCACGGGCCCCCTCGGAGAGCCCGCCGAAGTACAGCGGCGGGCACCGGCCCGAGACCGTGGTGATCCGCGGCGGCTCGAGGTCGACCCGCACGAACTCGCCGTCGGCGTGGACGGGACGGCCGTCGAGCAGGGTGCGCAGCACGGCCATGGTCTCGGCGGTCCGGCGGTAGCGGGCCGGGCCGTCGAGCACCTCGCCGGGCATCTCCGACGAGATGATGTTGACGGTCAGGCGCCCGCCCGCCATCCGGTCGAGGGTCGCGATCTGGCGCGCCATCTGGGGGACCCAGAGCTCGCCGCAGCGCATGGCGACCAGGAGCCGGATCCGGTCGGTGCGGGCCGCGATGCCACCGGCGAACGCCACCGCGTCGATGCCCAGCGCGTAGCCCGACGGCAGCAGCACGTTGTCGAAGCCCCGGGCCTCGGCCTCGGCGACGATCGCACCGCAGTGCTCCCACGAGCTCAGCCGGGCGGGGTCGACGACGCCGAGCTGCTCGTAGTCGTCGTCGCAGAGTGCGGCGAACCAGCTGACCTCGCAGGTCACGGGAGAGGAACCCCCTCGGCCGCCTCGATCAGGCCGTAGACCGTCGAACGGTCGAGGTGCACCGCCGCCGCGTCGACGAGCGCCCGCAGCCGGTCGGGGTCGCGCGTCCCGACGAGGGCGACCGGACGGGTCGGATGCGCGGCCACGAACGCGATCGCGACCCCGGCCCGGTCGAGGCCGTGCTCGTCACCCACCGCGGTCATCGCTGCGAGCAGCGCGGGCCGGACCCCGTCGCCCGAGACCAGGCGCCCACCGCCGAGGGGGCTCCAGGCGAGGGGCACCACGCCGGTCTCCGCACACAGGTCGAGGGTGCCGTCGCGCAACGGGTCGAGGTGGGCCAGCGAGTACTCGGGCTGGGTCGTCGCGAGCGCGAACGGCAGGTGCGCGACGAGCGCACGGGTCTGGGCGACGGTGTGGTTCGAGACGCCGACCGCGCGCACGAGCCCGCGGTCGTGGAGGCCGACGAGCGCGCCCGCCACCTCCTCGGGGTGGGCGAACAGGTCGGGCCGGTGGATCTGGTAGAGGTCGACGTGATCGACGCCGAGGCGACGCAACGACGCCTCGCAGGCGTGGGTGATCGCCACCGCCGACGAGTCGTACGGCACGCCGGGCACGATGCCGCCCTTGGTCGCGAGCACGATGCGGTCCCGCAGCCCCGGCGACGCCGCGAGCACCCGACCGAGGGTCTCCTCGCAGGCGCCGAAGCCGGTCCCGCCCCAGTCGAGGCCGTAGACGTCGGCGGTGTCGACCAGGGCGATCCCGGCGTCGACCGCGGCCCCGACCCAGGCGCCGTGGGTGGCGTCGTCGGCCCCGGTCATGCGCCAGCAGCCGAGGCCGATCCGACCGACCGGCCGACCCGCCACCTCCGGGCCGGTCGCGGTGGTCGCTCCCGACGCACCGGTCGCTCCGGTCGCTCCGGTCGTGGGGGTCGCTCCGGTCGGGGTGGGCGCGCGCTCGTCGGGCACCGCCCGATGCTAGAGCGACCCCGGAGCCCCCGGGCCCGGCGCGCCCGGCGCACTACGGTCCCCGGCGTGGCGACCCCCGAACCCCCCGACGCCGGCGAGCTCCCGCGCCACGTCAAGATCATCGCGACCATCGGTCCGGCGTCGCAGGACGTCGCCACCCTCACCGCGATGATCGGCGCCGGGATGGACGCCGCCCGCATCAACTGCTCCCACACCCCGCCCGAGCGGATCCCCGAGCTGGTCGCCGCGGTGCGCGCGGCCGAGGCGGCCGCCGGTCGGCACGTCGCCGTGCTCGGCGACCTCGCCGGGCCCAAGCTGCGCATCGACGGGCTCGACGAGCTGGTGGACCTCGCGGTGGGCGACGCGGTCCGGATCGGAGCCGCCGACGCGACGCCTCCCCCCGACGCCGCCGACCGCATCGCCGGCATCTGGTTCCGCGTCCCTGCGCCGGAGCTGATCGCCTCGTGTGCCGTCGGCGACACCGTGCTCCTCGCCGACGGCGAGGTCGCGGTCGAGGTGCGCGCGGTCGACGCCGACCAGCTCCGCGGCGTGGTCACGACCCCGGGCACCATCGGGCCCCGCAAGGGCGTGCACGTGCCCGGGATCGATCTCGCCGGGAGCGCAATCACCGAGGCCGACCGGCGGTCGATCGCAGTCGGGCTCGAGGCCGGCGTCGACGTGTTCGCAGTGTCGTTCGTCCAGCATCCGTCCGACATCGCGACGGCCCGGGAGCTGATCGGGGACCGCGCCCTGATCATCGCGAAGATCGAGCGGGCCAGCGCAGTCGACGAGCTCGACGGCATCCTCAAGCTCGCCGACGGGATGATGGTCGCCCGCGGCGACCTCGGGGTCGAGCTGCCGCTCGAGGAGGTGCCCGGGATCCAGAAGGACCTGGTGTACCGGTCGCTCATGGAGCGCAAGATCCCCGTGGTCGCCACCGAGATGCTCGAGTCGATGATCACGAGTGCGCGGCCGACCCGGGCCGAGGTGTCCGACGTCGCCAACGCCGCGCTCGACGGCGCGAGCGCGGTGATGCTCTCGGCCGAGACCGCCATGGGCGCGCACCCGGTGGCGACCGTGGCGACCATGGACCGGATCCTGCGCCACGTCGAGCACCACCGCCGCTACGCCGGCTCCCTGCTGGCCACGCAGGCGGCGCGCTTCGCTGCGCCGCCCGTGGACACGCCGCTCATCGACAGCACCTCGTGGGGCGCCCCGCTCGCCGACGCCGCCACCGAGCTCGCCCCCCGGGTCGGCGCGGCGGCCATCGTGCTCATCACCGAGACCGGGCGCACCGCCCGCCTGCTCGCCGCCGCGCGTCCCGAGTGCCCGATCGTGGCCGCCTGCTTCAGCGAGACCGTCGTGCGGCGACTGTGCCTCTCCTGGGGCGTGGTCCCGGTGATCATCGAGGCCGACGGCAGCCGGTCCGACCTGCGCCACCGGGCTGCGGGAGAGGCCGGACGGGTGATCGGGGGCGACGGCGGGGTCGCGGTGGTGCTGTCAGGCCCGGTGGGCGACCACCTCCGCTTCGACGACCTGCGCATCATGCTCGTCGACGGCCGCGGCGCGGTGGTCCCCAACGCCTGACGGTCGCCCGGCGGCCACGCCCCCGACCAGGTCGAGGCGCCCCGGACCCGCAGGCGCAGCCGCGCGTGCCGCGAGCGCGGCGCGGTCGACGGCGAGGCGCCTCGCCGCGACCCACAGCCCGGGCCGCGCCCGCCCGGGAGGCCCTTCGGTCAGGTTGCCGGGCCGCCCGCCGACCCCCTCGCGGACCCGCCCGCCGACCCGCCCGCCGACCCGCCCGCGGGCGCGCGGTAGAGGTCGCAGCGGGGCAGCTCGGCCACGGGCTCGAACTCGGCCCGCACCCACGCCTCGAGGCGCCGGGGCACGAGCGGGTCGTCGGCCTTCGCCGGCGGTCGGGGCGGGTGCAGGCACACCCACTCCGCCTCGCCACGACGCAGCCGCGCGATCACCCCCGGCTCGTCGGCGTGCCCGAGGTCGGAGCGCTCGACGTAGTCGTATGGCAGCGGGTTCGTCGTGCCCGTGCGCAGGTACAGGAACCCCGCGTCCTCGCGCGCGATGAACACCACGTTGGCCCCCCGGGCGCGCAGCGCCGCGCCGAGTCGGGCCGCCGATCCGGCCTGGCTGCCCCGCAACGGCGCGCCAACGAAGTGGGCCGTGTTCCACCCGAACGCGGCCCGGCGCTCCGGACCCACGAGCGGCCCCACGGCTGCGACGACCGCGAGGGCTGCGACCACGGCCCCGGCGGCGAGCACCGGCCGCGCCACGCGAGCGGCCCGGTTGCCGGCCGGTCGGGACCGCAGGGCCACGGTCCACACCCCGGCCAACCCAGTCGCCACCCAAGGCAGCACGCTGGCGAAGTGGTTGATGCCGGGACGGGGCATGACGGCGAGGAGCCCCGCCACGGTGGACGCGACCAACGCGACCACGACCGGTGCCGGCGCCCGCCGGGCCCGCACCGCGCCCCACACGAGCAGGGGCACCACCACGACCGGCGTGGCCTGCACCAGCGTACGCAGCAGGAGTCGACCGTCTCGGGGGACCGTGCCGTCGAGCAGGATGTCGATCCGGTTGCGCAGGGCCTCGCCGTAGCCGAAGCCCACGTCGAGATAGGCGCCCTTCGACCGGATCACCTGGTCGACGAACGCCGGGCCCGCCCCACCCGCCACGACCACGACGGCCGCCACGACGTACACCCCGAGCGCGGTGGCGGCCATGCGTCCGAGGTCGGTCATCACCGCGCGCCGACGCGTGGGGTCGGCGCGCGCCGCGAATACCACTGCGGTCACCAGCACCGCAACCGCGCCAAGCGCACCGACGTTGGGCTTGGCCAGGACGCTCAGCGCTCCGGCCACCCCCACGACGAACGGTGCGCGCGTGCTGCCGTCGCGCACCCAGGCGAGCGTCGCGGCGAGCGCCACCAGACCCCCGAGCACCGCGAGCGCCGAGTACAGGCTGATCCACGCCACCGCCGGCGTGGCCACCGCGCACAGCGCAAGCACGAACACGACCTGTCCACCGACGCGCATCCCGAGTCGGCGGACCACCGCGAGGCCCACGAGCACCTCGGCGGTCAGGACCGCAGCCGTCGCAAGACGGAGCACCAGCACCTCGGTGCCGAACACCCGGACCAGGCCGGCCAGGACCCACGCGGCGAGGGGTGTGGTCACGTTGTAGGCGTCGCGGTACATCACCTCGCCGCGACCCACGCGATCCGAGAGCCACAGCAGCCAGACCTCGTCGCGCACGTTGACGGGTCGGTCGAGCCCCAGCAGCACCATCGCCACGAAGACCCCGAGCCCGAGCAGGCCCCCGCGCACCGAGCCCGGCACCCGGCGGGACCCGGGGCCGTCAGGCCGCACGTCGAGGTCGGTCACGCCCGGGCCCGGACCGTCACGGAGTCGCGACCCGCGCGCAGCACCCGCCCGGGATGGTCGCCGGTCAACGCGCCGCCGCGCACCACGTCCACCCCCGCGACCATGACCCGGTCGATCCCCTCGGCGCCGGCGACCAGCCGACGGGCGCCGGCCGGCAGGTCGGCGACCAGCTCAGCCCGGCCCGGGCCCACCATGGTCGGGTCGAACACCACGAGGTCGGCCCGCAGCCCCTCGGCGATCCGCCCGCGGTCGTGCAACCCGAGCAGCCGGGCCGGGACGTCGGCGAGCCGGTGCACCGCGTCCTCGAGCGTGAGCCAGCCCCGCCCCCGCACCAGCTCGGCGAAGGTGGCGGTCGGGTACTCCGTGTTCACCGTGCCGTCGACGTGGGCGCCACCGTCGGACGCGCCGAGCAGCACCGCCGGCGACGCGATCGCCGCCTGCCGCTGGGCGGTGATCGTGGGGTCGTCGTCGTCGTACGCGAACCGACAGAAGCCCACACCGAGCCCGGTCTCGACCGCGAGGTCGAACAACGCGTCGAGCGCATCGCCCCCGTCGGGTCGCTGCGCGGCGAGTGCACCGAGCGTGCGCCCGACCCGGTCGCCGAACCGGCCGACGTCCTCGACGTCGTTCACCATGACGCGGGGCAGATGGTCCCGCCACAGCGCGGCGAACGGGTTGTCGGCGGTGGCGAGGTCGTGGCGCAGGGCCCGGCGGGTCTCGGGATCGGCGAGCACGCGGACCCGGGTGGCCCGATCGGCCGCGAAGAGCCGGTCCCACCCCGGCAGGTTCCGGAAGCCGAGCTCGGCGTCGAGCAGGTCGGTCCGGGTGCGGTAGTTGTGGGGGATCATCTGGGGGACCACCCACCCACCCCGGCCCCGGGCCGCCTCGCTGGCGGCGAGCTGTCGTCGCCAGAGGTCGGGGTCCGACGGGCTGAACATGAGGGTGTTCCAGTTGAGGTGCCGGTCCGCCCGGGCCGACAGGTCGGCCAGCAGCCGGGCGTCGGCGTCGGTGAACCCGACCATGAACGACGCCGGGACGACCTCGAGGCAGGTCCCGGGGAAGGTGCCCACGACCTCGGCGCACGCGAGCAGCTCGTCGGGAGTCGCGAAGTTCGGGGGTGTGGGCCGACCGTCGCCGTCGCGGTGGTTCGCCGCCGTCGCGCTCGAGAAGCCGAATCCCCCCGCCGCCAACGCGTCGTGCAGGAGCGCGGCGATCGCGTCCCGCTGGGCCGGCGTCGCCGGGTCGCTCGACGCGGCATCGCCCATCACGGCGCGCCGCACCGCCGAGTGGCCGACCATGAACCCCACGTCGACGGCGAGAGGCCGGGCTGCGACCACATCGAGGTACTCCGCGAAGGTCCGCCAACGGATGTCGACCCCGGCGGCGAGCGTCGCGACGGGGATCTGCTCCACCCGGGCGAGCAGTCGCACCATGAAGTCCTCGTGCTCCGGTGCGATCGGGGCCAGGGTCAGACCGCAGTTCCCGGCGATCACCGTGGTCACGCCGTGGTACGGCGACGGCGTGCACGCGCCGTCCCAGAGCACCTGCGCGTCGTAGTGGGTGTGGATGTCGACGAAGCCGGGGGCCACGACCTGCCCGTCGGCGTCGACCACCCGGGCCGCGCCGTCCGCCCCGGCGTCGGGGCCGATCGCCACGATGCGCCCGCCCCGGACCCCGACGTCGGCCCGGCGGCCCGGCCCACCGGTCCCGTCGACCACGAGCCCACCCCGCACCAGCACGTCCAGCACCGGCGCAGTCTCGCGCTCCGACCCGACGGCCCGCCCCCCGGGGCCGGGCTGGTCGCGATCCTCCTCGGGACGCCGTGCACCGATCCGCTCGGACTCGCCGTCGGCGCCACGCTGGTGGTGTCGGCGGCGTTCGCGTTCGCCCGCACGCTGCGCGGCTACGTCGCCCGATCGGCGGTGGGCCTCCAGATCGCCGTCCTCATCCCGTTGATGGCCGGGGCGACCGTCGCCGACCTCCCCGACCTCACTGCCGCCTGGCTGCTCGGCAGCGCGGTCACCGCCGTCACCGACGCGCTCGACGCCGTCGCCGCCACCGTCGGCGACCCCGCCCACCGGCCGGGTGCCGTGAGTCGCCGGCACCGGGCGCTCGTGCAGATGACCGAGCGCGCGCTGTGGACCCGTCCGATCGTGCCCCGGGTCGGACCCCGCCACCCCGACGACGATCCGGCGTTGCTCATCGTGAGCGAGACCGCGCTCACCGCCGCGGCCCGGCTTGTGGCCAGCGACCGCGCGCCCGAGCCCCTGCCCGACGTGCACGCCGCCCGGGTCGCCGACCTCGAGCGGCTCGCCGAGCTCGATCCGACCGCCCCGACGACCCCGGTGCTCCAGCGCGCGCACCACGAGTCGCGTCTGATCTCGATCGTCGCTGCGGCGCAGCTCTGGCTCGCCGCCGCCAGCTGCGACCGCAGGCTGCCCGAGCCCGACTTCGGGTCGGTGACCGACGGCGCGCCGGGCGCGCTCCTGCGCGCATCGGCGCACTGGCGGTCGGTGTGGTTCGCCAACGCCGTGCGCACGGGCGTCGGGGCGGCGGCGTGCGTCGCGATCGTGCGGGAACTCGGACTGCAGCAAGGACTGTGGGTGATCCTCGCGGCATTGCTCTGCATCAATGGCGCGCTCTCAGCCCCCGAGACCGGGCGTAGCCTGCTCCGCATGACCTCGGGGGCGGCGACCGGCGTGCTCGCCGCCGCCGGACTCCTCGCCCTCGCGCCCGGCACGTCGCTCACCCACCGCGGCCTCACGATCCAGGTGCTCGCCACCACCGCCACCGGCTACCAGGTCCGGGTGTCGGGCACCTTCGTCCCCTAGCCACCCGTCCTCGACCGGCGGACCGTAGGCTCGACCGTCGTGACGCCCGTCCGCCGCCGGCTCATCGCCGTCGGCGCGTTCCCGGCGGCACTGCTCCTCCTCACCCTGGTCCTCGGCCTCGCCGGGATCAGCGGCTCCTCGGTCGCCCGCCACGACCCTGGCGCCGAGCCCGCCGTCGGGCGCACCCGGGCCATCCGCTACGACGAGTTCCAGGTCCGCACTCCACTGGTGGTCCGCCAGGCCGAGCTCGGCTTCCCGGCCCGGAGCTGGGTCGGCGTCGGCGAGCACGACATGGGGCTGCTCGCCAACCTCCCGGTCGCGGGCTGGCCCAACCTGGTGCGCCCCCACCAGGTTCCCTACCGGGTGCTCGGGGTCGACCAGGCGTTCGCGCTCGAGTGGTGGCTCGTGCAATTCGCACTGCCGGCCATCGGCGTGTACGCCCTGCTCCTCGCGTGCCGCACCCGGATCGTCGTCGCCGCGCTCGCCGGCCTCGCGTTCGCGTGCTGCCCGGCCATGCAGTGGTGGACCTCCACCGGCCTCGGGACGGTCGTCGGCTACCTCGCCCTTGCCGGCGCCGTCGCCCTCTGGGCCACCCGGGCCCGGTCGCCCGGTGCGCGCGTCGGCCTCGGGGCGCTGGCCGGCTGGCTCGGCGCGTGCGGCGCGCTCGTGCTCTATCTGCCCTGGGTCGTACCGGTCGCGCTGATCGTGGGCGCGCTGGTCGTCGCCGCCTTCCTGGCCGAGCCCGGGCGGCCCCGCTCGGCCCGGTCCGTCGCCGCCGCCGTGCTGCCCGTCGCGGTCGCGGCCGCCGTCGTCGGTGGGATCCTGGTCGTCGCCTTCCTCGGCGCCCACGCCGACGCACTTCGGGCCGTGGCCGACAGCGTCTACCCCGGTCGCCGACGGGAGGCCGGGGGCGAGGGCGGCCTGCGGCTCCTGCTCGGTGCACCGTTCGACGTGATCGCGGCGCGTGATCCCGCCGCACTGCCCCTGATCAACGGGGTGAACCAGTCCGAGGCCTCGGGCGGTGTGTTCCTGCTCGCCGCGGTGGCCGCTGCGCTCGCCGTCGACGCCCGCCACGTGTGCGCCCGCCCGTGGCGCGCCCGGCTCCCCCTCGGTGCCGTGCTCGTGACCGGCGCGGGCCTCGTGGCCTGGTACCTGCTGCCGGTGCCCGCCGCCGTCGGGGGACTGGTCGGCTTCGACCGCATCCCGTCGTACCGTCTGCTCCCACCCATCGCCCTCGCGTCGGTGCTCGCCCTCGCGTTGTACGTCGAGGCCCGCGACCGCTGGAGACCACCGTTACGGGACCGCGGCCCACTCGTCGGCGTCGGGGTGTTCGCGGTCGGCACGGTGTGGGCCGCCGCGGTGTTCACGGTCGACGGTCGCCACGGATCGGTGCGATCGCTCGCCGTCCTCTCCCTGCTGTTCGTCGCGGCGGTCGGGTGGGCGCTGTGGCGCGGTGCCCCCGGCCTCGGCGCACTGGTCGTCGTGCTCGCGGTCGGCGCCGTGCTGGTGAACCCGGTCCAGCACGGCCTCGGCCCACTGCGCGACGGCCCGGCGGCGCAACTCGGCCGCGAGCTGCGGGACCGTCCCGGCGCCGGCCGCGTGGTCGTCTTCGCCAACGACCCTGCCGGCGACATCACCGCCCTCGCCGGGATCACCGCCGGGGGGGTCGACAACGTGTCGGCCGTCAACCTGTACCCGAACCCCGACGCCTGGCGCGTCCTCGACCCCACCGGTGTGGACCGCACCGCCTGGGACCGGTACGCCAACGCACTGTGGGGCGTCGCGCCCGAGGGTGCCGCCCCGCGAGTGTTCCTCGAGACCGAGGACACCGTGATCGTGATGGTCGACCCCTGCGATCCCGCCCTCGCCGGGCTCGGGGTGCGTACCGTGGTGAGCCGGGTGCCCCTCACGCGCGCGTGCCTGACCGCGACCGACCGCGTGCGCGCCGGCGCTGGCGCTTTGTACGTGTACCGGGTCGACCGTGCCCGGGTGCCCGGCGCCGGTCGTTGACCCCGTCCCCGCACCGGTCGTTGGCACCGGTCGTTGCGCCCGGCGACGGGTGGTCCTAGCGTTCCCGTCGGGAGACCCGGGGACGTTGGGTGCCCGGCCCGGAGCAGGGGGACCGGCGATGCGTGACGACTCGGGGACCGACGACCCTGGGACCGGCGACCGGAACGCCGGGATCGACCCGGTCGACGACCGGCGGGCCAGCCGCCGACGCTTCCTGGCGGGCGGCGCCGCCCTCGCCGCAGGCGGGGTCGGGTTCGGGTCGGGAATCCTGCCCGCCGGCGCGACCGGTCCGAGCCTGTTGGGGGGACCCGGGCCCGAGGCGGCCGGGGCCGACGGCGGCTCCGCACCGTCTGCCCTGCCGAGTCGGTTCGTCGGCACCACCATGAAGACGATCAACATCTTCGGGTTCCAGGCGATCAGCCCCAGCCCCGGGGCGAGCCTCGTCCAGGAGCTCGGCCTCGGCGTCTGGGGATCGAACAGCGACGTCGGAGCGATCCTCGACGTCCCCGTCGGATCGACCCTGCTCCAGATCGACTGCTACGGGGTCCGCAGCACCGCCGGGACCCAGTCCTGGGCCCTCTTCTACACGACACTCGACACCGTGACCGAGCCGACCATCTACCTGTCCGCAACCTCCCCGTCGGGGACCGGCATCCTCCAGACGACGTTCAGCCCCTTCACCACGGTCGGGCCCGGGCAGGCCTGGGGTGTCGGGATGTTGCAAGCCTCGGCGAGCAGCCTGATCCGCGGGGTCGTCTACCAGTTCGGCGTGCTCGGCTACGTGCCGGTCACCCCGTTCCGGGCCTACGACTCCCGGTGGTCGGGGGGTGCCGGTGCGCTCGCCAACGCCAACCGGATCGTCTCGGTGCGGGACGCCCGCGACCCCGAGACCGGTCTGGTGACCACGGCCAACGCCGTACCGGCGGGCGCCTCGGCCGTCACGTTCAACCTCACCATCGCCGACACCGTCGGTCAGGGATTCCTCTCCGTCGCGCCGGGCACCGCCTCGAGCTCGGGGTCTTCGACCATCAACTGGTCGGCGTCCGGGCAGATCCTCGCCAACGCGAGCGCTTCGAACCTCGACACGTCACGCAATGTGAAGGTCTTCGCCGGGGGCGGTGGATCCACGCAGTTCGTCATCGACATCACCGGGTACTACATCTGAGCGGAACGCCCCCGCGAACGCCCACCGGGCCCGGCGTAGCATCACCGTCATGGACGCGTCGGTCGATCAGGAGCTGCTCATCGCCGGTGCGGGCATCGCGGTCATCGTCCTCGCCCTCGTCGTCGCCCGTCGCCGACTGCTCACCGTGCGCTACGCAGTCGGGTGGATCGTCCTCGGCGCGCTCATCGTGGTGCTCGCCCTGTGCACCCCGCTGATCGAGCCGGTCACCGACCGACTCGGCATGACCCCGACCGGCCTCCTCCTCTTCCTCGCCTCGGGCACGCTCCTGCTCATCTGCGTGCAGCTCTCCATCACCGCGTCGGGGCTCACCGCCCGCCAGCGCGACCTCACCGAGGCGATCGCGCTGCTCGAGGCCCGCGTCGCGGAGATCGAGCCGCGGTCGCCGACCTCCGATACGCCACCGGCCGGCGGGACCGAGCCGCACGCCCGATGACCCCCGACGTCCTCGTCGTCATCCCCGCGTACAACGAGTCGGCGTCCGTCGGCGCCGTCGTGGCCGGACTGGCCGACGCCGGGCTTGCCTGCGTGGTGGTCGACGACGGCTCCGCCGACGCGACCGCCGCCACCGCGCGCGCCGCGGGCGCCCCGGTGCTCCGGCTCCCGGTCAACCTCGGCGTGGGGGGCGCGTTGCGGTGCGGATTCCGCTACGCCGTCGAGCACGGCTACCGGCGCGTGGTGCAGTGCGACGCCGACGGTCAGCACCCACCGTCGGAGATCCGCCACCTGCTCGAGGTCCAGGAGTCCACCGGCGCGCACCTCGTGGTCGGGAGTCGCTTCGTCGACGGCGCCCCCGCCTATGACGTCGGCCGGGCCCGCCGAATCATCATGCGGGCGCTGTCGGGCATCGTGCGGCGGCGGACCGGCACGGTCCTGCACGACCCCACCTCGGGCTTCCGGTGCATCGCGCAGCCGCTGCTCGGGGAGTTCGCCACCTCCTACCCGGTGCACTACCTCGGCGACACCTTCGAGGCCGCGCTCGTCGCGGCGCGCAGCGGGTACCGCATCGTCGAGGCCCCGGTGCAGATGCTCCCCCGTCAGGGTGGGGCAGCCAGCGCCGGGCCGCTCGCCGCGGTGCGCTTCATCGCCCGCTCGGTGGTCGCCGCCCTCGCCGGGCTCACGTTCCGGATCCGGCCGCTGGCCGAGACGCAGCCCTGACCGCTGCGTCGGCCCGGCCCGCGGCCCGGGCTCAGACCCGGGCGTTCGTCCGCAGGAGCGCCCACTTCGCGCGTGCGGCGTCACGTCGGCCGTGCACGAGGTCACCGGCGACGCGGTACGCGAGGTGCGCACGGATGATCCGCTTGCGCCGCGCCCGCGCTGCGGCCCGCTCCCACCCGCACGCGGCCGCCCGGGCGGCGATCTCGTCGTAGACCGCGAGCTCCTCCTCGAACCGACGCGTGCTCGCGGTCAGGCGGGCGGTCTCGCTCCCGGGGTGACGTCGGTAGTCGTAGTGCACCTCGGCGATCCCGACGACGACACCACCCGCGAACAAGGTGTCGGCGAGGAACGCGAGGTCCGTCACCTGCTGCCAGCGGGCGGCGAACGGCTCGGCGGGGAGCGCGTCGACTCGGTAGCAGAGCGTGGGACAGAAGATGAACTGCCCGCGCAGCAGCCGGTCGAGCCCGGCCTCACCCGCCACCACGGTGTCGCCGGTGGCGCGGGGCTCGATCACGCGCTTCACGCGATCGGGCAGGGAGAAGACCGGCGCGCCGTCGGGCCCGATCACCCGGGCCCGCGAGTACACCGCCACCGCGCCCGGGTGGCGGGCATGGGCCCGGACCACCGCGTCCACGTAGCCGGGGTGGAGGGCGTCGTCGGCGTGCAGGAGCGTCACCAACCGCGCCTCGGCGAGCGCGAGGCACCGATTCCAGTTCCCGGCGAGGCCGAGGTTGCGGTCGTTGCGCACCGAGCGGATCCGCGGGTCGCCGATCCGGGTGACCACCTCGGCGGCGCCGGGTTCGGGCCCGCAGTCGTCGACCACCACGCAGGTCCAGTCGTCGCGGGTCTGGGCCCGCACGCTCGCCAGTGCGTGCGCCAGGTGGTCGAGGCCCCGGTAGAAGGGGATCGCCACGGTGACGGTCGGCCCGGTCACCGGGCCTCCCCTGCGTCGGTGACCCCGGCGAAGCACGCCCGGAGGTGGGCGGCGAGCACCGTCACGTGGGGCGGGTACACGAGGCTGTTGTGGGCCCCGGGAGCCTCGATCCACGGATCCGAACCAGGGGCGTCGGTCACGAGGTGGCGACTCGCCTCGGCCACGAACCGTGCCACCGGCCCGCGCACGGGGCTGGGTCGGTACCCAACGAGCTGGGTGTCCGCCCGCCGGAGGAACCACTCGAACCGCTCCCGGGTGCCGGGTCGGCGACGGCGCACCTCCCGGCGCACGAGCGCACGCGCCCGACCCACCGACGGCTGCGCGAAGCGGCGCCGCATACGGCCGACCGTGCCGGTCGCGAGCGGCACCACGCGCTCGATCGGCACGACGTCGAGCAGCGCGCGATGGACCGTGTAGCCCGATCGCTCGAGCAGCGCCGCGACCTCGATCGCCACGGCCCCCCCGTACGAGTGACCGCAGACCCCGACCGGCCCGACCGGGGTCTGTGCCTCGATCTCTGCGGCACAGCGTGCTGCGTGCGCCGCCAGCGACCGGTCACGCAGACCCCTCCGGTGCAGCCCGGCCTGCTCGTGCACGACGACCGGCTGGTCGTCGCCGAGCTCGAGGAGCAGCGCCCGGTACTGCAGCGCCGACGCCCCGGCCCCGGCGAAGAGGTGCAGGGGCGCCCGGCCGGCCCCAGGTCGGTAGCAGCGGCACGGCGGCACGTCCCGGCGGCGGGGACCACGAGCGGCGAGCGCCTCGGCGACGGCCCGGGGCGTCGTCGCCTCGAGGAAGACGTCGAGGTCGACCGACCCGCCGCGGGCCTCACCCAGCGCCTCGGCGATCTCGAGCACCGCCAGCGAGTCGAAGCCCGCCGACCAGAGGTCGTCGTCGGGACCGAGATCCGGGTCCTGCAGCACGACCGCGGCCACCGCCGTCACCGCCGCGACGAGCGGGTCCTCCACCCCGCCGGTCGCCGCCACCGACCGCCACGGCACGACGGGCGCCGCGCGCAGCGCGCCCCGGTCGACCTTCCCCCGATCGGTCACCGGGAGTCGGTCGTGGTGCACGAAGACGCCGGGCACGAGGAAGGCGGGGAGCCGGGCAGCGAGTGTGGTGCGGAGACCGGCAGGCGTCACCGACCCGTCGGTCTCGACGTGGGCCACGAGGCGGGTGCGGGAGTCGCCGAGTCCCTGGGGGACCACCGCGGCGTCGCGGACCCCGGGGACCTCGCACAGCACCGCCTCCACCTCGGCGGGCTCGACCAGCCGACCGTTGACCTTCACCATGTCGTCGCGCCGACCGCACGAGTGCCAAATGCCGTCGGCATCGACCCGGACGAGGTCCCCCGAACGCCAGAACGGCGTGCCGTCGGGGTCGCGCCCGAAGCGCTCGGCGCTGAGGTCGGGATCGCCGTGGCAGCGCGTCACCACGTCGCGGACGAGGACGATCTCCGAGCGGTCACCCGCACCCTCCACCGGTTCGAGCCGGACCGCGGTCGGGTCGATCGGGGTCCCGAGCGGCACCCGTCCGCGCCCGAGCGGCACCGCCGGACCGATCGTGTGCTCGAGGGTCATGCCCAGGCTCTCCGAGGCGCCGTAGAGCGACTGCACCGTCACGTCGGGGGCTGCGATCCGCCGGATCTGCGCGACGACGGACCAGTCGAGGCCCTCCCCGAAGGTCATCACGTGACGCACACCGTCCAGTCGGCGCCCGTCGAGCATCGTCGCGAACGCGTGCACCAGCGACGGCGTCAGCGCGAGGCAGTCCACACCTTCCGAGCCGCAGCGCTCCGCAAGCACGTCGGGAGGTGTCGCCGCCAGGTCGACGAGCGTCGCCCGGTGCCCCAGGGCGGGCAGGATCAGCGCGAACAGGTATCCGGCGGCGGAGTGCAACGGGGCGAACACCGCCAGGTTGGACCAGTCCCCGCGGAGGCGGGGCCGGTCCCAGAGCCGCCAGGCCACCGCCCCTTCGTGCCCGGTCCGCACCACTGCCTTCGGGGCACCGGTGGAGCCCGAGGTGAAGAACAGCGTGCACATGGCGGTGGGATCGGCGGGGACCGGCGGCTGCGGGTCGCCGACCTCGGGATCCGGACCCCCCGGGGGCGGTGGCGCCACCAGGGGCCCGACGTCCACGACCGGTCGACCGAGCAGGGTGGGGCCCGCCGCCCCGACGGCGTCGAGCACCACCGTGGGCTCGGCCCGGTCGAACATCTGGGCCAGGCGGGGCGCCGGCTCGGTTGCGTCAACGGGGACCAGCGGGCGCGCCGACCACATCACCCCGGTGAGGGCGGCCACCGAGGCGACGCTGCGATCCACGAGCACGACCACCGGGCCGGGGGCGCCCACTGCCTCCAGGGCCGCGGCCACCCGCCCAGCCCGGCGCACGAGCCCCCCGTAGCTGAGCGCACCGGTGGCGTCGGCGACCGCCACAGTGTCGGGCGTCGCGGCGAACCGGGCGAGCAGGCGGGTCGCCAGGGGGTACGGCGCCGGGACCGCCGGGTCGAAGGACGGCGCCACGGCCCCAACATACCGACGCGCCGGACCCCTGACTCGCCCGGTTCGCCGGGGGCAATCATCGCCGTGCTAGGTTTCCGGCGTTTCGCCCTTGCAGTGGGGAGCACACGGTGGGGAGCACGAACCTCGACGGAATCGGATCCGACCGGCACGCAGCCCCCGGGCTCGACTTCGGGTTGAACCGGGCCGGCCGCC
>VGBI01000017.1 GCA_016870595.1 Actinomycetota bacterium
ACCGATGGGCACGCCCTCGGTGGCGAGGGTGGTGTAGTAGTCCTCGACCCAGGCCCGGGCCTCCTCGGGATCGAAGAAGGCGAAGCTGAGGGCACCGATCCCGCGCTGTGCGGCCATGTGGATCGTTTCGCGGCGCGTGCAGGCGACCCACACCGGGGGATGGGGACGCTGCAGCGGCTTGGGCACGACGTTGCGGGGCGGCATCGAGACGTGCTCGCCCGCGAACCCGGTGAACGGGGTCTCGGTGAGGCAGCGCAGGGTGACCCGCAGACTCTCGTCCCACTGGGCCCGCTTGTCCTCGGGGTCGATGCCGAACGCGTCGAGTTCGACGGCCGCCGAGCCCTCGCCGGTGCCGAACTCCACCCGACCGCCCGAGACGATGTCGAGGGTGGCGATGCGCTCGGCCTGGCGGGCGGGGTGGTTGATCGCTGCGGGCGCGTGCATGATCCCGTGCCCGAGCCGGAGGCGCTCGGTGCGCTGCGACACCGCAGCGAGGAAGACCTCGGGTGCGGAGGAGTGGCTGTACTCCTCCAGGAAGTGGTGCTCGACCAGCCAGAACGAGTCGAAGCCGTGGCGGTCGCAGAACTCGGCCTGCTCCAGCGCCTCGGCGAAGACGCGGGCCTCGTCACGACCGTCGTCGCCCCAGGGCCGGGGGACCTGGTGCTCGTAGAACACTCCGAAGCGCATGCCCGAGCCTATTCGGATCCACGGGGTGCCCGGCGCGTCCCCCGGACGGACGGTCCGCCTGTGCCAGCATGGCGCCGTGGCGCTGCCCCGCATCATCTCGGTCGACGACCACGTGGTCGAGCCGCCCGACCTGTGGTCGAGTCGACTCCCGGCCGGGCTCCGGGACCGGGGGCCCCGGGTCGTCCGGGAGAAGGCGGCGTTCGGGTTCGCCGGAGGGGTGTTCTCGTTCGAGCGCGACGCACCCGACGGCGACTGGTGCGACATCTGGCTGTACGACGACCTCGTCTACCCGTTCCCGAAGCTGTCGGCGGCCGTGGGCTTCCCCGACCTCGACAACACGCCGGTGACCTTCGACGAGATCCGGCCCGGGTGCTGGCAGCAGACGGCCCGCCTCGCCGACATGGACGCGAACTGGACCGACGCCTCCCTGTGCTTCCCGAACGTGCTGCCCCGCTTCGCGGGCCAGGCGTTCCTCGAGCGGCCCGACAAGGAGCTCGCGCTCGCCTGCGTGCGGGCCTACAACGACTGGATGATCGACGAGTGGTGCGCGGGCGCCGGACGGGGGCGGCTGATCCCGCTGACGATCGTGCCGCTCTGGGATGCGCACCTCGCCGCGGCCGAGATCCGGCGCTGCGCCGACAAGGGGAGTCACGCGGTCGCCTTCACCGAGAACCCTCAGCCGCTCGGGCTCCCGTCGATCCACGACCGGGACCGGTTCTGGGACCCGTTCTTCACGGCCTGCGCCGAGACCGACACCGTGGTCAACATGCACATCGGGTCGTCGTCGAAGATGCCCGCGACCTCACCCGACGCCCCGTTCATCGTGTCGTCGACGCTCACGTTCTCGAACGCGATGGGCTCGTTCTGCGACTTCATCTTCTCGGGCACCCTCGAGCGCTTCCCCGACCTGCGCATCGCGTACTCCGAGGGCCAGGTCGGGTGGGCGCCCTACGTGATCGAGCGGGCCGACAAGCTCTGGGCCGAGCGTGGGGCCACCGGGTTCGGCTCCGCGCTCCCGCACCCGCCGAGCAGCTACGTCGCCGACCGGATCCACTTCTGCCTCTTCGACGACGAGGTCGGGCTCGCCAACCGCGACCGCGTGGGCATGGGCCAGCTCATGTTCGAGGTCGATTACCCCCACGCCGACAGCACGTTCCCCCACAGTTGCGAGACGGCGGAGCGGATCTGCGACGCGGCCGGACTCGACGAGCGGGAGCGCTACCTGCTGCTGCGCGGGAACGCGATCCGGGCGTACCGGCTCGACCGCTACGGCATCGACGCCTGATCGGCGCCGAGCAGACGGTCGCGCACCACCGGGGCCAGCGCACCGGCGAGCTCGGCGATCTCGGCCTCGGACCAGGTGGCGGTGGGGATCCAGGGGTAGTCGACGGTGATCATCGGGTAGTCGGGGTGCCCGCTGATCCGGGCGATCGCCCCGGCCGATTCCCGCAGCTCGTGGTGCACGATGCACACCGTCGGGATCCCCGCCCACTCGAGCTCCACGGCGTCCCGCAAACTGCGGGCACTGCAGCTCCCTCAGCCGCCGAAGCCGGTGATGGCGACGGTGGCTCCCTCGGTCAACCGGGACCAGTCCCCGGGATCCGGTGGCACCGAGACCCCGGCCTTCACCACCTTCACCACGCCGGCCAGGTCCACCAGCGTGGCGAGTTCGGCGGCCAGTGCGTCGAGGAAGCGCTCGCTGTGGCCGAGGCCGTTCACCACGAGGCCGAGGCGGGCCCCGGCGAGCGACGCGGGCCGCTCGGCCAGGCGTCGGGCCCGCGGTGCGGACGGCGGGCCGCCGGTGGGGTCGAGGGCGACGATGCTCACGGCGTGAGCGTAACCCGCTCCACCGGCCGGGTCACGGCCCACGCGAGGTGGGGGAAGAGAATCCAGGTCTCGGCCATGCCGGCGCCGCCGGCCCCGACGATCAGGATGTTGGCGGGGGCGCCGAGGTTGACCCAGCGGTCGCGCGGCGCGGCCGTGGGGGCGGTGAGCCGGGGCCAGAGGTACTCCTGCATCCGCTCCTTCGACCACCCGGCGTCGACGAAGAAGCGCTGGTGCTCCTTGCCCACCACGTACACGACGTTGATGCCGTCGCCGAGGAACGCGTCGCCCGACATCCCGTGGACACGGGTCTCGGCGACCAGCGAGTCGCACACCCCTTCGGGGGTCCGGCTGGTGGAGTCCCACGCCGAGATCATCCGCATCACCGAGTGCACGGTGACCGCGCTCTCGTCGGGCGCAAAGCCCCGCTGCACGTGGAGCGGCCGCCAGCCCGGCACGGTCTCGTCCTCGCCGAAGCAGAACGAGTAGCGCAGCGGCCACGAGAAGGTCGCCCGGTCCAGCCCCCCGGGCACGGCGCGGCAGGCGTTGCGGATCACGAGGCGCAGGGCGCGGCCGATGGACGCGTTGGCCCGGAAGCCCGGACCCAGGCACCCGGCGCCGGACGCGATGCCGAGCTCCCCGCACACGGGACCGTTGACGATGACCGCGTGGGCGGCGCCCGAGAGGGTCCCGGTGGTCGAGTGGCAGTTGCCGTGCTCGTCGAGGTGGGCCCGGACCGCCGCGACCACCACCGGGAAGTGCTCGGGGCGGCACCCGGCCATGACCGCGTTCACCGCCGCGAGCTCGGCGGTCACGGTCACCTCCCGGGTCGGCACGGCGCCGAGGACGGCGTCGGGGGCCAGGCCGACGGTGGCCAGACAGGCGGCCACCCGCTCCGGCGTGGCCGGGACCACGGGGAGGCCGTCGGTCCAACCCTGGTCGTGGGCGGCCTCGCGGAACGCCTCCTCGTCGGGCCAGGCGGAGCGGGGGGTGCCGGACGGCCCGCCGGATGCGGGGGCCGCCGGGGTGGGCGCGGGCGGGACCATCGCCGGACGGTATCCCACGCGATCGGCCCCCGGCACCCGGCACGCGGCACGCGGATGACACCCGATCGGCGCCGCGGCCTGCCAACCTGGGGACCCCGGAGGACGGGGCTGCTCCCGCTGGCGTCGACGAGGATCCGGTGACGAACCTACGAGTGTTCCGATGGGCGGTCGTGGCCCTGATCGTGTTCGGCGTGGTGGTGGTGGCCTGTGGCGGCACCGACGACCCGACCAGCCGCTCGGTGTCGAACCCTCTCGTGCGCGGTAACGGCGCCACCCCGGCCACGACGCCGCCGGTGGTGATCAAGACGGTCCCGGGCATGCCGCCGGTCGTCGACCCGACCAACCTCTACAGCGAGACCACTGCGACCAAGGTGCTCGACTTCGTCCGCGACGACCTTCCGCGGGTGTACGTGCCCAACCGGGCCGAGAACACCGTCTCGGTCATCGATCCCAACACCATGCAGGTCATCGACAAGTTCCCGGTCGGGATCAACCCGCAGCACATCGTGCCCTCGTGGGACATGAAGACGCTGTGGGTCACCAACACCGCCGAAGGGCGCACCGACGGCAGCCTCACGCCGATCGACCCCCAGACCGGCAAGCGGTCCGGGCCCGACGTCCCCGTCGACGACCCCTACAACATGTACTTCTCGCCCGACGGGAAGTCGGCCATCGTGGTCGCCGAGGCGTACAAGCGCCTCGACTTCCGCGACCCGAAGACCATGGCGCTGCAGAAGTCGGTCGAGACGCCGAACTGCGGTGGCGTGAATCACGGCGAGTTCGCCATCGACGGCACCTGGGCGATCTTCACCTGCGAGTTCGCCGGGGCGCTGGTCAAGATCGACATGACCACCGGGCAGGTCGTCTCGTACCTCCAGCTCACCGGGGGCGGGATGCCCCAGGACATCCGTCTGTCGCCCGACGGGACGATGCTCTACGTCGCCGAGATGGTGCGCAGCGGCGTGTACCTCGTCGACCCGGTGACCTTCACCGAGAAGGGGTTCATCCCGACCGGCACCGGGGCCCACGGGCTGTACCCGAGCCGTGACGCCTCGGTGCTCTACGTCGCCAACCGCGGGTCGACCCGCATCGGCGGCCCCCCCAACGGGCAGGGGAGCGTCTCGGTGCTCGACTGGCGCAACGGCAACAAGATCGTGGCCACCTGGCCCACTCCCGGGGGCGGGAGCCCCGACATGGGCGGGGTCAGCGCCGACGGCACCAAGCTCTGGCTCGCCGGGCGCTACGACAACGAGGTCTACGCCATCGACACCCGGACGGGGGAGTACGCCGTGATCCCCGTGGGTCGCGAGCCCCACGGCCTCGCCGTGTGGCCCCAGCCCGGGCGGTACTCCCTCGGGCACACCGCGAACATGCGGTGATCCATGGCCCCCGTGACCGACGCCGACGACCTCGCCCCCCGGGACTGGGACTGCCTCCGGTGCGGGCGGATCGAGCCCATGGTGTTCCGGGGCCTGTGCGGTGGGTGCCGTGACGCGGTCCGGACCGGGGCCCGGCGTGAGCGCCGGGACGTGGCCGTGGCCGACTACGAGCCCAAGATGAACGTGACCCCGAACGCGGTGGCACTCAAGGACGACTGACCCCGGTCGGGGTCGCGGGTCCGGTCGCCGAGGGCTTGGGCCCCGTCGGCGGGGAAGCGGGAGGCGCACGGCCCTGTCGGTGGGCCGGCGGCCTGTCGTAGCATCCGCGGGTGGCCGCGCCGCCCAAACCGCCGGACCCGGGCCTGCGCCCGGTCGTGGGGATCGACGCCGCCTTCCTGCGCACCGAGACCGCGAGCACGCTGTGGCACGTGGTCGGCATCATCGTCCTGGACGACCGCACGGCCTCGGCCCCGTTCGACGCCGAGATGCTCCGCCGGGTGCTGGCGCCCCGCCTCGGCGCGGTGGAGGTGCTGCGCCGGCGGCTGGTGGACGGTCCGGTGGGGGTGGCGGGGGCCCAGTGGCAGCTCGGCGACGTGGACCTCGACCTCCACGTCCGGGGGGTACGGCTGCCGGACGGCGCCGACCTCGCCGAGGTCGCCGCGTTGGCGGGCGAGATCGCGGGTCGCCCCCTGCCTCGTGACCGGCCCCTCTGGGAGTTCACCGTGGTCGACGGCCTCGCCGACGGTCGCAAGGCGCTGGTCGCGAAGGTCCACCACTCCCTCGTCGACGGGGTCGCAGCGGTGGGCGTCCTCGGCGCGCTGTTCGGCGCCGCCCCCGAGGCGCCGCCGCTACGCACCCCGACCCCGGCGACCCCGCCTGCGACCGTGGATCCTCGGATCCACCTGGGCGCGGTGGCCCGCACCGCGCTCGACCAGCCGGCGGTGGTCGCCCGGGCGGTGACCCGCCTGGCCCGCTCGGGGTGGCGGCTGTTGCGCGCCGCACCCGGTCGGGCCCCGGTGCCGGCACTGCCCTTCACGGCGCCGCGCACCTGCCTGTCCCGCTCGATCACCCCGGACCGTGCGGCAGCCTTCGCGGAGTTCGACCTCGTTGCGCTCGACGAGGTGCGCGCCGCCTTCGACGTGACCTTCAACGACGTCGCCCTCGCGCTCACCGCCGGGGTGCTGCGTACCTGGCTGGCCGAGGCGGGCGACGTCCCCGACCGCCCACTCGTGAGTGCGGTGCCGACCTCGGTGCGCCGGGGCGCCGACGCCCGGGGCGGCAACGAGGTCTCGGTGCTCTTCGGGGCCCTCCCGGTCCATCTCCCCGACGCCGGGGACCGCCTCGCCTTCGTGGCCGAGCAGATGCCGCGGGCCAAGGCGCTCTACGAGCAGGTCGGGCCCCGGACCCTGCCCGCTCTGGCGCTGGTGGCACCGTGGAACGTCGCCGCCGCGGTGTTCCGGGCCTACTCCGACCTCGGCCTGGCCGACCGGCTGCCCCCGGCGGTGAACCTCGTCTGCACCAGCGTTCCCGGACCCGGGCTGCCGCTCTACTGCGGTGAGGCCCGCATGGACGCGATGTTCCCCCTCGGTCCGATCTTCGACGGCGCCGCGCTGAACGCAACCGTCATCACATACAACGACCGGGTGTGCGCCGGGTTCCTCACCTGTCCCGACGTCGCGCCTCCGGTGCAGCACCTCGCCGATGCCGTGAGTGACGAAATGGCCGCGCTCGTGGCCGCGGCCCGGACCCACGATGCCCGGAGGTGACCATGGGTGACGACGACCGCTCCACCGACGAGCCCGCCCGCGCCCGGCGGGCCCGGGCCGAGCACCCCCGCTTCGGGCATCAGATCGACGCCCTGGTCGAGGCGCTCGCGGGCGCCCGCGACCTCGGCGCCGTGGAGCGGGTCCGCGACCAGGCGCTCGATCTGCTCCGGGCGCTGCTGCAGCACCGCCACCGGGGAGCCGAGCTGCTCTACGACGCCTTCCAGATCGACGTCGAGGCCGGTGATTGACGCGCCCCGACCCGGCGGGTTGGCGCCGGGCGTCCGAGCCCGTACGGTCGACGTCGCCAACCGGCTCGGGGAGCGGGTGCTGCGGGGGCTCGACGGCTACTTCGGGCGGCGGTCGCTCGTCGGCGACGCCGCCTTCTTCGATCCCGACCGGTTCCCGTGGATCCGGGAGGTCGAGGCCCTCGCCCCGGCCATCGCGCGCGAGGCCGACGCGGTCCTGCGCGGGGTCGCCGACCTCCCGAGCTTCCAGGAGATCTCCACCGACCAGTACCGCATCACCCGCGACGACCGCTGGAAGACCTACTTCCTGCTCGGGTACGGCTTCCGGGTCGAGGACCACCTGGCCCGGTGCCCCGAGACCGCCCGGGCGCTCGCCCGGATCCCCGGGGTGACCACGGCGATGTTCTCGATCCTCGCCCCGGGCAAGCGCATCCCGCCCCACGGCGGACCGTACAAGGGGGTGCTGCGCTACCACCTCGGCCTGCGGGTGCCCGAGCCCGCCGGCGCGTGCGGGATCCGGGTCCGGGGCGAGACCCGCCACTGGGTCGAGGGTGAGAGCCTGGTGTTCGACGACGTCTGGGAGCACTCGGCCTGGAACGAGTCCGACGGGTGGCGGGTGGTGCTGTTCGTCGACTTCGCCCGCCCGCTCCCGGCCCCGGCCCGGTGGTGCAACGCGGCCTTTCTCCGGGCGATCGCCTGGTCGCCCTTCGTCCAGGACGGCAAGGCCCGGCACAGAGCGTGGGAGGCCCGCCTGGAAGCCGTCCGCCGGACCCGTGCCACCGGGGAGGCGGCGACCCCGACCGACCCGACCGACCCGATCGGCCGGATCGACGGGGCGGCGTCGGCGGGCTAGTCCCGGTCGACCAGCTGGTCGCCGTCGGTGAGGACCTTGCGGATGATGTCGGCGGCGTCGTCGAGCAGGTCCTCGTCGTGGTCGGCCATCACGCTCAGCCGCAGCAGCCCGGAGTTGCCCGCGCTCGCCGGCGGGATGACCGGGTTGCAGAACACGCCGAGCTCGAACAGGTCCCGGAAGGTGAAGACGGTGGAGAGGTCGTCGTGGTGCTTCAGGGGGATCGTGACGATGGCGCTCTCGGCCGGATTGGCCGAGACCCCGCGCTCCGTCAGCGCCCCCAGGAGGTGCTCCACGTTGGCCCGCAGCCGCGCCGGCCGCTCGGGCTCGGCCCGCAGGATGCGCAGGGCCTCGAGCGCCGCGGCCATCGACGCAGGCACGTTCGATGCCGTGAAGATGAACGGTTCCGAGGTGATGGTGAGGAGCTCGATCGCCTCGGCGCAGCCGAGGACCGCGCCACCACACGAGCCGAGGGTCTTGGAGAACGTGAGGGTGGTGATGTCGATGTCGTCGAGCAGCCCGAAGTGCTCGGCCGCGCCGCGGCCCTGGGCGCCGAGCACCCCGAGGCCGTGGGCCTCGTCGTCGAACGTGAAGGCGTTGGGGGTGCGGGCTACGAGGTCGACGATCTTCGGCAGCGGGGCGGTGTCGCCCCGCATGGAGTAGACGCCGTCGACAATGACGCCCTTGGCCGCCTCGGCGGGCAGGTCGGCGAGGATCGCGGCGAGGTGGGCGTCGTCGTTGTGGCGGAACCGCTTCATCCGGGCCCCCGACAGCCGGATCGCGGTCACGAGGGAGTTGTGGGCCTCCTTGTCGACGACGGCGTAGTCGGACCGTCCGAGGAAGCCCGCGATGGCGCAGAGGTTGGCGACGTAGCCGGTGCTGAAGACCAGGGCGGCCTCGACCCCGAAGAAGTCGGCCAGCTCGGCCTCGAGGTCGAGGTGCAGTGGCAACGTGCCGTTCAGCAGGCGGGACCCCGTGACCCCGGTGCCGTAGCGGTCGGTGGCGGCGTTGGCCGCGGCGATCACCCGCGGGTCGTACGACAGCGACAGGTAGTTGTTGGAGCCGAAGTTGATCACCGACCGGCCCTCGATGGTGAACACCGGGGTGGCCGCGCTCTCGACCCGCTTGTAGTACGGCCAGAGCTGCTCGGCCCGGGCGTACCGGTACGGCTCGATGCGCGGAAACGCTTCCAACCGCTCTCGGAACACGCTCATTCGGCCCCCATCGGGCGCAGTCCCTCTCCGTCGTGGACGGACGTGCCGTCGAAGGCTATCCCGCCCGGCCCGCCGGGCGACATTCCACCACCCGCGGACCCCTCGGTGTCGGATTCCAGTTCGGCGGAGGCCGGATCCTCCACGATCCGCTTGAAGTACTGGATGGAGCGCCAGGCCGTGAACCCGTCCTCGGTCCGCTCGTCGAAGGAGTAGGTCATCCGCATGACCCGGCGGCGGTCGGGGCCGCTGGTGGGGGATCCGGGGACCGCGGTCGGCCGGCCGACCACGCAGAACACCCCGGTGGTGCCGTACTCGTAGAGGTGGTGGTAGCCCGCGGGCATCCCGAAGCTGGCCATGTGGGCGACGAACGCGGAGGCGAACATCGGATCGCCGTCGATGAACCAGCGGGGGAGCAGGCCGAGCCGGTCGGCCAGCTTCACGGCGCCGACCGCGATCCGGCGGCCGAACCCGGGCAGGCGCATGAGCCACGCCAATTCACGGTCGATGCCCTGGGGGCCACCGAAGCGGTCCTGGAACGACTGGGCCTGGACCCCCCGCACCAGGTCGGCGAACGACTCGTCGGCGGGGAAGGTGCGCTTCACGACAGCCATGGGCGCGCCGTCCCGGAGCCGCCGCTTCACCGCGAACGCCATCGAGATTTCCCGGCGCTGGTAGACGCGACCGCCGGCGACGAAGCGGTTCATGGTCGGGTACTTGACCATCGACTCCCGCACGCCCCACAGGACGAGGTGGAAGACGTCGGCGGAGAGATCGGGGTGGGCGGTGTTGAAGGCCCGCAGCCAGGCGTCGGTCCGGTGCAGGGCGAGATCGATGTCGAAGTAGTAGACGGACTCGTTGCGGCCCGGCATCAGGTACGGCATCACCCGGCGGTTCAGGGGGAGATCGCGTACCAAGTCGCCGTCGGCGCGGCGCCACCAGGACATCGGCGGGAGCCTAGGGCGGGGGATGACCCGGGGTCGCGATGGCGTCGGGGCGGACCCTGCCAGGGCTAGGGTCGTACGGTGTTCGACCGCCTGGTGGCCTGCGCCGACGTCGAGGAGCACGTGGTGCTCGGCTCGTCGGTCGGGTTCCTCGCCCTCCACGGCGGGATCGAGCCCGGGACCGAGGGCATCGCCCGCACCGCCGCGGCGCGCACCGGCGGATCGGCTTACGTCGTGACCCAGCCCCGGTCGCGGGGGTGGCACGTGCCGTCGCACCGCATCGACACGGCGGCGGTCCCGGGGCTCGCCGCGTTCCTCGCCCACGTCGACGTCGTCGTCTCGGTCCACGGCTACTACCTGCCCGACCAGCCCGACGCGATCCTCGTCGGCGGCGGACGGCGCGACCTCGCCGCCGATCTGGCCGCCCGGCTGCGGGACTGCGTCGACGAGATGCCGGTCGTCGACGAGCTCGACCGGATCCCCCGGGCGATGCGGGGCGTGGACCCTCGCAACCCGGTCAACCGCTCGCGTGCCGGTGGGGTCCAGCTCGAGCTGCCGCACCGGGCCCGCCTCGGGGCGGCCGCGGCCCCGGTCCCGACCGTCCCCGACCGGATCACCACCGCCCTGATCGGGTTCGCCGAGGGGCTCGCCGGCACCGGCGCGGCCTGACGTGGGCCGGCTCGGCGTCGTCGGCGGGCACGGGGTGCTCGACGTCGCCGTCGATGCGTTCGGCGCCGCGGCGGTGCGGGAGCGCCGGGTCCCGGTGCCCGGGGGGCCCGTGGTGGTGTTCGACACCGACGCCTTCGTGTTCCTGCAACGCCACCGCCAACCCGACCACCGGCCGGCGCCGTACCTCCACCATCACGCCCACGCCGCCGCGCTGGCCGCGGTCGGGTGCGACCGGGTGCTCGCGCTCGGGTCGTGCGGCGGCCTGCGCGCCGAGGTCGGTCCCGGCACCACCCTCGTCCTCGACGACGTCGTCGCCCTCGCCGCCCAGCCCGACAGTCGCTTCCGCGACGAACGGGCGCTGCGGGTCCCCGGCTTCGATCCCACGTGGCGGTCCCGGGTCCTCGACGCCTGGAACGGGCATGCCGTCCCACCCGCCCGGGACGGCGGGGTGTACTTCCAGACCGTCGGACCCCGCTTCGAGACGCCGGCGGAGATCCGCCTCCTCGCCGCCTTCGCCGACGTGGTCGGCATGACCCTCGGGAGCGAGCTCGTGGCCTGCACCGAACGCGACCTCCACTACGCGGCGGTCGTCACCGTCGACAACCTCGCCAACGGGGTGGGGGAGCGTCCCCTGACCGTGGCGGAGTTCGAGGCCGGTCGCCGGGCCAACGAGGCCATGCTCACGGTGGCCCTGCGCGCCGTCCTGCCGGTGCTGGCCCGATGACCCGGGCCCTCACCGTCACCGGCGCCCGCCTCGACGGCGTCGTGGGGGCGGTGCGCACCGTCGACGGCCGCATCGCGGCCACGGGTCCCCAGGTCGGCCCCGAGCCGGGCGACGAGGTGCTCGACGCCGGGGGCGGCCACGTCCTGCCCGGTCTGGTCAACGGCCACACCCATGCGGCCATGACCCTGTTTCGCGGCTGCGGCGACGACCTGCCGCTGATGCGCTGGCTCCAGGAGGTGATCTGGCCCGCCGAGCGCCGCCTCACTGCCGACGACGTCTATTGGGGCACCCGGCTCGCCGCGATCGAGATGCTGCGCACCGGAACGGTGCGGTTCTGGGACATGTACTGGCACGGCGAGGCGGTGGCGCGGGCCGCGCGCGACGCGGGCATCCGGGCTGCGGTGAGCAGCGTGGTCATCGACGGGGGGGACGCCGCAGCCGGGCGGAGCCAACGCGCCGCCATCCTCGCGGACCTCGACCGGATCGCCGAGGCGGGTGCGCTCGTCACCCCGACGCTCGGTCCCCACGCGGTCTACACCGTGTCGCCCGAGACCCTCACCTGGCTCGGTGAGGTCGCAGCCGACCGTGACCTGCCGGTCCACATCCACCTGGCCGAGACCGAGGACGAAGTGGCCGACTGCCGGGCGGTGCACGGGGTGACGCCCACCGGCTTGCTCGACCGCTGCGGGCTCCTCAGCCCACGCACCGTCCTCGCGCACTGCGTGTGGTGCGACGCGGCGGACCTCGAGCTGATCGCGGCGCGGGGCGCGACGATCGTGACGAACCCGGTCTCGAACCTGAAGCTCGCCGTGGGCGACGTGTTCGCCTACGACGCGGCGCGCGCCCACGGGATCCCGGTGGGTCTCGGGACCGACGGCGCGGCCTCGAACAACTCGCTCGACCTCCTCGCCGACGCGAAGTTCCTGTCGCTGCTGCAGAAGCACCGGGCCAACGACCCGGCGGCCATGCCCGCGACCGAGACCTGGGCCGTGGCCACCGGCGCCCGGGCGCCCGGCCTCGGGCAGTCGGGGGCCCTCGTCCCCGGCGCCCCGGCCGACTTCGTGGTCGTCCCGAGCGACCGCCCCGAGCTCGGGCCCGGGGCGCTGGTGCACAACCTCGTCTACGCCGCATCCGGGAGCGTGGTCGACACCGTGGTCGTCGACGGCCGGGTGGTCGTACGCGGGGGCGCCGTGGCCGACGAGGCCGAGATCCGGGCCGAGGCCTACGCCGCAGCGGCGCGGCTCGGGGTGACCTAGACGAAGTGCGTCGGCGTCGCGAACACCGACCGGACCCGGGCCTCGAAGTACCCGAGGGGCTCGGTGTCGTGGTCGGGGTCGAACGCGATCTGGTCCCATTCGTCGGCGAACCGGGCGGCGAGGTCGAACCACGGCTCGTCGCGGTAGCGCTCGCGCGCGTCGGGGTCGCCTCCGAAGTGCCCGTAGTAGTGGCGCCCCTGGAAGTCCTGGTGCACACGGATCGTGTGGTACACCTCGTCGCGCACGTACGGACGCAGGATCTCGGCGGCAATGCCGGGGTGGTTGGCCACGCTGACCGTCTTGCCCACGTCGTGGCACAGGGCGGCGACCACGAGCTCGTCGTCGGCCCCGGCCCGGTCCGCGAGCGTCGCGGTCTGGAGGCAGTGGGTCAGTTGGTCGACCGCGAACCCCATGACCATCCCCTCGAGGTGGCCGAGCAGCGCGAGCACGTGGTCGGCGACGAGTGGCTGCGCCGCCATGGTCTCGCGGCCGATCACCGACCACTGCGCGGCGGTGGATCGGTCCATCCGGGTGAAGACGGCGGGATCGGCCATGACCTCATTCTCGCGCGGTGCACCGGCCCGGTCGTCCGATCGACCGGAGGCCCGGTCCGCCGGGGGGCCGGGAGGCGTCGGTAGCCTGCGCCCGTGGCAGCGGAGGCGACGGCGGTCCCCGGCCCCGACGGCACCGTGGAGGTCTTCCGCGACGAGTGGGGCATCCCCCACGTCCGGGCCGGGAGCGCCCACGACGCGTTCTTCGGCCAGGGCTTCGTGCACGCTCAGGACCGTCTCGGCCAGCTCGAGTACGACCGGCGCCGGGCGGCGGGGCGGTGGGCCGAGGTGGCCGGAGGCAGCGCCGTGCCCGCCGACGTCTTCGCCCGGCGGCTCGACCTCGTCGGAGCGGCCCGGCGCGAGTACGCGGCGCTGTCCGAGGCGGCCCGGGCGGTCCTCGACGCCTACGCCGCCGGGATCAATGCCGCTCTGGGGCTCGCCCGGCCGCTCCCCACCGATCTCGCCCGGGCCGGGGTGACCCCGGCGCCGTGGGAGCCGTGGGAGGCCAACGCGGTCTTCCTGATGCGCCACGTGGTGTTCGCGAACTGGCAGAAGAAGCTCTGGCGGTCCCGGGTGGCCGAGCGCCTCGGGGCCGAGGCCGCGGTCACGCTCGAGACCGACGACCGCAGCGTGCCGCTGATCGTGCCCCCGGGTGTGACCGCCCCGCCCTTCGCGCTGGACCCGGCCTGGTTCGGGCCGGTGCGTTGGGCCACGGCCATGCTGCGCGGGTCCGATCCCGACTTCCTCGGCGCGCTCGCGCCCAGGGCCGAAGCCGCCGGCACCGACGGGACCGAGGGAGGCGGGTCGAACTCGTGGGTGCTCGCCGGTGCACGTACCGCGAGCGGACGCCCGCTGCTGGCGGGGGACCCGCATCGCCAGCTCGAGGTCCCGGGCGTGTACGTCCAGAACCACCTGGCCTGCCCGGAGTTCGATGCGATCGGCTTCGCCTTCGTCGGGGTCCCCGGGTTCCCGCACTTCGGGCACAATGCCGAGGTCGCGTGGTGCGTCACCAACGCGTACGGCGACTACCAGGATCTCTACGTCGAGCGCTTTGCCCGCGACGCGACCCCCGATCGGACCGAGGTCGTCGTGGTCCGCGACGGAGAGTCACTGACCGTGCCGTGCTGGACCTCCCCGAACGGTCCCGTCGTCTTCGGTGACCCCCGGTCCGGCGTGGCGATCGCGATGCAGTCGACCGCACTGCGCGACGCGAGCCGTGGGTTCGAGGTGCTCGCGCCCATGCTGGCGACGAACTCCGTCGACGCGCTGCGGGAGGTCATGCGCGACTGGGTCGACCCGGTGAACAACCTGCTGTGCGCCGATCGGGCCGGGAGCATCTGCTACCAGACCGTCGGCGTGCTGCCCGTGCGCACTCCCGAGAACGCGTGTGGTCCGGTTCCGGGATGGACCGGGGCCCACGCCTGGGGCGATCCCGTCCCGTACGACGACCTGCCGTCGGTGCGCGATCCCGTTTCCGGGGTCATCGTCACCGCCAACCAGCGCATCGTCGGCGTGGGCTACCCCCACCACCTGAGCGACGGCTACTCCCGCCCGGACCGGGCGGAGCGGATCCTCGCCCGCCTCGCCGAGCTCCGCGACGCGACGGCCGCCGACATGGCCGCCGTGCACCGGGACCTCCAGACCCTCCGGGTCGAGCCCTGGCGGCGCACCCTGCGGGCGCTGACGCCGCGCGACGACACGGAGCGGGCGGCGGTCGCTGCGGTCGTCGGTTGGGACGGGATCGTGTCGGTCGACTCGGCCGGCGCGGCGGTCTTCATGGCGGTCCGTGACGCGCTGAGCCGTCGGGTCGCCGCAGGGGCCGTGCTCACCGGCCTGCGGGCGCCGCTGCGCGACGAGCCGCCCGCCGCGTTCGTCCCTCCGGCCCTGCGGATCTGGCCGGTGCTGTCGGTGTTGCTGGCGGCCGACGACCCGACCCTCCTCGCCCCGGGCGAGACCTGGCCCGACCTCGTGGCCGGCGCGCTCACCGAAGCGGTGGACCTTCTGCGCGAGCGGCTCGGGCCCGATCCGGGCACCTGGCGTTGGGGCGCGCTGCACCGGGCGGCGCCCCGCCACCCCCTCTCCCGGGTCCACCCCGAATGGGACGGGGTGCTCGACCCGCCCGCGGTCGAGGTGCCGGGGGAGTGGGACACCGTCTGGGCCACCGCCCACGCGCCCGGCCTCGGCTTCGACGTCACCGGGGCCTCGGTGGCCCGTTACGTGTTCGACCTCGGGGACTGGGACGCCAGCGGGTGGATCGTGCCCCTCGGCGCGAGCGGCGAGTGCACCGATCCGCACTTCGTCGACCAGCAGGCGGCGTGGGCCGCCGGCGATCTCGTGCCCATGCGCTACGCGTGGCCGGGGATCGAGGCCGCGGCGACGGCCCGCGAGACCCTGGTGCCGCTCACCCGTTGAGGAATTCCTCGAGCAGCGCGGTGAGCTCGAGCGGCGCGTCGCCCTGCAGGCTGTGTCCCGCTCCCGGCACCGCGACCACCGTGCCCGCGGGCTGGCGGCGGCGGAACTCGGCGACGTGGTCGTCGGTCACGACGCTGCCCCCGGTGGTGCCGTGTGCGAGCAGGACCGGGACCCGCACGCCGCCGAGGTCGTCCCACAGGGAGGTGAAGTCGGGCACGACCGGGTCGTCGGCTCGCGGCGCCTCAGCGTCGGGACGGAGCGCGAGCTCCATCATCCGGGGGCGCTGGTACCGCCACACCCAGCGACCGTCGGGACGGGGCACGGCGTTGTGGAGCACGCCGCGCCGCAGCGACTGCACCGAGCGCGTGGGGTTGAAGGCGACGGTGCGCTCGAGGATCTCGTCGAAGTCGGCGAAGCTCTCGGGCCCCGAGACGAACTGGGCGATCGGCGCGGCCCGCTCCTTGTCCACGCCGGGGGTGACGTCGACGAGGACGAGGCGGCGCACGACGTCGGGTGCACGCCCCGCAAGGGCGATCGCGGTCAGGCCCCCGAGGGACATCCCCACGACCATCCCCGCCTCGGGGGCGAGGGCCCGGATCGCGACCTCGACGTCGGCGGCGTTCTCCCGCGGGCCGAAGGGCCCGTCTTTGCGGTGGTCGGAGTGCCCGTGGCCGGGGAGGTCGACGGCGAGCAGCGGGCGGCCGAGGGCGAGGGCGACGGTGTCCCAGGTGTGGGCGTTCTGGGCGCCGCCGTGGATCAGCACGATCTCGGGCGGGGCCGTGCCCCAGACCAGGGCGCTCAGGCGGCGGCCGGTGGATGCGTCCACCACGACGGAGGTCCGCCGGACCGCCGGGGGGCGGTCGTAGGGGATCCCGAACTCCTCGGCGTTCTCGTGGAACAGGCCGAACTCGTCGTAGTGGAGAGGTTCGTCCGCCGTCACGTCGGTGACGGTAACCCACCTGGGGCCGCGTACGCTCGGTCCGTGCGCCGCCTCCGTCTCCAGCCTGCGACGTACCGGAAGGTGGCGTTGGCCGCGGTGGTGCTCCTCGCCGGGATCATCGTCACCGGTGCCGCCGTGCGCCTGACCGGCTCGGGCCTTGGTTGCCCCGAGTGGCCGAGCTGCGAGCGGACCCAGTTCCACCCCGACTCGGGCGACCTCCACGCCATGATCGAGTTCGTCAACCGGATGGTGACCGGGCTCGTCTCGGTGGTCGTGATCGCGTGTGTGCTCGGATCCCTGTGGCGCGAGCCCCGGCGCCGTGATCTGATCGGCTGGTCGCTCGGGCTCGTGGCCGGGGTCTTCGCCCAGGCCGTGCTCGGCGGCTTCGTGGTGATCTTCCACCTCCAGCCCCCGTTCGTCATGGGGCACTTCATCCTGTCGCTCGTGCTCCTGTGGAACGCGCTGGTGCTCTACAAGCGGGCGGGTACCCCGCCCGGACCGGCCCGGCTCGCGGTCGACCCTCGGGTGCGCACGGTGAGCCGGGCCCTGCTCGTCACCGTGTCGGTCGTGGTCGTCACCGGCACGGTGGTCACGGCCACCGGGCCGCACGGTGGCGACGAGGAGGCCCGCCGGTTCGGGTTCGAGATCAGCAGCGTCGCCCGGATCCACGGCATCAGCGTGATGGCGTTCCTGGCCCTCACGCTGCTCACCTTGTGGATGGTCCAGCGGCTCGCGGCCGACGACGGCGTGCGCAACCGGATCGGCGCCGTGCTGTTCATCGCCCTGGCCCAAGCCGCGATCGGCTACATCCAGTACCTCAACGACATCCCGGCGCTGCTCGTCGGGATGCACGTCGCCGGGGCCACGGCGCTGTGGGCCGCGGTCGTGTGGTTCCACCTCGGGCTCTTCGTGCGGGGTCCCGCCCCGACCGAGGACGGCACCGAGGCGCCCGACCGCCCGGACCGCGACCGGCTCCAGCCCGCCTGAACCGAGCGGGGTCGGCGCCGGGCCGGCGCTGAGGGGCTCTCAGTCGGCGGCCGCGGGAGCGACGCGCCGGGGCCACCATGGCGGCATGACCACTCATGGGACCGGACCGTCGGGCGCCGCGCCGAACTCGCCCACCTCGCCCACCGCGCCGGACTTCCCGCCGGTCGCCGGTTCGCCGTCGGCGCCCAGCCGCCGCCGGATCCTCGGCCTCCTCGGCGGCGTCGGCGGCCGGCGGCCCGAAGCTGTTGACCTCGCAACTGGCGTTCCCGGAGGAGGCGTGCGCTGCCGTGTATTCCCAGCTCGGGTACGAGGTGAGTCAGCGCAACTTCCCCCAGACCCCGGTCAGCCGCGACAACGTCTTCCGCGACGGGGTGGGCCAGCAGATGGCGACGGTCACGGGCACGGCGCCCGGAGGCCTCACTGCCACGCTGACCCTCGCGGTCCGGGCCGGGGCGGTCTGAGGAACGGCCCCGGGGGAGTCCGCTGCCGTGCGATCCCGGTCGGGCGAACGGGCTCAGGCGACCCCGGGCACGGCGACGACGGCGACCTCGACCGCGCCCTCGGCGGCGGCCCGGCGGTGGGCCGGCGTCGGGTCGGGCGCGGTCATTACGAAGAGGTGCCGCAGGTCGGGGCCACCGAGGGCACAGGCGAAGGCGGGCTGGCTCGTGCGGACGGTGTCGAGCACCACGCCACCCTCGGCGACGCGGACGCACTCGGGGCCCAAGGCGTTCGCAACCCACACCGCACCCTCGGCGTCGAGGCACATGCCGTCCGGAGCCACCGGGTGCGCCGAGAGATCGGCCCACACCCGACGGTCGGACAGGCAGCCGTCGGCCGCGACCGTGAACGCCGTGAGCCGGAACGCGAGCGTCTCGGCGACGACGAGGGTGCGCCCGTCGGGAGTGACCACGGCGCCGTTGGGGAACACCATCTCGTCGGCGGCGACCGTGACGGTGCCGTCGGGGTCGATCCGGCACAGCACCGTGGTCGGAGGACCCGGGTCGCCGAGGATCCCGGCCAGGCCGTGCTCCTCGAGGAAGGCGTCGAGGTCGAAGCCGAAGTTCCCCACGTAGGCCCGGCCGTGGCGGTCGACCACGAGGTCGTTCACCCACCACCCGGCGAGGTCGCGCAGGTCGGCGTGCTCGACCAGGTGGGTGCCGTCGTGTCGGAGGACCCGCCGATCGGTCATGGACGACACCACCAGGCTGCCGTCGGGGAGCCAGCCCAGGCCGGACGGCTGCCCGGGGACCTCGACCTGGCGCTCGTCGTGCCCGTCGAGGGTGAGCGTGTGCACCGCGTGGTCGTAGAAGTCGGAGTACCAGAGCCGCCCGTCGCGCCAACGGGGCGCCTCGCCGAACCGGAGCCCGGCCCGCAGCACGGTGGTGGTCGTCACGACGACCGTTCCGGGGCCGCGCCCGCCGTCGTCGATCCCGCGGCCGGGTCGAGGTCGCCCCCGAGGTCGTGGAGGGCCCGCAGGATCTCCGCGCGGCTGCGCAGGAGCCCGGCCACGAGGACCACGACGAGACCGGGGACCACCGCCAGGAGCGTGACCAGGACCGCCATTCCGGCCAAGACGCTACCGCTCGCCGCGCGGGCCTCCGGCCCCCGTCGCGCGCCGGGGACGGGGTCACACCGAGCCGGTCGCCCCGGGCCGACACCGGGCCCCGCCCGTGGCCGAGGTGCAGAGCGCGACCGCACCGGTCGCGGATCGGAGCACGCCGGAGGTGGCGGTGGGGGCGAGGGTCCACGGGCCGGTCCCGGCTCCCGACCCGGAGGGGTGACGGGTCGGTGTGGGAGGCTCGTGCCATGGAGGTCCACCTCGTCGACGGCACCTACGAGCTGTTCCGCCACTACTTCGCCCGACCCGAGCACCTCGACTCCGAGGGCGTCGACGTCGGGGCGGTGCGGGGCGTGGTCTCGTCGGTGCTCGACCTGCTCGAGGGGGGCGCCACCCACCTCGGGGTCGCCACCGACCACACGGTGGAGTCGTTCCGCAACGATCTCTGGGACGGCTACAAGACCGGGGAGGGCATCGACCCGGTGCTGTTCGCCCAGTTCCCCCTCCTCGAGGACGCGCTGCGCTCCCTCGGGGTCGCAGTGTGGGCGATGGTCGACCACGAGGCCGACGACGGCCTGGCGTCGGCCTGTGCGGTCGCGGTCGCCGACGAACGGGTGCGCCGGGTCCTGATCTGCACACCCGACAAGGACCTCGCGCAGTGCGTCCGGGACCCGCGCGTCGTGCAGTGGGACCGCCGGGCCGACGTCCGCTACGACGAGGCGGCGGTCGTGGCGAAGTTCGGGGTGCCCCCGGCGGCGATCCCCGACTACCTCGCCCTGGTCGGCGACAGCGCCGACGGGTTCCCCGGCCTGCGGGGCTGGGGCGCGAAGTCGGCGGCGACCCTCCTCGCCCGCTACGGCTCGCTCGACGAGATCCCCGATCCGCCGTGGGACGTCACCGTGCGGGGTGCGGCGGCGCTCGCGGCGACCCTGACCGCCGAGCGCGACACGGCCCGACTGTTCCGCACGCTGGCGACGCTGCGGACCGACGCCGACGTGGGCGACGTCGACGACTGGCGCTGGACCGGTCCGACCGACGCCTTCGCCGCCTGGACCGCCCGGATGGGTGCGCCCCGGCTGCTCGAGCGGGCGACCCGGCTCAATACGACCAGAGGGGCGTAGGGATCTCGAACCCCACCGGGGTGCCCCAGTGGTTGCGGTACGACACCTCGTGCACCGGGATCCGAGGGGCGACCCCCCAGCGGCCCGTGGGGTACCCGAAGGTGACGCACGAGCCGAACTGCCAGTTCTCCTCGGGCGGCACGCCCAGGATCCCGAGGACCGCCGCGAGCTCGAACACGAACGCCACGGTCCACGCCGAGCCCACGCCCTCGGCGCGCGCCGCCAGCATCGCCGACCACGTCGACGGATGGATGGAGCCGCCGGTCGGGTCACCCTGGGCGAAGCTGAACAGCATGAGGGGGTAGTCCTCGAAGTGGTCGGCGAGGTGCTGGGCCGACCGCTGGACCCGCAGCATCTGCGCGTGCTCGGGGTCGTCGGGGGCCGCCGCGGCCGCGGCGATCCGGTCCTTGTAGACGAGGTTCCACACCTGCTCGAGGCAGCGGCGGTAGATCGGGCCGAGCTGCGCGAGCACCGCCTTGTCGTCGAGGAGGAGGAACCGCCACGTCTGGCTGTTCCCGCCGCTCGGGGCCCGGATCGCGGCGTCGAGGATCTTGCGCTGCACCTCCTCGGAGATCGGGTCGGGGCGGACCCGGCGCATCGCCCGGGTGGTGTAGAGGGCTTCGTAGACGTCCACGACCGCCAGCCTGGCACACCCCGGCCCAGGTGACAGACTCCCGGGTGCCCGCGCACCGGCGGGTCGGACGCCGGAGGCGACGGGATGCACGACGGAGGCGACGGGATGCACGAACCGCGCGTGGCGCTGGTGACCGGGGGCGGGCGGGGGATCGGGGCGGCGATCACCCTGGCCCTGGCCGCATCGGGCTTCGACGTGGCCATCAACTACCGCCGTGACGAGAACGCCGCCCGACACACCGCCGACCTCGTCCGGGCCCAGGGGCGCCGGGCCGAGATCTATGCGGCATCGGTCGACGACGCCGCCGCCTGCGTGACGATGACCGACGCCGTGCTCGCCGACTTCGGCTACGTCGACACCTTCGTGCACAACGCAGGCATCGCCAGCCGGGGCAACGCGGTGGTCGACACCGAGCCGGCCGAGATCGAGCGCCTGTGGCGCACCCACGCCTTCGCGGCGTTCACGATCGCCCAGCAGGTGCTCCCCGGGATGCGCACCCGACCCCGGGGCGACGTCGTCATGATCTCCAGCGTGGCCGCCAGCGCGATGGCGGGCTGGTCGGCCCCCTACAACATGGCCAAGGCTGCGCTCGAGGCGCTGGCCCGCACCCTGGCCAAGGAGGAGCGCCGCCACGGCATCCACGTCAACGTCGTGGCGCCCGGACTCGTCGACACCGACATGGGCCGCCGTCTGGCCAAGGCGGTGATGGGTGCGGGCGACGACATCCACTCGCTCGACGAGCGCATGGCGTTCGGGCACGTGTGCAGCCCGGAGGAGGTGGCCGAGGTCGTGGCCTGGCTGGTGTCGGACGCCGCCCGCTACGTCAACGACCAGCGGATCCAGGTCGACGGCGGCACGTTCTGAGCGACACGCTCACGGGTGCACGTGGCCGGCGCCGAACCGGCCCTTGATGCACAGGTTGCCGGCGGTCACGCTGCTCGAATGGGGTGACGTGACCTTCACGATCCGGTCGCCGTCGTCGTCGCCCACCCCGTGCTGCACGTGGAGGGTGAGCGTGCAGCCCACGCCGCAGAACGCGCAGATCGTGTCGGTGCGGGTCTGACGCTCGGACGCCCAGGTGCCCATCGTTCGGAGGTCGAACTCGGTGCGGAACATCAGGGCGTCGGTGGGGCAGACCTCGATGCAGTTCCCGCAGTAGACGCAGGCGGAGTCGGGGAGGCCGACCCCGTGCTCGGTCGACACGGTGGCGTCGAAGCCCCGGCCGGCGATGGCGATGGCGAAGGTGTGCTGCCACTGCTCGCCGCAGGCGTCGGTGCACTGGTAGCACAGGATGCAGCGCGAGTAGTCGCGCACGAAGCAGTCGTTGTCGACCTTCACCGGTTGGGCCACGGTCGCGGCGTCGGGGCCGAAGCGGTCGGGGTCGGCGCCGTAGCGCGCGTTCCACTCCTCGACGTGATCGGTGAGCGAGAGGTCGACGCTGCTGCCGAGCAGCTCGAGCACCATGCGCCGGGCGTGGCGGACCCGGGGGGTGTCGGTGGCGATCTCCATGCCGGGCTCGGCCGGTCGGGAGCACGACGGCACCAGGGCCCGGCTCCCCGCGACGTCGACCACGCAGATCCGACAGACGTTCCGGGCGGCGACGGTGTCGCCGAAGCACAGCGTCGGGGTGTCGATCCCGGCTGCGGTGCACGCGTCGAGCACGGTGGCGCCCTCGGGCACCACGACGGGCCGACCGTCGACGGTCACCGCCACCTCGTGACCGCTCACGTGGATGCCCCGAACACGCCGAACCGGTCGACGGCGCCCTCGATCGCGTTCCAGGCGAACTGGCCGAGCCCGCAGATCGACGCGTCGCGCATGGCGGCGCCGACGTCGCGCAGGCGCTGGACCTCCTCGGCCACCGACCCGAGGGGGCGACCGTGCACGAGTCGGTGGAGGACCTCCTCCTGGCGCACCGTGCCGACCCGGCAGGGCACGCACTGCCCGCACGACTCCTCGCGGAAGAACGTGGCGATCCCGAGCACGACGGTGGCGAGGTCGGTGGTGTCGTCGATCACGAACACCGCCCCCGAGCCCACGGTGGCGCCGATCGCCCGGGTGGCCTCGACCGTCAGGGGGACCCCGATCTCCTCGGGGTGCAGGAAGGTCCCGGCCGCACCGCCGAGCAGTACGGCCTGGAGCGTGCGTCCGGCGGGCACGCCCCCGGCGAGGTCGAGCACCTCGGCCAGCGTGGTCCCCATCGGCACCTCGTAGAGGCCGGGGCGGGTCACCGCACCGGACACCGAGAAGAGCTTGGTCTCGGGCCGGGGACCGGACGGGTCGAGGATCGTGAGCACGTTGGCCAGCGTCTCCACGTTGTGGACCAGCGTGGGCCGCCCGAACAGACCGGCGTCCACGGGGAACGGCGGCTTGGTGCGGGGCTCGCCCCGGTAGCCCTCGATCGACGCGAACAGCGCGGTCTCCTCGCCGCACACGTAGGCACCGGCCCCGCGGCGCACCTCGATGCGGAAGGGCACGCCCAGGCCGCCGGCGTCGTCGCCCAGCAGCCCGGCGGCCCCGGCCGCGTCGATCGCGTGCTCGAGTCGGGCGATGGCCTCGGGGTACTCGTCGCGCACGTAGACGTACCCGGTCGTCGCGCCGACGGCGAACCCGGCGATGACCATGGCCTCGACCACGGCGAACGGATCGTGCTCGAGGACCACCCGGTCCTTGAACGTGCCCGGCTCCGACTCGTCGGCGTTCGCGACGACGTACTTCGGCCCGCCCGCCGCGGCGGCGACCGCCTCCCACTTGCGCCCCGCCGGGAACGCGGCGCCGCCACGACCGGTGAGACCGGAGGCGGTGACGGCGGCCCGGACCGCAGCCGGGCCCAGGGTCCGGGCGTGGCCGAGCGCCGCGGTGCCACCGTGGGCCCGGTAGTCGTCGAGCGACGACGGGTCGACCACGCCGACCCTTCGGAGGAGGGACCGCTCGGTGGGCGGCTGGGGCACGGGCGCCGGCGCGACCGGAGCCACGGCGCGCCCGCCGTCGGTGTCGAGCACCGCCGGGGCCTGCTCGCAGCGGCCCAGGCACGGCGACGCGACGACGCCGGGGGCGTCGGCACCGGGAGCCTCGGCACCCGCGACCACGCACATGACGCCGGTGCACACGCGCCGCAGCCGCCGGGGTCGGGGCGTGAACGCGAACGACGCGTACGACGACGCCACGCCGAACACCTCGGCCCGTCCGAGCCTGAGCCGGTCGGCGATGGCGTCGAGCGCCTCGGGGGCGAGCCACCCGGCGGCGTCGTGCGCCTCGTGCAGCGCCGGCAGCAGCGCGTCGCGCCGCGGCCGGGTGACCGGCGGGCCCACCGGGAGCGCGACCGGGACCGGCCGGGGGTCGGTCACGGTGCGGGCGTCCCGCCGCGTGCGCCGACCGGGGCGGCGATCCGCTCGATCCGCACGGCGGTCGCCTTGAACTCGGCGGTACCCGACTTCGGGTCGACCGCCTCGACCGTGAGGCGGTTGGTGTCGACGTCGTCGCCGAAGTGGAGGGTCATGAACGCGAGACCCGCCCGCAGCCCGGGGTCGATGCGCACCGGGGCCTCCACGCTGCCGCGCCGGGACACGACCCGGACGGTCTCGCCCGGCGCGACCCCGAGGTCGGCGGCGTCGGCCGGGGAGAGGTCGACGGTCTCGCCGAACCGCAGCGGCGACGAGAAGCGCCGGGTCTGGACCCCGGTGTTGTAGGAGTCGAGCCGGCGCCCCGTCGTCAGGCGGATGGGGTAGTCGGGGGCGAGGGGATCGGCGGGTGGGACCCACTCCACCACCGAGAACGGTGCGGGGCGACCCCGGTCGGCGGGGTCGTCGGCCCAGAGGCGCCCGTGCAGGAACGAGGGCTCGAGGTCGGTCTCCGACGGGCACGGCCACTGGATGCCCCCGAGCGCCTCGATCCGGGCCCAGCCCATGCCGGTGTGGAGCGGCGAGACCCGCCGCAGCTCGTCCCACATCGTCTCGGGGTCGGCCGGGCCGAGGTCGGCGCCGAGGCGGTCGGCGACCGCGACGAGGATCGCGAGGTCGTCGCGGGCCCCCTCGGGTGCGCGGACCGCGGCCCGCACCCGCTGCACGCGCCGCTCGGAGTTGGTGACCGTGCCGTTCGACTCGCACCACGCCGCGGTCGCCGGGAGCACGACGTCGGCCAGCTCGGCCGTGCGGGTGAGGTAGAGGTCCTGGACCACGAGGTGGTCGAGCCCGGCGAGGAGCCGTCGGGCCCGGGTGGCGTCGGCCTCCGACTGCGCCGGGTTCTCGCCGAGCACGTAGAGCGCCCGCAGGTCGCCGGTCTCCATGGCCGCGAACATCTCGGTCAGGTTGCGGCCGTCCTCGGGCGGCACCGGCGCGCCCCAGACGGCCTCCACGCGGGCCCGGGCGTCCGGGTCGGTCACGGCCTGGAAGCCGGGCAGGCGGTTGGGCAGGGCGCCCATGTCGCCGCCGCCCTGGACGTTGTTCTGGCCCCGCAGCGGGCTCAGGCCCGAGCCCCACCGGCCGACGTGTCCGCAGAGCAGGGCCAGGTTGCACAGGGCGAGCACGTTGTCGACGCCGCTGCGGTGCTCGGTGATGCCGAGGGTCCAGCACAGCTGCGCCTTCGGCGCGGTCGCGTAGGCCCGCGCCGCGGCCCGCACCAGGTCGGCGGGCACGCCCGTGCGCGCCTCCGCCCGCTCGGGGGTCCAGTCGGCGACCTGGGCGGCGAACTCGGCGTACCCGGTGGTGGCCCGGGCGACGAACTCCTCGTGCACGAGGCCCGCGGCGATGATCTCGTGCGCGATCGCGTGGGCGAGGGGGATGTCGGCGCCGACGTCGATCGGCAGCCAGAGGTCGGCGAACTCGGCGGTCGCGGTGCGCCGGGGGTCCACCACGATCAGGCGGGCCCCGGCCCGGACCGCCCGCAGGACGCGGTGGAAGAAGATCGGGTGGGTCTCACGCGCGTTGGAGCCCCAGAGGACGACGACGTCGGCCTCCTCGACCTCCCGATAGCTGCTGGTGCCGCCCCCGGCCCCGAAGACCGTCGCCAGACCGACGACGCTGGGTGCGTGTCAGGTGCGGTTGCAGGAATCGATGTTGTTGGTGCCCACCGCCAGGCGCATGAACTTCTGGGCGGTGTAGTTCACCTCGTTGGTCGCCTTGGAGCACGAGAACATGCCCACCGAGTCGGCGCCGTGGTGGTCGCGGGCCGCCCCGAACCCGGCCGCGGCGCGGTCGAGGGCGACGTCCCACGACGCCGGCACCAGCCGGTCGGCGTCGCGGACCAGTGGCGTGGTCAGTCGGGCGTGGGTCCGGTCGGACACGGGCACCTCCAGGGGTCGTCCGGTACCCCGACGGTACCGGCACGCGGGCCCGGGGCCGGGCGGGCCCGGCGCTGGGTTACGGTCCGGACGTGGCCCGCCGATCCGACCGTCGCCGGGTCCGACGGACCCGGCGCATCGTCGTCGGATCGGTCGCGGCCGCGGTGGTCGTCCTCGGCGCAGGGACGGCGGTGATCGTGCGCCGCTCCGACGGGGACGGGCGGGCCACGGCGAGCGGTGCCGCTCCGGTGCCGGTCGCGACCGTTCCCCCCGCGACCACGGTGCCCACGACCACCACCACGACCTACCCCGGCTGCATCGAGTCGACCCCGGCGGTGTGGAAGGGCCGCATCTACGTCGGGACCCGTGGCGGGTACATGTACGCGCTGAGCGACCCCTGAGATCGGCTCCGTCTGGGCGGCGCGCGTCGCGCGGTGTCGGGGCCGCCGGTACCCTCGATCCGTGGTCGTGGTGGCGCTCCTGGTCCTGGTGCCGATCCTCGAGTTGGCCGTGTTCGTGCAGGTCGCGCAGTGGATCGGGGTCCTCGAGGCGGCGCTCCTGCTCGCCACGCTGTCGCTGCTCGGCTGCTGGCTCGTGAAGAGCCAGGGCACGGCCGTGTGGCGGGAGGGCCGGGCCACCGTGGCCGCCGGGCGCATCCCGGGACGGGCCGTGGTCGACGGTCTGCTCGTGACGGCGGCCGGCGTGCTCGTCCTCGTCCCCGGCTTCGTCACCGCCCTCTGCGGGCTCGCCCTGCTGGTCCCGGCTGGTCGTGACCTCGTGCGCAGGCCCCTGCTCCGGCGCTGGACCGCCACCGCCCGGTCCCGGCCTGCCGGGGCCGGCGCGCTGCCGGTCACGTCACGTGAGCGCTCACAGTCGCTGCAGCTCGGGGGCGGTGGGGCAGTCGAGCCGCCGGGGGAACCGCTCGGGTGAGTCGAGGCCCCCGGGTCCGGCGATCCGCGCCACCCCGGCCAGGGCCAACGACTCCACCCCGGACTCCGGTCCCTCGACCGGAGCGGTCACCGCGCCCAGCATCGTGGCGAGCAGCCGCTCGGGCAGGATGCGGTCGACCGGCGCCACCAGCCAGCACTCGGCGTCGGGGAGGTCGGCGCGCAGGTCCGCGACCCCGGCCGGGACCAGGGCGGTGGTCGGACTGGCGGCGAGGACCTCGACCAGCAGGTGCGTGGCCCCACCGGCCATCGCCTCGGTCGCCGACACCAGGCGCACCGCACGGTCGGCGGCGCCGAGCCGCGCCCGCAGCCCGACGTCGGGCCGCTCGGGGCGCACGACCACCACGTCGAGGTCGGGCCGCGCGTCGAGCGCGGCCCCGGTCGCCTCGGGCCAGCCCAGCACCGCGATCGGCTCGTCGTGGGGGAAGGGGAGCACGGCGACGAGGCGCTCCACCGTCCGGTCGCGCGCGACCGTGCGCTCGGCCGCCCGCACCGCAGCCGCAGGATCGCCCGCGCCCACCACGTGCGCACAGAGCCACCACAGCGGCCCGTTGGTCGGATGGTGGGCGAGCAGACGCCGACAGACCAGGACCAGCTGCACCGGGTCGGCGTCGAAGCGGGCCAGGCACTCGGCCACCTCCTCGACCAGACCCCGGTCGTCACCGGCGTACCGGGCCAGGGCCCGCAGGCGCTCGAACGGCAGCACCGGACTCACCCCGACCCGGGCGGGCGGAGCAGGGCGCCGACCCGGGCGAGGGCCGCGGCCCGGCGGGTCAGCACGTCGGGGTTGCCCCGGAGCCGGAGGGTGCCGTCGGCCAGGCACTGCTGGGCGTTGGCGTCACCGGCGTGGAGCTGCCGGGCGGCCTCGGCCGTGGCGATCATGGTGAGGTCGGCGGCGGCGGCCCGACCGGCGCGGACCCGGGCCGGTCCCGGCCCGAGGACCAGGTGGTAGGCGACCTCGCCGTCGTGGGTCACCACCCGCTGCTCGATCACGACCGGGGGGTCGGCGGCGTCGGCGAGGTCGGTGGCCTCCCGCACGGCGGCGTCGAGCGCGCCCACCCAGTCGGGGCCGAGGAACTCGGGGGCGGCGGGAGGCACCGTCGGATCGTACCGACCCGCCCGCCCGGTAACCTCCGCCGCGGATGTCCGCGACCCCTGCCATCGCCGTCGCGGACGTGGTGAAGCAGTACGGCGAGCGGCGCGCGCTCGACGGGCTCTCGCTGTCGGTGGCTCCCGGCGAGGTGTTCGGCCTCCTCGGCCCGAACGGCGCGGGCAAGACCACCACGGTCGAGATCCTGGAGGGGTACCGGGAGCCCGACGCCGGCGTCGTGCGGGTGCTCGGGCTCGACCCCGTGCGCGACGGTGCCCGCCTGCGGCCCCGGATCGGGGTGATGCTCCAGGAGGGCGGGCTCTACCCCGGGCTCACCGCCCGTGAGGTGCTGCGGCTCTTCGCCGCCTACTACGCCGAGCCCGACGACCCCATGGCCCTGCTCGCCCGGGTCGGGCTCGAGGACGCGGCCCGGACCATGGTCCGGCGGCTCTCCGGCGGTCAGCGCCAGCGACTCTCCCTCGCCACTGCGCTGATCGGGCGACCCCAGGTGGTCTTCCTCGACGAGCCCACCGCCGGGATGGACCCGCACGCCCGGGCCACGACGTGGACCCTCGTGCGCGAGCTCGCCGAGCGCGAGGTCACCGTGATGCTCACCACCCACGCGATGGACGAGGCCGAGCACCTCTGCGACCGCGTCGCCATCGTCGACCACGGCCGGGTGGTCGCGTCGGGTCGGCCCACCGAGCTGACCCGGTCGCTCGCGCGCGACGAGGTCGAGCTCGTGAGCGAGCCCGGCATCGACGTCGCCGCCCTCGCCGGCGCGCTCGGCCTCGGGAGCGACCGGGTCCGCGAGCGTCGTCCCGGCGAGTACGTCCTGGCCGCGCCCGGCACCCCCGACCTCGTCGCCGACCTGGCCGCATGGATGCGGGACCGGGGGCACCGCATCGACGTGCTGCACACCGGGCGGCGCTCCCTGGAGGAGGTCTTCCTCCGCCTCACCGGCGACGACGCCGCCCCCACCGCGGTGCCGGGCCCGTGAGGGCCGTCCTGGCCCAGTCACGCGCCGAGCTGGCGCTCACGCTCCGGCGGGGCGAGAGCCTGCTGGTGTCGTTCGCGATCCCCATCGGGATCCTGGTGTTCTTCGCCGAGGTCGCGCCGGTGAGCACCGACCTCGACGATCCGGTCGCGTTCCTCGTCCCCGGGGTGCTGGCGCTCGCGGTGATGTCGACGGCCATGGTCAGCCTCGCGATCGCCACCGGCTACGAGCGCCGCTACGGCGTGCTCAAGCGGCTGGGCTCGACCCCGTTGTCGCGCGGCGGCCTCCTCGCGGCCAAGACGGTGAACGTGCTCGCGATCGAGGTGCTCCAGGCCGTGGTCGTGGTGGTCACCGGGGTCCTCCTCGGTTGGGAGGCCACCGGCGGGCTGGTGCTGGCGGTGGTGTTCCTCCTGCTCGGCACGGTGGCGTTCGCCGGCATCGGGTTGCTGATGGCGGGCAGGCTGCGGGCCGAGGCGACCCTGGCGCTGGCCAACGGCTGCTTCCTCGTGCTGCTGTTCCTCGGCGGGATGGCCTATCCGCTCGAGGACCTGCCCCGGATCCTGCGCGACGTCGCCCAGGTGCTGCCCGCCGCCGCGCTCTCGGAGAGCGTGCGGGCGGCGTGCACCCCGGGCGTGGCCGTGCCGACCTGGAGCGTCGTCGTGCTCGGGCTGTGGGCCGTGGGCGCACCGGTCCTCGCGGCCCGGGCCTTCCGCTGGGAGGAGTGATCAGGTGCCGCGGGTTACGATCTTGGCCACCTCGGCCCGGAGGTCGGCCCACGTCGTGATCCCGAACGCCCGCGACACCAGCGTGCCGTCGGCGGCCACGAAGAACGTCTGCGGAACGCCGCGCACGCCGTAGGCCGCGGCGAGGCGACCGTCGGGGTCCCGGGCGAAGCGCCAGTCGGCGTCACGCTCGGCCACGTAGCGGCGGCCGTCGCCGGCGATGTCGCGGTACGACACCCCGATCACCTCGAGGCCGGCGTCGGCGTAGCGTCGCTGGGCCCGGGCGAGCAACGGGAACTCCTTGCGGCACGGGTTGCACCACGACGCCCAGAAGTTCACGACCGCCGGGCGCCCCGCCGGCAGGGCCACCGTCCCGGACCGCAGGCCGGGGAGCCGGAACGCCGGTGCCGGGGCGCCGACCTCGGCGGGCCCGGGGTCCACGGCCGGGGCGGCGCCGGCGGCCGGGAGGCCGAGCAGCCCCGGAGCGACCACGGCGAGCACGACCGCGACGCGGCGTCCCCCCCGACGCACCGTGACCTCAGGCGTTGCGGGCGAGCGTGTCGACGGCGACGGCGACGAACAGTGCGGCCAGGTACACGTTCGAGTAGCCGAAGTACCGGATCGCCCGGGCCGGATCGGGGGAGCGCGGCAGCTGGGCGGCGCCGGCGATGAACGCGACTCCGAGCACGGCCGCCGCCACCAGGTACACGGGCCCGACGGTCGTGGTGAGACCGAGGGTGAAGCTGACCAGCACCACCACCCACGAGTAGGCGAAGATCTGGCGGGCGGTCGCCACCTCGCCCTTGACGACGGGCAGCATCGGGATGCCCGCAGCCGCGTAGTCGTCGCGGTAGCGCAGGGCCAGGGCCCAGAAGTGCGGGGGGGTCCAGACGAAGACGAGGGCGAAGAGCACCCCGGCCGGGGCGGCCAGCGTCCCGGTGACCGCGGCCCATCCGACCAGTACGGGCACCGCGCCCGCCGCACCGCCGATCACGATGTTCTGGGGACTGCGGGGCTTCAGCCAGATCGTGTACACGAACACGTAGAAGAGCGTGGCGCCGAGCGTGAGCGCAGCGGCGAGGAGGTTGGCCGACGCCCACAGCACCGCGAAGGCGACCACATTGAGGAGGCTCCCGAACGCGAGGGCACGCCCCGGAGCGATGGTGCCCGTGGCCAGCGGCCGGTTGCGGGTCCGGCGCATCAGCTGGTCGCGGTCGCGCTCCACCCAGCAGTTGATGGTGTTGGCGCCCCCCGCGGCCAGGGCCCCACCGAGGAGCACGGCGACGATCAGCCCGAGGTCGGGCAGGCCCTCCTCGGCCAGGATCATGGCCGGGACCGTGGTGACGAGCAGCAGCTCGACCACCCGGGGCTTCGTGAGCGCCACGTAGGCCCGGACGACGTCGCGGATCCGGGGGCGAGGCTCCGGCGCGGTGTGCGAGCGGGGGAGGACCTCGGACACGGCGCTCCAGGTCGCGGACGGTGGGACGCGGTGAGGGTAGCCGTCGCCTCCCGGGGCCCGGGAAGCGGCGGGGGAGCGGCGGAGCGCGGCGGGGGACGCCGCAGGGAAGCGCCGGGGAGGACCGGGGTAACCTCCCGACGTGGCCGCCGATCCCGACGTCAAGCAGTCGATCCGGATGACCGCCGACCGGATCCTCGTGCGCCCGTCGAGCGAGGCGGGCGAGCGGAAGTCCCGGGCCGGCATCCTCATCCCGGCCACCGCCAACGTGAACCGGCGCCTGGTCTGGGCCGAGGTCGTGTCGGCGGGGCCGACCGTGCGCAACGTCGAGGAGGCCGACCAGGTCCTGTTCGCCCCCGACGCCGGCTTCGAGGTCGAGATCCGGGGCGAGGAGTACCTCATCCTGCGCGAGCGCGACGTCCACGCGGTGGCCTCGACCCGCACCGACGGGCACTCGGGCCTCTACCTCTGACGCCGGTCCGGGCGCAGGGGACCGCACCGACCGTGACCGAGCGACCCACTCCCGATCCGACGGAGCGCGCGGCGCCCGGTCCGCCGGACCGCCTCGACGGACGCGTCGCGCTCGTCACCGGGGGCACCCGGGGGATCGGGCGGGCGATCGCCGAGACCTACGCCCGGGCCGGGGCCGCGGTGGCGGTCGTCGCCCGCAAGGCCGACGAGCTCGCCGAGACCGAGGCCGCCCTCGTGGCCCTCGGGACCCCCGTGATCACCGTGGCCGGCTCGGTCGACGATCCCGACGTCGTCACCACGGCGGTCGCCCGGACCGTGGGCGAGCTCGGGCGCCTCGACGTCCTGGTCAACAACGCCGCGACCAACCCTGCGTTCGGGCCGACGATCGAGGTCGAGGCCCGGGCCGTGCGCAAGATCCTGGCGGTGAACCTCGAGGGCCCCCTCGCCCTCGCCCAGGCGGCGTGGAGCGCGTGGATGCGCGACCACGGCGGCGTCATCCTGAACATCGCCTCGGTCGGCGGCCTCGACCCGGCGCCGTTCATCGGCACCTACAACGTGTCGAAGGCCGCGTTGATCCACCTCACCCGCCAGCTCGCGCTCGAGCTCGCCCCGGGGGTCCGGGTCAACGCGATCGCCCCGGGCCTGGTCCGGACCGAGTTCGCCCGGGCGCTCTGGGAGCCCGACGAGGCGGGCATCGACCGGCGGCATCCGCTCGGGCGCATGGGCCGACCCGACGACGTCGCCGCCCTGGCCCGGTTCCTCGCGTCCGACGCGGCGGCGTGGATCACCGGCGAGGTCTACCGGCTCGACGGCGGCCTCTCGCTGGTCTGAATCGCATCCCGCGGCGGCACCGCCGGGCGGGTCCGCACGGCGACCGCCGTCGGGTCAGCGGCGCGCGCCCCGGGCGGGACGCTTCGCGAGCAGCCGCACCTCCGCCGGGTGCACGACCGGAGCCGGGCCTGCCGCGACCCGCTCGTCGAGGTACCGGGCGACCCGGCGGTACAGCCGGTCCCCGAGCATGATCCGCAGCTCGGACTCGAGCGACCGGTACACGGGACGGGCGTTCACGAACGCCTCGGGCGCCTCGGTGCACCACCAGGCGAAGTCGTCGCCGCCCTCGCCCCAGCCCTCTCGACCGAACTCCGTGAGCCGGGAGACGACGGTGCCGTCCTCCTGCTCCTCGTCGATGCGGCGCAGCGGCAGCTGCCAGCAGACCTCGGGCTTCAGCACGCTGTGGTGGGTGCCGGTGCGCATCCCCCACTGGTGGAGCGCACAGCCCGGGCCGCTCGCCCAGCCCGGTCGGTTCAGGAAGATGCAGGCGTCGTCAACGAGACGGGTGCGCCACTCCGGTGCACCGTCGTCGCTGCCCACCTTGGCCGTGACGCCCTTCTTGCGGCCGATCTTGGCGAACTGCCAGAGGTCGTCGGGGAGGTCCCGGGCCAGGCGCACGACCCGGTCGCGGTCGGCCTTGTCGGAGAAGTGCGCCCCGTAGGAGCAGCAGCCCTGCACCCGCTCGGGCGCAGGGGCGGTGAAGACACCCTGGCAGCCCGCCCCGAAGATGCAGTCCCACGACGAGCACAGGAAGGTGACGTCGATCTGCCACACCCGCCCCTCCTCCTCGGGGTCGTCGAACGTCACCCACTCCCGGGTGGGACCCTTGGCCACCGGTGCTCCTCGTGTGTCGGCGCGCGAGCGCGCGGTGCCGGGAGCGTAGCGAGGCCGTCGGTAGTCTTCGGGTATCGCACCCGACGCGCTCCTCGCCGATCTCCGCGCCGCGCTCGGCGCCGACCGCGCCCGCGCCGAAGCGCTGGAGCTCGCGCTGTACGCGCGCGACGCGGGGGTCGAGCAGGGCCGGGCCGCCGCCGTGTGCTTCCCGCGCTCGACCGAGGAGGTGGCCGCCGCCGTCCGCGTCGCGGCCGATCACGGCGTGCCGTTCGTGGCGCGGGGGAGCGGCACCGGCCTGGCCGGCGGGGCCACCCCGCTCGACGATGCGGTCGTCGTGGTGACCACGCAGATGAACCGGGTCCTCGAGGTCGACCCGGTGGAGCGGATCGCCTGGGTCGAGCCCGGCGTGCTCAACCTCGACCTCAGCCGGGCCGTCCAGCACCTCGGGCTGCACTACGCACCCGACCCCTCGTCGCAGCAGGCCTGCACCATCGGGGGCAACGTCGGGACCAACGCCGGAGGTCCCCACTGCCTGGCGTCGGGCGTCACCTCGGCGCACGTGCTCGCGGTCGACGCCGTGCTCGCCGACGGCGAGGTGGCCCGCCTGGGCGGCACCGGGCCCGACGTCCCCGGCTACGACCTGCGGGGCTGCTTCGTCGGGAGCGAGGGCACGATGGGCATCGCGGCCCGGATCGCGGTCCGCCTGCTGCCCGACCCCCCGGTGGTCCGGACGCTCCTCTGCGACTTCGGCGCGCTCGACGACGCCGCCGCGACCGTGAGCGGCATCATCGCCGCCGGGATCGTTCCTGCGGCGCTCGAGATGATGGACGCCGAGATCACGCGCGCGGTCGAGGACTTCGTGGGCGCGGGCTACCCGCGCGACGCCGCCGCGGTCCTCCTGGTCGAGGTCGACGGCCTGCCCGACGGGGTCGCCGCCCAGGTTGCCGCCATCGACGCCGTCGCCCGGTCCCACGGGGCCCGCTCGGTCCGGGTCGCCGCCGACGAGGCCGAGCGGGCGCTGCTGTGGAAGGGCCGCAAGTCGGCCTTCGGGGCGATCGCCCGCATCGCGCCCGACTACTACCTCCACGACGCGGTGGTGCCGCGGACGAAGCTGGTCGACGTGCTCCGGCGCGTCTACGAGATCGCGGCCGAGCAGCGTCTGACCATGATGAACGTCTTCCACGCCGGGGACGGCAACCTCCACCCGCTGATCGTGTTCGACGCCCGTGAGCCGGGGGTCTGGTCGCGGGTGCACGATGCCGGCGACGAGATCCTCCGGACCTGCGTCGCCGCCGGCGGCGTGCTCTCGGGCGAGCACGGGATCGGGATGGAGAAGCGCGACGCCATGCCGATGATCTTCACCCCCGACGACCTCGACCTGCAGGCCCGGCTGCGCGACGCGTTCGACCCGCAGGGCCTGGCCAACCCCGACAAGGTCCTGCCCCGGGGCAGCCGCTGCGGTGAGGTCCGGCGGGCCCCGGAGGGGACGTGGGTGTGAGCGCGGGCACCGTGGCCCCGGCCGTCGCCGATGCGGTCGCGGCGCTGGCCGCGACCGTGGCCACCGCCCCGACGGTGGTGCCGGTCGGGTCCCGCACGCACTGGGAGGTGGGAGGACCGGCGCCCGCGGGCGTCGAGGTGCGGGCGCCGTCCGGGGTGCTCGAGTACGACCCCGCCGAGCTGACCGTCACCGTGGCTGCGGGGACGACCGTCGGAGAGCTCGACGCCGTCCTGGGTGCCGCGGGCCAGCAGTGCCCGCTCGACTCGCACGACCCGGCCGCCACCGTGGGCGGGGTGCTCGCCACCGGGCTGAGCGGCCCCCGCCGGCTGCGGTACGGCCCGCTGCGCAACCGGCTCCTCGAGGTCCACCTCGTGCTCGCCGACGGACGCACGGTCAAGGGCGGTGGGCGCACCGTGAAGAACGTGAGCGGGTACGACGTCGCCCGCCTCATGGTCGGATCGCTCGGGACCCTCGGCGTGCTCGTGCAGGTCACGCTGCGCTGCGAGCCCCGCCCGGCCGCGTCCGAGTGGCGCCGCCTCGGCGTCCCGGCGGCCGAGGTGCTCCGGCGCGCCTTCCGGCCCGCCGCCGTGCTCACCGACCCGACCGGCACCACCGTGCTGCTCGAGGGGTTCGCCGAGGACGTCGCCGCCGAGCGCGACCGCCTCGGCGCCTCGACCGTCGCCACAGCGCCGGCCTGGCCCACCGGCCCCCACCGTGGGCGCATCTCGGTGCGCCCCGCGCACGTCGACCGCCTGGTGGCCGACCTCGCCGGGCTCGGCCTCGCGGTGCTGGGGGAAGGTGGCGTCGGCACC
>VGBI01000018.1 GCA_016870595.1 Actinomycetota bacterium
CGGCGCGGGCGAGCCGGAGGTTGTACACGGCGTCACGCCACTGGGCGATCGCGGCCGAGAGGGCGTCGACCGATTGGAGGCTCGAGGCGACGAGGTCGGCGCGCGCGCCGGTCTCCCGTCGCCCCAGTCGCTCCAGGGTGGTGTGCTGGTCCTCGACGATGGCGATCGCCCCGTTCGCGGTGTCGACGAAGGTCCCGAGGTCGGCCATGAGGTGCACGTCGAGTCCCGCACCCACCGCGACGCCGCCGAAGTAGATGGCCTGGGACACCGCGCTGTCGTAGTCGGTGGTGGCCGTGACCGTCGTGGTGGCCGGGTCGTCGGCGATCCAGGTGTTCCAGGCGGTGTACGCGCCGTAGCCGAGGAGGACCACGACGGTGCACAGTGCGGCGAGCCGGACCGGGACGTTGCGTCGGGGCGGCCGCCGGGCGCCCCGGGGCGGCGCGCCCGGCCTCCCGCGCGCGCCGGCGCCGGGGCGCGCGCCGGGGCGGGGCGGCGGCCCGCCGGGGCCGCGCGGCGCGGTGGCGCGACTGGCGGCGGGCGGCGGAGGGGCCGGGTTCGCCGTCCCCCGACGGGGGGGCGGGCCCGGTCGGGAGGGGGGTCCCGGCGGGGTGGCCGGGGACGGTGGCCGCATCAGGGCCAGAGTAACGTCGCCGCCCGGCCCGGGACCGGCGTGCCGCCTCCGCCCCGGTTCCCGAGCCGACCCCGAGCCGACCCCGAGCCGACCCCGAGCCGACCCCGAGCCGACCCCGAGGAACGATGGACCGAGTCCGCCCGCTGTCCGATGCCGTCGCCGAGCACGTCCGGGCCGGCGACACCCTCCATCTGGCCGTGGGCCACACCCGGTGGTCGGCCGCGGCCCGCGAGGTGGTGCGCCAGTGGTGGGGCCGGGACCCGCAGTTCGAGCTGGTCATGCTCAGCCTGTCGAGCCTGGGGGCGCTGTTCTTCGAGGGCGGCCTCGTGCGCCGGGTCGTCACCGGCTACAGCGGCGATACCTTCCCGAACTTCACGCCCAATCCCAACTTCGCCCGGGCCTACCAGGACGGCCGGGTCGCGGTGGAGCACTGGTCGTTCCTCGCCTTCGCGCAGCGCCTCGAGGCCGCCGCACGCGGGCTCCCGGCGGTCACCACCCGGTCGATCGCGGGCTCGTCGATGGCCGAGAACGAGGGCTTCACCACCGTCGACACGCCGTTCGGGGAGGTGGGCCTCCTCGCCCCGCTCGCACCCGACGTCGCGCTGCTCCATGCGCCGGTGGCCGACCGGGCCGGCAACGTCGCCGTGCACCCACCCCTGCTCGAGGGCGTGTGGGGCGCGCTCGCCGCCCGGCGCGGTGCCGTCGTGACGGTCGAGCGGATCGTCGACGACCTGCGGCCGTGGTCGCACCTGGTCCGCATCCCCGCGCACCGCGTGCTCGCCGTCTGCGAGGCGCCCATGGGGGCGCACCCCGGCGGGTGCTACGCAGGTGAGCTGCCCGTCGACGGCTACGGCGAGGACTACGACTTCTGGGTCGACGCGCGGGCCTCGAGCCGCAGCGAGGAGTACGCCGACTGGATCCGCCACTGGGTGCTCGAGGTCGACTCCCAGGAGGAGTACCTGCGCCGCCTCGGCACCGCCCGCCGAGCCGAGCTCGCGGCGAAGGCCGACCCGGAGTCGTGGCGGAACGACCAGGCCACCTACCTGCCCGACCTCGACGCGCCCCCCAACCGCTGGGAGCTCGCCGCATCGTGGGGCGCCCGCCACCTCGCCGAGCGGGTCCTCGCGCTGGACGCCCACGCCGTGCTCGCCGGCGCCGGCGTCGCCAACCTGGCCGCGTGGCTCGCGGTGGCGATCGCCCGTGAGCGGGGGAGCGAGGTGCAGCTCACGGCCGAGATCGGCCTCTGGGGCTACGACCCGGTCCCCGCCGACCCCTTCGTGCTCAACCACCGCAACTTCGGGCGGTCGGTCATGCTCAACGATGCGAGCACCGTGCTCGGCGCCCTGGTGGGCGGCGCGGGCACCCGCACCATCGCGTGCCTGGGCGGCGCGCAGGTCGACCGGGCCGGGAACATCAACTCGACCCTGATCCCCGACGGGCCGTTCCTCGTCGGCTCGGGTGGCGGGAACGACGTCGCCAGCGTCGCGGCCGAGTGCATCGTGGTGGCCATCCTCAATCCGCAACGCACCCCCGAGCGCTGCGGCTACGTCACCTCACCGGGCCGCAACACCCGGGCGCTCGTCACCGATCTGGGCACGCTCGAGAAGCCCGAGGGGCGCGACGAGCTCGTGCTCACGGCCGTGCCCCCCGGGCCGGAGTCGCTCGCCGAGCGCGTCGCGGCGGCGCGTGCCGCGTGCGGGTGGGACCTCGAGGTCGCGCCGAGCGTGCGCGAGCTCGCGCCGGTCGATCCCGACGACGTCGCCGCGCTGCGTCGCTGGGACCCCCGAGGCTGGTTCCTGCGCGACCGCTGAGCACCGGGCGCGCGGCGCGACCGCTGAGCCGACGTCAGCGGGTGCAGATGATGACGGCGGCGTTGGCGCCCCGGCCCACCGTGTGGGCGAGGCCGACCCGAGCGCCGTCGACCTGGCGGGGGCCGGCGGTGCCGCGCAGCTGCTGGGTGATCTCCACCACCTGCCCGAGCGCCGAGGCGCCCAGCGGCTCACCCTTGGCGAGCAGGCCACCGCTCGGGTTGACCGGCAGGCGACCACCCGGCTCGGTGTCGCCCCGCTCCACCAGCCCGGCCGCGCCACCCCGCTCGCAGAGCCGGAGCTCCTCATATCCGAGCAGCTCACGCGCGGCGTCGGTGTCCTGGCCCTCGACCACGTGGAGGTCGGCGGGACCGAGGCCGGCCTCGGCGTAGGCGGCGTCGGCGGCCAGGGTCGAGGGCGGGTCGATCCCGGTGTCGTCGATGCCGCTCATGGGGGTCGCCTCGCCGAGCACGGAGCCGGGCAGGTGCGACCGCAGCGCCGCAGCCGCGATGCGCACGGCGCCGTCGCCGGGGCGGGCCTTCTGCAGCACCACGGCCGCAGCCCCCTCGTTGGGGGAGCACAGCATGTGGAGGTGCAGGGGCTCGCACACGAGGCGTGACCCGAGCACTGCGTCGGCGGTGGTGGGCGTCTGGTACATCGCGTTGGGGTTCCGGGCGCCGTTGGCCCGGTTCTTCACGACCACGCGGGCCAGGTGCTCCTTGGTCACCCCCGACTCGCGCACCAGGCGCTGGGCCCGCAGCGCGAAGTACGCCGGGGTGACCGCGAGGCCACCCTGCTCGCGCCACGGCTCGAAGAACGACGAGCGGATGATGCCCTTGGGCATCTTCTCCATGCCGAACACGAGCACGGTGTCGTACTGCCCGTTGGCGATCGCGTGGGCGGCGAGCATCAGCGCAGCCCCGCCGCTCGCACAGCCCGCCTCCACGTTGACGATCGGCACTCCGGTGAGGCCGAGGGAGCCGAGCACCTTGTGTCCGGAGGCCACCCCGCTGTACACGGAGGCGCAGAACGCAGCCTGGAACTGTGGGTTGCCCGCCTCGGCGAGGGCCGCCTGCACCGCGGTCACACCCATGTCGGTCACGGTGACGCCGTCGAAGCGCCCGAAGGGGTGCAGCCCGACGCCGGTGATCGAGACGTCCATCACGCATCCGCCCCGGCGGGCGCGAACGCGTAGGTCAGGACCACCGTGCCGTCGTCGTCGGTCTGGAGCCGGTCGGCGACCAGGCGCATGGGTTGGCCGAACTCGAGCGCGGCGGGGTCGGCGACGGTGAGGCGGGTGACGACCCGGAGGCCGTCGTCGAGCTCCACCACCCCGAAGCCGAACGGGAGCTCGCCGTCGTAGCCGGGCGGGCGGGTGGTCACCGCGGTCCACCCCCAGAGGTTGCCGGTGGTGGGCAGCTCCACCTCCTCGACGTCGGCGGCCCCGGTGTACGGGCAGGCGGCGAGGCGGGGGAAGTGGGTGCGGCCGCTCGAGGCTGAGACGCCGCCGATGAGGACGATCGATCCGTCGGGGCGCTCGCGGAAGAGCCCGTCGGTCAGGAGTCGGTTGGCCGTGCTCACGTCAGACGATCCGCTCCTCGTGCAGTCGGGCGATCTCCTGGGGCGTCAGCCCGAGCAGTTCGCCCAACACCTCGTCGGTGTGCTCGCCGAGCCGCGGGGCTCCGCTCGGAGCCACCACCGGCTCGCCGACGCGCCGGGGGTAGGGCGCCTGCTGGCGCAGCGGTCCCACCACCGGGTCGTCGACGGTCACGAGGTCGCCCCGGGCCTGCATGTGGGGGTCGGCGAAGATGTCGGCCGCGGTGTAGGCGGTGGCCACGGGGACGTCGTGCGCGATGCAGCGGGCCTCGACCTCGTGGGCGGGCAGCGTCGACGTCCATTCGGCCACGATCCCGTTGATCGCGTCGTTGTGGGCGGCGCGGTCGGCGAGGCGGGTGAAGCGCGGGTCCTCGAGCAGATCGGGCCGCTCCATCGCTGCGCACAGGCGGGTGAAGTTGGCGTCGCTGCCCGCCACGATGCAGACGTACTTGCCGTCGGCCGCCGGGTAGTTGTCGAGCGGGGCCGAGTTGGCGAGTCGGTTCCCCTCGCGGGTGCGCACCACCCCGAGCCGCTCGTAGGCGGGCAGGGTCCACTCGAGGATGCGCAGCACCGAGCCGTACAGCGCGGCGTCGATGATCGCCCCCTCCCCGGTGCGCCGGGCGTCGCGTGCGTAGAGCGCGCTCACGGCGGTCTGGGCTGCGAACACCCCGGTCAGGTAGTCGGAGATGGTGACGCCGACCCGCACCGGCGGCCGGTCGGGGTAACCCGTGAGGTGGAGCAGACCCCCGTACCCGATGCCGACCCGGTCGAGGCCGCCGCGCTCGGCGTAGGGCCCGTCCTGGCCGAACATCGAGATCCGCACCACCACGAGGCGGGGGTCGAGGTCGCCCGGTCCGATGTGCCAGCCCTCGAGGGTGCCGGGCCGGAAGTTCTCGACCACCACGTCGGCGGTGGCGGCGAGGCGGCGGAAGACGTCCTGGCCCTCGGCCGTGCGCAGGTCGAGGGTGACGCTCCTGCGCCCGCGTCCCTCGACCGCCCAGAACAGCGAGTAGCCGGGTCCTCCGGCGGTGACGCCGGCGGTGGCGTCGTCGGTCGAGGTGGGCGTGACGAACGGCCCGATGTCGCGCATGAAGTCGCCGGTGCGCGGCTGCTCGATCTTGATGACCTCGGCGCCCTGCTCGCCGAGCAGGCCGGCGCAGAACGGCGCAGCGATGCGGGTGCCGAGGTCGAGGACCCGGACCCCCTCGAGCGGGCCGCTCACCGCTCGCCCGCCTGCTCGCGCTTCACCGCGTCCATCCCGCCTTCCTTGCGGGCGGCGAGCGCGCCGGTGGCCTCGGCGGTGTTCGACACGAACTGGTGGACCATGAAGTGGTAGCGCCAGGAGTCGTGCTGGCCCATGGCGTCGAGGGTGTGGTTGACGGTGTCCTTGATCGCCTCGGCCGTGACCGGCGGGACGAGAGCCACCTTCTCGGCCATCTCGCGCACGGCGGCGTCGAGGTCGGCCCGGGGCACCACCTTGTTGACGAGCCCGAAGCGCTCGGCGTCGGCGGCGGAGAGCGTCTCGGCGCACCAGAGGAACTCCTTGGCCTTACGGGGCCCGAGCTCCCACGGCTCGACCAGGATCTCGACCCCCACCCCGGTCATGCGGGCGACCGGGTTGGAGAACCGGGTGTCGTCGGCCGCGACGATCAGGTCGCACATGCAGGCCAGCATGAGGCCGGCGGCGGCGACCGCACCGTGCACCGAGGCGATGGTGGGCTTGCGGAAGTTGCGCAGCCGCAGGCACTTGTCCCAGTACATGACCTGCTCGTGGCGCAGCTTGCCCTCGGGGGTCTCGCGCCGCCGGGCCCACTCGTCGGCCCCGCTCAGGATGTCCTTGAGGTCGTGGCCGGCCGAGAAGTGCTTCCCCTCGGCGCCGAGCACCACCACCCGCACGGTGTCATCGGCGTCGGCGAGGTCGAGCGCGGCGTCGATCTCGTCGATCATCTGCGAGCTCTGGGCGTTGGCCGCGTCGGGCCGGTCGAGGGTCACGAAGGCGACGGGACCGTCGACCTCGTAGCGGATCGTCTCGAAGGGCGCAGGCATTCCGGCATCATGCCAGGAATTCCCGTGGTGCTGACGACCGCGTCAGGACGCCGGTGGGCGGCGCGGGCTACTTCGGGTCGCGGGGGAGGCCGAGCACGCGCTCCGAGAGGATGTTGCGCTGGATCTCGTTGGTGCCGGCCCAGATCGACGATGCCTGGTAGTAGAGCCACGAGCGCTGCCAGGTGCCGCCGCCGGGGTTCTCGGTCGCCCCGAACCACAGCGGCGCGGTCTCGGCGAGCACCGCCATCACGGTCTCGTGGAGGCGCTTGCTCATCTCGCTCCAGTAGAGCTTGAGCGCGCTGCCCTCGGGGCCGGGCGGCTGGCCCTTGGCCACACGCGAGAGCGTCCGCCAGTTGTGGAGCTGGAACAGCCGGACCTCGGCCGCCGCCTGCCCGAGCCGGGGGGCGAGGCGGGGGTCGTCGAAGGCGCCCGCCTCCTCGGCGAGCCGGAGCAGCTCCTCGAGCAGCTGGATGTGGATCACCAGCTGGCGGGGGTTCACGCCCCGCTCGTGGGTCAGGGTCGAGTTGGCGACCCGCCAGCCCTCGTGCTCGGGGCCGATGAGCTGCTCGTCGGGGACGAAGACCTCGCTGAAGAACACCTCGTTGAACTCGGCCTCGTCGGTGATCTGGCGCAGGGGCCGGACCTCCACGCCCGGGGCCCGCATGTCGATCGCGAAGGCCGAGATCCCCTGCTGCTTGGCGACGTCGGGGTTGGTGCGGGCCAGGCACAGGCCCCAGTCGGCGAACTGCGCGTAGCTGGTCCAGACCTTCTGGCCGTCGAGGATCCAGCCGCCCTCGGTGCGCTGCGCCTTGGTTGCGACCGCGGCGAGGTCGCTGCCCGCGCCGGGCTCGCTGAACAGCTGGCACCAGATCTGGCGGGCGGGGAGGATCTCGGTGAGCCAGCGCTGCTTCTGCGCGTCGGTGCCGTGTCCCAGCAGGGTGGGGCCGACGAGGTTGATGCCGATCCGGCCCACGAGCTCGGGGGCGCGGGCCCGGGCCAGCTCCTCGATCACGATGAAGTGCTCGACCGCACCGGCGCCGCGCCCGCCGTACGCCTCGGGCCAGCCGACGCCGACCCAGCGCCCCTCGGCCAGCTTGGCCTGCCATTCGCGTCCGAACGCGACCTCCTCGGCGAGGTCGTCGAAGCGGGGGGGCAGGCCCTTGCCGTACCCCCACGGCAGGTTGTCCCGGAGCCACTCGCGCACCTCGGCGCGGAACGCGGCTTCCTCGGGGGTGGGGGTCAGGTCCATGGTGTGGAGTCTGGCGCGCGGAGCGGCGCGAATGCCGACCGGGCGGTCAGTCCCGCTGCGCGACCGGGACGTAGTCGCGCTGCGTGGGGCCGGTGTAGATCTGGCGGGGCCGGCCGATCTTGGTCCGTGGGTCCTCGGTCATCTCCTTCCAGTGGGCGATCCAGCCCGGGAGACGACCCATCGCGAACAGCACGGTGAACATGTTCGTGGGGAAGCCCATGGCCCGGTAGATCAGGCCGGAGTAGAAGTCGACGTTCGGGTAGAGGCGCCGCTCGACGAAGAACTCGTCGTTGAGGGCGACCTCCTCGAGGCGCAGGGCGAGGTCCATGAGCTCGTCGGCGGAGTCGAGCTCGGCGAGGACCTGGTCGGCGAGACCCTTGATGATCCGGGCCCGCGGGTCGTAGTTCTTGTAGACGCGGTGGCCGAACCCCGAGAGCCGGAACGGGTTGTCGGGATCCTTGGCCATGCGCACGAACTTGTCGACGTCGCCGCCGTCGGCGCGGATCTGCTCGAGCATCTCGATGACGGCCTGGTTGGCGCCGCCGTGCAGCGGTCCCCACAGGGCGTTGATCCCGGCCGCGACCGACGCGTAGAGGTTGGCCTCCGACGATCCGGCCAGCCGCACGGTGGAGGTCGAGCAGTTCTGCTCGTGGTCGGCGTGGAGGATCAACAGGACCTTCATGGCGTGCACGACGGTCGGGCTGACGGTGTACGACTCCGACGGCACCGCGAACATCATCGTGAGGAAGTTCTCGATGAGGTCGAGCGAGTTGTCGGGGTACAGGAACGGCTGGCCGATCGACCGCTTGTACGCGTAGGCCGCGATGGTCGGTGCCTTGGCCATGAGCCGCAGGATCGACAGCTGCACCTGCTCGGGGTCGCGCAGGTCCATGGCGTCGGGGTAGAAGGTCGACAGCGCGCTCACCACCGAGGAGAGCACGCCCATCGGGTGCGCGTCCTTCGGGAAGGCGTCGAAGAACCGCTTGACGTCCTCGTGCAGCAGCGTGTGCTTGCGGATCCCGAACCGGAAGTCGTCGAGCTGCTCCTCGGTGGGCAGCTCGCCGTAGATGAGCAGGTACGACGTCTCGATGAACGAGGGGGAGTGCCCCTCCACCAGCTGCTCGATCGGGATCCCCCGGTAGCGGAGGATCCCCTCGTCGCCGTCGATGAAGGTGATGGCCGACTCACACGATCCGGTGTTGACGAATCCGTAGTCGAGGGTGATCAACCCGGTCTGGCCCCGGAGCTTGGCGATGTCGATCCCGAGCTCGTCCTCGGTGCCGCGCACCACGGGGAGCTCCACCTCCTTCCCGTCGAATCGGAGGACGGCGGGGGGGTCGCTCGCTCCGCTCACGGGTGCCGCTCCTTCGCGTCGGGCCGGTCGTTGGGGGTGTGCACCGCAGCCTATCGGGCCGCAACCACCGTTCCCCGGTGGTGCGGGCCCGGGGCTAGCCTCCGACCCGTATGGATTTCGATCTCTCCGAAGACCAGTTGGCCCTGCGTGACGGAGCCCGGGAGCTCCTCGACGGCGTGTCGCCCCCCGAGGCGGTGCGTGAGGTGCTCGAGGCGGGCGGCGGCCGCCACGACGGCATCTGGTCGGCGATGGTGGAGCAGGGCTGGCTCGGCGTCGCGGTGGCCGAGGCCGACGGTGGCCTCGGGTTCGGCACGGTCGAGCTCGCGGTGCTGCTCGCGGAGATCGGCCGCCACGCCACCCCGGTGCCCTTCGCGTCGACGGTGCTGGCCATCGACGGCCTGGTCCGGGCCGGTCGCACCGACGACGCGGCCCGGCTCGTCGCCGGCGACGCAATCGGGACCGTGGCCTGGAGTGCCCGGGCCGACGCCGTCCGGGCCCGGGAGGAGGGTGGCGCCTGGCGCCTCGACGGCCGGGCCGACCCCACGCTCTACGCCCCGTCGGCGGCCCTGGCCCTGGTGGTGGCGTCCACGCCCGACGGCCCGGCGCTGTTCCGGGTCGACCTGGAGGCGACCGGGCGCCCGGCGGCCGAGCCCGCCGTCGACCGCACCCGGGAGCTGGGCTGGCTCGACTTCACCGGCACCCCGGCCGATCGCCTCGGCGGCGCCGACGCGGTGGAGGCCCTGCTCGACCGCGGCGCGCTCTTCGCGTCGGCCGAGATGCTGGGTGGGGCCGAGCGGGTCCTCGAGCTCACCGTGGAGTACGCCAAGGACCGGGTCCAGTTCGGGCGGGCCATCGGCTCGTTCCAGGCGATCAAGCACAAGTGCGCCGACATGCTCGTCGACGTCGAGGGCATGCGCTCGACCGTCTTCTGGGCGGCGTGGTGCATCGGCGCCGACGACCCCGACGCCTCGGTGGCCGCCTCCACGGCCAAGGTGTGGTCGGCCGACGCGTCGAAGCGGGTGATGGCCGACGGGCTCCAGATCCACGGGGGCATCGGCTTCACCTGGGAGCACGACCTGCACCTGTTCCTCAAGCGGGCCCAGCTCGACCAGCTGACCTTCGGCGACGCGGCGTTCCACCGGGCCCGCCTCGCCGCGCTCCTGCGGCCCCGTGTGGCCGCGGGCACCGGCGTCATCTGAACCGGGTCCGGCGCCTCCCACCTGAGCGTCCGCTCAGCGGGCCTTCACCGTCTCCTCACGCGGGTCCCGTCGGCTCCTGATCCGGCGGTGGCATCGTCATGCCCACACCACCGGGGCCCGGAATCCCCGGTCGACGGCCGGTCGACTCCCTCGGGTCGGCCGGCCGTTCGCGTGGCGCCCGACGGGGCGCCCGGGGCTCAGCCGGCTGCGGCGAGGTCGCGCAGGGCCGCCCGGTCGGGCTTGCCCGCCGCGAGCAGCGGGAAGGCGTCGACCACCACGACCCGCTCGGGGGTCTTGAACCGGGCCACGCCCCGGGCCTCGAACCAGGCCCGGCCCGCCTCGACGTCGAACGACGGCGGTGCGAGCACGAACGCGCACACGCGCTCCCCGAGCCGGTCGTCGGGGTAGCCCACCGCCACGGCCTGGCGGACGTCGGGGTGGGCCTCGAGCACGGACTCGACCTCGGCGGCCGAGATGTTCTCGCCGGCCCGGATGATGACGTCCTTGATCCGACCGACGATGGTGCACCAGCCGTCGTCGGACAGGGTCGCGAGGTCGCCGGTGCGGAACCAGCCCCGGGTGACCGCGGCCCGGGTCTGCTCGGCGTCGACGTACCCGCTGAACAGCTCGGGGCCCTGCACCCACAGCTCGCCCCGCGCGCCGGCGGGGAGCGGGCGGCCGGTCGCGGGATCGACGACGCGCAGGTCCACCGCCCCGATCGCGCGCCCGTCGGTCTCGGCGGCGCGGCGGCGGGAGTCGCGGGGGCCGCTGGTGGCGATGGTCGGCGCCTCGGTGGAGCCGTAGGTCCGCTTCACCCGGCACCCGAGGGCGGCGCTGGCCTCCTCGACGAACGCCGCGCTGACGCCCCCGCCCCCACTCGACACCAGGCGCAGGGACTCGACCTTCGCAGGAGAGAACGCGGGGTCGTGCATGAGCCCGACGAAGAAGGTGGTCGGGCCGATCATGAAGGTGATGTGCTCGCGCGCGATGGTGTCGAGGGCGCGACCGGCGTCCCAGCGCTCGACCATATGGGTGGCGAACGCCCCGGCCCCGGGGACGAGCACGCCGTTGAGCAGGCCACTCACGTGGGCGAGCGGGGCGGGCATCAAGATGGCGTCGCGGGGGCGCAGCCCGTGGGTGTGCACCATCATCCGGGCCTTGTAGGCGAGGCTGCGCTGGGTGTGCAGGGCCGCCTTGGGGCCGCCGGTCGACCCCGACGTGAACACCACGGCGGCGAGGTCGGCGGGCCGGGCTGCGCCGGGGGCGACCGGGTCACCTCCGAGCAGCGTGTCGAAGCGGGGTCCCCGGACCTCGGTCCGGTCGAGCCAGACCTTGGGGGAGATGGCGGCGAGCATCCGCTCGACGTCGGCGTCGCCGGCGAGGTGGTGGACCGGGGCCGACACTGCGCCGAGGCGCCACGCGGCCCGGTACAGGACGTAGACCTCCCACCAGTTGGGGGCCTCCCAGGCGACCACGTCGCCCCGGCGCACCCCGGCGGCCCGCAGTCCGCCGGCCACGCGGGCGACCGCAGCCTCGAGGCCCGGGCCGTCGAGGCGTACGTCGACGGAGTCGTCGACCACGAGCGCGTGGCGGGCCCGCCGCCCCGCCTCGGTGAGCACGGCGTCGAGCGACGGCAGGTCCCACGCCCCGCCGGGCGCGCGGTACTCCTGGGCGCGCGGGTGACGGTAGGTGGGGCGGAGGGGCACGGGTGGTGCGCGGGTGGGGTCAGGCCGGACGGCCGCGCCAGGCGTGCCCCGACGGGACGGCCCCGCGCAGGACCTGCGACCCGATGAAGTTGCGCTGGATCTCGACCGTCCCCGCCCCGATGCACAGGCCCCGGATGTCGCGGTACACCCGCTCCACCGGGTATTCGCGGCTGAAGCCGTAGCCGCCGAGCAGCTGGATGGCCTCGTCGCACACGAACTTCGCGGCGAGGTTGGCCGCCGACTTCGCCATGGCCGTCTCGAGCGCCGGCGGGGTGCCGTGCGGTCCGGCGAGGTGCACGGCCCGCTTGAGCAGCATGCGCGCGCCCTCGAGCTGCGTGGTCATGTCGGCGATCTTCCACTGCAGGCCCTGGAGGTCGGCGAGGGGCCGACCGCCCACGATCCGCTCGTTCATGTACTGCACGGCGTACTCGAGCGCGCCCTGGGCCGCCCCGATGCACATGGCCGCGTTGCCGCAGCGCTCGTGGTTGATGTGGCCGATCAGCGTCTTGAACGAATCGCCGTTGCCGGGGTCGCCGGCGAGGAGGACGTCCTCGGGGCCGATGTACACGTCGTCGAAGGCGAGCTCGGCTTCGCTCGTGCCCCGCAGCCCCATCTTCACGTGGGTCCCGGCCACGGTCACCCCCGGGTCCTGGAGGTCCACCATCACGGCGCCGATGCCCTTGGCGCCCTCGCTGCCGGGGAAGCGGCACCACACCAGGCACGCGCCCGCCTTGTGCCCGCCGGTGACGTAGTTCTTGTAGGCGTTGAGCCGGAAGCCGTCGCCGTCGGGGGTGAGGCGGGCCCGCATGTAGTTGACCGCCGAGCCGGCCTCGCTCTCGCTGATCCCGATGCAGAACAGCGCCTCGCCGCTGGCCGCCATCGGCAGCCACTTCTCCTTCATGGCGTCGCTGCCGAGGTGCTCGATCGCCCGGGGCGGCCCGTTGAAGATCAGCTGGGCCAGGATCGCCGACGACACGCAGGCCCGCCCGAGCTCCTCGAGCACGATGGCGGCCTCGATGTCGCCCATGCCCATCCCGCCGTACTTCTCGCCGATCGTGATCCCGAACAGGTCGGCGGCGCGGATGGCGTCCCACGAGGCCTGGGGGAACTCCTCGGTCTCGTCCCAGTGGCGGGCCATCGGGGCGAGGGAGCGGTCGGCGACGTCGCGGGCGAGGGCCCGCAGCGCCTGCTGGTCCTCGTCTTCGGCGAACGGGTCGAGGGGTCGATCGAAGGCAGTCACGCCTGGAAGCGTAGCGAGCGGGAGGGGGTTGCTGATCAGCCGAAGACCCGGGGGTTCCCGCGGTCGGCCAGGGCGGTGGCCCGCAGCGCGCGCATCCCGTCGGGGCCGAGGCGCGCACGCACGGTGCGCCCGTAGTCGCGCAGGTCGAAGAACGCAAGGGTGCCGTCGGGGCTCGTGAACCCGGGGTCGCCGGTGGTGCGCCGGATCTCGTCCTCGCGGACTCGGTCCTCGTACCCGCGCCGGTCGAGCACGAGGCCGCGGAAGCCCAGGGCCACCGCCCGCTCGAGCATCTCGGTGGTGTCGCCCTGGGTGGCCCCGGCGGCCCAGTCGGCCTCGGTGCCCACGACCCCGCCCCAGCTCCAGCGCAGGCCGTCGGTCTGGAGGTAGCCCCGGGCCGAGTCGTATGGGCCGATGCCGAAGATCGTGCCCGACTCGGGGAAGAACATGTACGGCACGTTCAGGACGGCCGAGCCGGGGGGCAGGGTGCGCTCGACCCGTCCGAAGAAGGTGCGGTCGGACGTGAAGACCGTCTCGGTCTCGTCGTAGCGGGGCACCATCCGCGGCGAGAACTGGTCGAGCACCGCCAGCCCGATGAGCAGCCCGCACGCGACGACCGTGGCCGGGGTGCGCCACCACCGGTCGGGGAGCCGACGCCGCAGCCAGTCGATGCCGAAGCCGACCGTGACGAGGGCGAAGAAGCCGATGAAGACCGAGATCCGGTTCCACGACCGGATCTCCTTGATCCCGAGCCCCGAGATGATCAGCGAGATCCCGCTGATCGCCGCGATCACGATCCCGCCGACCGTCGCGATCCCGAACACCCGCACGACCCCTCCGGGGGTGAGCGGCGGGTCCCACCCCGGTCCGGCCGAGGGGGGGACCTCGATTGCGACGGTACGACGACGGGTGCCGGCCAGCAGCACCACGAGGATCGCGACGAACCCGACGGCGCCCAGCGCCCCGAGCTGCTGGCCCCGCTCGGCCGGGATGATGGAGAACCGGGTGCTGTCGGCCTCGATCTCGGCGAGGGCACCGATGCGGTGTCCCTCCACCGGCAGCACCAGCTGCGAGATCTTGAGTCCGTTGACCTCGGTCTCGCTCGGGCCCCGCTGCACGAGGTCCTCGTTGCGGCCGTTGTCGGCCCAGTAGACGAAGGTCGGGACGAGGTTCACCGCCGCCGCGCCGAGGATCACGGCGACCACCAACGCCCCCGACGCCAGCACCCGGAGGTTGCGGCGGGCCGCGACGTCGACCAGCACCACGATCACGACGAGGGTCAGGGTCAGCGCGGCGTAGTACGAGCCGGTCGACGCAAGGCCGATGCCGGCGAGCAGCCACAGCAGCGACGATCTTGTCCGCCAGGCGATCCGCCAGCCCCGGGGGGTGTCGGCGTCGGCGGTGAACGGGGGTCGGGGTGACACGACCTGCGCGAGCAGGAGCGCGGCGACCGGCACCATCCAGTACGCGGACAGCAGGAGATGGGCGGTGCCCCGGGCGAAGTGGTACGGGAGGAACGCGTAGACGACCGCCACGACCATGCCCGCGATCCGGGAGCAGCCGAGGCGCCGGGCGACCAGGTAGGCCGAGACCGCGACCCCGGCGAAGGTCAGGAGGTAGAAGAGGTTCACCGTGGTGAAGGCGTTGCCGGTGATCCAGCCGACCACCTGCAGCACGACCAGGTTGAGGTGGTCGAGGCCCTGGGGGAACTCGTGGAGGGCCTGTCCGAACGGATGGCCCAGGCTCGGGTTGTTCAGGAACCACCCGTGGTCGATCGCCCCCTTCACGATCATCGGGTAGAAGGGCGCGTCCGGGGCGTAGGAGAACGGCGACCGGTCGGGCTCGAGGTACACGAGCGGGACCGACAGGTCGCCGGCCCACAGCTGGAGGCAGACCACGGCGAGACCGACGGCCGCGCCTGCGACCACGACGGCGTCGAGCACCAGCCGGCGGGGCCGCGTCGCTGCGGTCGTCGGGGGCGGCGCCCCGGGCGGGCGGTCGACGGCCACGACGGCGCAGGCTATCGCCCGACGCCGTGGCTAGCCTGCCACCCGACGGCGCACCCACGCGCCGGGTGAACGAGGGGGGGACCGTGGCCACAGCCGCCGACGGCGCGCCGGCGCCGAGGATCGACTACCAGATCGACTTCTTCACCGGGCAGCCCTATCCCGTCTGGGCGGGCCTGCGGCAGTCCGCGTGCCCCGTCGCCGAGGTCGACGGCCAGACCATGGGCGTGTTCGGCCGTCCGTCGTTCCTCGTGACCCGGTGGGAGGACATCGAGGGCATCCTGCGCGACGGCGAGACCTTCTCGTCCTCGATCAACGCCGAGCACATCGGGCAGTTCATGGGCGAGCTCATGCTGGCGATGGACGGCAAGGAGCACCGCGCCTACCGCAACCTGGTGGCCCACGCCTTCCGGGCGTCGCAGCTCGAGCAGTGGGACGACACGCTGGTCCGGCCCACCATCGACCGGCTCATCGACGCGATCGCGCCGCTCGGCAAGGCCGACCTCGTCGCCTCGGTCACCTCGCAGTACCCCGTGCAGGTGATCTGCGGGATCGTCGGCGTGCCCATCGACGACGCGGTCCAGTTCCAGCGTTGGGCGGAGCAGATCAACACCGGCCCGCTCGACCCGCCCGCCGGGATGGCCGCGTCCCAGGCCATGCGCGACTACCTTGCGCCGCTGGTCGCGGCCCGTCGGGCCGAGCCCACCGGCGACTTCCTCTCCGACCTCGTCCACGCCGAGGTCGACGGCGAGCGCCTCACCGACGAGAAGCTCTACGGCTTCCTGCGCCTCCTGCTCCCGGCCGGGGCCGAGACCACGTTCCGGGCGATGGGCAACGCGCTCACGGCGTTGCTGACCGTCCCCGGGCTCATGGAGCGGGTGCAGGCCGATCGTGACCTGCTGCCCGCAGTGGTGGAGGAGACGCTGCGCTGGGAGACCTCGGTGACCCAGGTCAGCCGGGTCGCCACCCGCGACACCGAGATCGCGGGATGCCCGATCCCCGCCGGCGCGGTGCTCAACGTGCTCACCGGCTCGGCCAACCACGACGAGGCCCGCTACCCGGACCCCGAGACCTTCGATCCCGCCCGGCCGGCGCAGAACCACATGACCTTCGGCACCGGTCAGCACCAGTGCCTCGGGATGCACCTCGCCCGGATGGAGCTGCGGGTCGGGCTCGGCGTGATCCTCGACCGGCTGCCCGGTCTGCGCCTCGACCCCGACGCGCCGCCGCCGGTCATCGAGGGACTCGCGTTCCGCGGCCCGAGCGCGTTGCACGTCCGCTTCGACCCGTCCTAGGGGTTGCGTCCGGGGACGCGACACCGAGGGGCTGGCTCCCGGGGCGGCTCAGAGCAGCTTCTCGAAGCACCGCAGCGACGGCGAGTCGCGGTGTGCGCCGAACGGCGCGATGGGCAGGTAGCCCTCGGCTTCGTACAGCGCGACGGCCTCGGGTTGCATCGTCCCGGTTTCGAGGACGAGGCGGCGGTAGCCCATCGCCCGGGCGCGGACCTCGAGCGCCCGCAGCACGGTACGCGAGTGGCCGTTGCCCCGGTGCTCGGGGACCACGTACATGCGTTTCACCTCACCCGTGGTGTCGTCGTGGCGACGGACCCCACCGCAGGCGACCGCGGTGCCGTCGACGACCCCCACCAGGAAGACGCCCGCAGGGGGTACGAGGTGCGCGGGGTCGAGGTCGTCGGAGAACTCGACGCCCTCGGGGACGCCGTAGCGCCGCATCAGCTCGCGCCACTGCGCGGCCACCAGCGGTGCGCCGGTGGGGGAGACCACCGACTCCTCGACCAGGTCGAGCCGCACCCTCAACCCATGAACGCGCGCCACTGCTCGAGGCTCGTGACGCGGAACACGTAGTTCTGGCGGCGGGTCTCGCCCATCGACGCGTGCGCCTCGTGGGAGTAGAAGTGCCCCGGATACAGGATCGTGTCGTCGGGGACGGTGGCGAGACGCTGGGTCAGGCTCTCGTACATCGCGTCGGGATCCGCCCCGGCGAGGTCGGTGCGCCCGCACCCGTCGAGGAAGAGCGTGTCGCCCGACACGAGACGCCCGTCGACGAAGAAGCACTGGCTGCCCGGGGTGTGGCCCGGCGTGTGCATGAGCGTGATCGGGATGTCGCCGACCATCACGACGTCGCCCCCGGCGTGGCCCACGAGGTCGGAGTCCGACACGCCGGTGGCCCGCTTCACCCACTCGGCTTCGGGAGCCTGGATGTGCACCCGGGCGTCGACGTCGGTGCGCCCGACCAGCTCGCGGATCCCGGCGATCGGGTGGCCCATGAGGTCGCCGCCGAGGTGATCGGGGTGCCAGTGCGTGCCGAGCACTCCCACGAGGCGCAGGCCGTCGGTGGCGAGGATCTCGACGAGCTCGTCGACCCCGTACGCCGGGTCGACGACCATGGCTTCGCCCTTCTCCCGGTCGCCGATCAGGTAGGTGAAGTTCACCATCTGGCGGGCGACGGCGTCGTCGCGTGCGAAGTCCCGGCCCGAGAGCAGCTGGCGGAAGTACAGGCGGTCGGCCATCGCCGACGACGCTACCGGACCGCCCCCGGCCCGGCTGCGTCGGGTGGTGGGCTCAGCGCGGCGCGAGGAAGCGGTCACGCAGGGCCGTGACCGTCTCGGCGTCGAGGCCGAGTCCACGGTCGAGGTAGCGCGCGACGGTGCCGTAGCGGCCGATGATCGCCTCGAACGCCGTGTCGACCGGGGCCCGGGTGACCGGGCGGGCGGGCGCCGCGCCGCCGGGCGGGGGGCGGTTGGTCAGGAGGTGGTCGGCGACGACGGTCTCGCGCGCGACGCCGACCGTCGCGAGGAGCAGCGTCGTGGGCCAGCCCCGGCGGTCACCCGCGGCGTCGCAGTGCACCCACTCCGGGCCGGACCCACGCGCGAGCCGGCGGAGCCACCGCGCGTCCCGGGTGCGTGCGGCGCGGGTCGTGACCGCGCCCGGCGCGCGGGGCGCGGCACGGTCCGTGCGACCCGGTGCGGGGCAGTCGTCCGGGAGGCCGAGCGACGCGAGGCGACGCCGGTCGGCGGCGGTGACGGCGGTGAGCCCGCCGGTGCGGAACAGCGTGCCCCACCGGATGCGCCGACCGTCGACGGTGCTGTACCCGCCGAGGTCACGGGTGCCGGGGGCGCCCTCGAGGCCGAGGTAGCGGTCGCCGACCACGGGGCCACGGTCCTCACCGGCGGCCACGACCTCGAAGTAGCGCCGGTCCCCGGCGCCGGTGCCGGGGACCGTCACCTCGCTCCCGGTGCCGACCTCGGCGACCGGCGCGGTCCGGTCGATGCGGTCGGCGGTGGGTCCGGTGAGGATCCGCACCGGTGGCGCAGCCGTCTCCCACGACACGGTGCACCCGGTGGGTGCGCAGGCGACCCGGGCGCCGATCACCGGCGGTGACACCGACTGCAGCGCGGTGGGCGGTGGGCGCAGGGCCGGGGGGACCGGAGTCGGGCGGGGCGGTGGGCGCAGGGCCCCGTCGCCCTCGGGCGCGGGTCCCGGGGCGAGCGCAACGACGAGGAGCCCGACCGCGCCGACGATCAGCGCGATCATGACGGCGTGGGCGGCGCCGACCGGCCGCCTCAATCCGTGCCCGCCGCCATCGCCCCCATGCGGTCGATGAACGCGTCGGGGAACTGGGTCTTGCCCACGACCATGTCGTGCATGAGGCCCAGGCCACCCGGGAAGTGCGGAGGCACGTAGTACTCGAAGCCGTCGGTCACGATCGCCTCGGCGATCGCGGCGGCGCATTCGGCGGCGGGGACCAGCGGACCGGCGTAGCCGGCGGGGTCGTTGCCGGGCTGGTCCCAGATCTCGGTCTCGATCGGGCCCGGCAACGCCAGCTTCACCTCGACGCCGGTGCCGTGGAGATCGATGGCCATCGACTCGCACCACCCGGCCATCGCGAACTTCGACGCGCAGTAGGCCGCCTCGTGGGCGATCCCGATGCGTCCGCCCATGCTCGACACGAACACGACGCAGCCCCGGTCGCGCTCGAGCCACCGGGGGAGCACGGCGAGGGTCATCCGGACCGGCGACATGAAGTTCACCCGCATGGTCTCGTCGACGAGGTCGCCGGTCAGGCGCGCGACGGGGACCCGCTTCGGGATCGCGGCGTTGTGGATCATGCAGTCGAGGCCCCCGAACGCGTCCCAGGCCTCCTCGGCCACGGCGACGGCCCGGTCGAGGTCCCCGAGGTCGGCGGCCCAGAGGCGCGAGTCCGGGGTGTGGCGGCGGCACTCCTCGAGCACCGCCTCGAGCCGGTCGCGACGCCGGGCGACGATCCCGACCGTCGCCCCGCGTGCCGCGAGCATCGGGGCGAGCGCGGCGCCGATCCCCGACGACGCTCCGGTGAGCAGGATCTTCGACCCGGCGATCTCCATGTCGGTCCCTCCGTCGTGGCGCCGCGGGCGCGAGGCGCCCGTTGACCGACGGGCGCTGGCGACCGTATCACCGGCCCTTCGCGATCCCTTCACATTCGGGTGCGATTATCTTCCCATGCAGATGCGACGTGTCGTCACCATCACCGTCCTCACCGGATCCCTCGTCGTCGGCGGGGCGTCGGCCGCGGTCGCAGCGGAGCGCCCGGCCGGGGAGGGCCGGGCCGCCCGCTGCGCCCGGCTCGCCGAGCGGGTCGGGCAGGTCCCCGACATCCGGGCCCGGATCGGGTCCCGGATCGACCAGATGGAGCAGCGGATCGCCGACGCGACCCCGGCGGCCCGCCAGGCGGTGGCCGACCGCCTCGAGCCCCGCATCGAGCGCCTGCGCGGCGTCGACACCCGGATCGCCGACCTGGCCGCCCGGGCCCAGGAGCGCTGCGCCGGCACCACCTGATCCCCCCAGGCTGATCCCCCCGGGTCCCCGTGACCCCGCCGGGGCCGTCCGCCGTCGCTCTGGCGGGGGCGGTCCCGGTCGTGCTCCAATCGGCCTGTGACCGCGACCGACGACCGCACTTCGGGTACGGACGAGGTCCCGGCGGCGTACACGTTCACCCACCGTCAGATCCAGACGGTGATGTTCGGGCTGATGGTCGCGTCGTTCCTCGCCGCGCTCGACCAGACGATCGTCGCCACCGCTCTCCCGAGCATCATCGGGGACTTCGGTGGCGTCGACCAGCTGGCCTGGATCGCGTCGGTCTACCTGCTGACCTCCACCGCCGCGATGCCGCTCGTGGGCAAGCTCGGCGACCTCTACGGACGCCGGCTCCTGCTCCAGATCTCGATCACGGTGTTCGTGCTCGGCTCGGTGATCGCCGCCGTCGCCCAGTCGATGGGGCAGCTGATCGGCGGTCGGGCGGTCCAGGGCCTGGGGGCCGGTGGCCTCATGGTCCTGAACTTCGGGGTCCTCGGAGACATCGTCGCGCCCCGCGAGCGGGGCCGGTACCAGGGCTACGTCGCGTCGGTCTGGGCGGTGGCGAGCGTGCTCGGTCCGATCGTCGGCGGCTTCTTCGTCGACAACCTCACCTGGCGGTGGATCTTCTGGATCAACCTGCCGGTCGGAGCGGTGGCCTTCGTCGTCAGCTCGGCGGTGCTCAAGCTGCCGCGACGGGCGCGTCGGCGGGTCCCGATCGACTACCTGGGCGCCGCGCTCCTCGTGGCCGTCATCGTGAGCCTGCTCCTGGTCACGGAATGGGGCGGTGAGCGCTACGAGTGGGGATCGCTCCCCATCCTCGGGCTGATCGCCGGCAGCGTCGCGTTGGTGGCCGTGCTGGTCGCGGTGGAGCGCCGAGTGGCCGACCCCATCATCCCGCCCCACCTGTTCCGGATCCCGACCGTGCGGGTCAGCGCAACGGCCGCGACCATCTTCGGGATGCTCATGTTCGGCACGATCCTGTTCGTGCCCGTCTACTTCCAGATCGTCCGGGGCGACACCGCCACCAACGCGGGCCTCCTGCTGTTGCCGCAGATGATCGGCATCCTCAGCGGCACGATCACCGCCGGGCGCCTCACGAGCCGCACCGGCCGCTACAAGGTATTCCCCCTCGTCGGCCTCACCGCGATCGCCGTGGGCTACTTCGTCCTGTCGCGCATCGACCCGGCGACGCCGCCGTGGGTCGCGATGCTGTGCATGGTCGTGACCGGGGCCGGGGTGGGCATGACCACGCCCGCGCTCATGCTCTCGGTCCAGAACGCGGTCCCGACCACCGACCTGGGCTCGGCCACGTCGATGCTGACCACCGTGCGGTCGATGGGGGCATCGGTGGGTGCCGCGCTGCTCGGCGCGGTCCTGACCAGCCGGCTCGACCACGAGCTCGGGCGGAACCTGGGGCGCGCGGCACGGGGGATCGACCCGGCTCTGTTGCGGGGCAGCCCGGCGCAGATCGCGGCGCTGCCGGCCGCGGTGGAGGCCGGGGTGGTGGCGTCGTTCGCGAGCGCGCTGTCGACCGTGTTCCTCGCTGCGGTGCCCATTGCACTCGTTGCGCTCGTGGTGACGTGCTTCCTGCCCGAGCTCCCGCTGCGCACCCGGGCCGAGATGCTGGAGCCCGCCGAGCCGACGATCCCCGGCTGAGGCGGGCTCCGGTGGCGCGCCCGGCCGCTCGGCCCCCCGATCCGCCCCACGTCGCGGCGTCGCACGCGCTCGCGGCGCGTGAGCCGGCGGTGGCGCAGTTGCTCGAGCGCTTCGGTCCGTGTCCCATCGGGGCGACCCGGCCCCGGCGCAGTCACTTCGCCGAGCTGACCCGCATCGTCTGCTCGCAGCAGCTGGCCGGCGCCGCGGCCCGGGCCATCCACGCGCGGGTCGAGGCCCGACTCGGGGGTCGGGTCACTCCCGACGCCGTGCTCGCGCTGCCCCCCGACGCGCTTCATGGTGCCGGCCTGTCGGCCGCGAAGGCAGCCGCAATCGTCGACCTCGCGGCCCGGGTGGATCGGGGCGACCTGCGCCTGGGCGGCCTCGGCCGGGTCGACGACGCCGAGGTGGTGCGCCGCCTCGTGACCGTGCGGGGGATCGGTCCGTGGAGCGCGGAGATGTTCTGCATGTTCCAGCTCGGTCGCCTCGACGTGTGGCCCGTGGGCGATCTCGGCGTGCGGATGGGGTACGCCCGCATCGCCGGGCTGGACCGCGCGCCCTCGCCGCGCGCGCTCGAGCCCCTGGGCGAGCGGTTCCGGCCCTACCGGTCGGTGGCCGCGTGGTACTGCTGGCGGGCCGTGGACGCGAGCGCCTGACCGGAGGCCGCGCGCGGGCGGCGGCCGGCGGGACGACCGGTCAGTCGGGCCGGGGGGTCGTGACCGGCCAGAGCGGACGGCCGTGCTCGTGGTACTCGGCCTCCATCTGGGCGTGCTGGACCGCGAGCGGGACCATCCCCATCCGGGCCCGGCGGACGTCGACCCGCTCGGGCTCCTCGATCGGCCACGGCACGAGGGTCCCCGCAGCGGTGACCACGAACTGCGACCCGTAGCGCTGGGGCTTTCCGTCGGCCATCCGGACCCGGTCGTCGAGGCAGGCGTAGTGCCCCGGGGGCGCGTCGCCCCAGTCGACGGCCGCCTCGAGGTGGTCGAGGCAGCGCCGTTGCAGCTCGGTGTCGCCGAGCTGGACGATCAGCCAGGCCGCGTGCTCGCCGTCGACGTCGACGAGCCGGAAGCCCGGCCACGCCTCGTACTCGTCGAGCACGTCCCAGAGGCGGTCGGCGTTCCCGGGTGCCGCCGGCTGCTCGGCGCGCCGGAGGAGCTCGAGGCGCAACGCGTCGTCGCGCGGTGTGTCCCGTCGGTGGCGCATCGGGTCACGGTACCGCGGCCCTGGCGCACGACGACTCGGGTGCGCCCGGGTCGGCCCGGTCGGGCCGGGTCGGTGTGCGACCGAGGGCGGGGTCGGCGAGAATGCGGCTCGGCGGTGCCCGCGGGGCGACCGGAGAGGTGGGGACATGGACGCATCGGGGATCGCACTCGTCACCGGGGCCAGTCGCGGCATCGGCCGGGCCGTCGCCCTCGAGCTCGCCCGGCGCGGGTTCGAGGTGGTGGCCACGATGCGCGACCCGGCCGCGGGTGGGGCGCTCACCGCCGAGGCGGCGGCGGCCGGCGGATCGCTGCGCGTGGCCCGGCTCGACGTCACCGACCCCGAGACGATCGTCGTGCCCGACGGCCTGCGGGTGCTCGTGAACAACGCCGGGGTCGAGGCCGAACACCCGCCGTTCGAGGCCACGCCCCTCGAGGTGTGGCGGACGATGTACGAGACCAACGTGTTCGGGCTGGTCGAGACGACCCGGCGTGCGATCCCGGCGCTGCGCGCCTCGGGGGGCGGGGTGGTCTGCAACGTCACCTCGTCGTCGATCCTCGTGCCGGTGCCCTTCTACGGCCCGTACCGGTCGAGCAAGGCCGCGGTGATGGCCATCGGCGAGACGCTGCGCGTCGAGCTTGCCCCCTTCGGCATCCGGGTCCTCGAGGTGATGCCCGGGCCCATCGACACCGACATGCTGGCCGAGTCGGAGCGCCCGACCGCGGCGATCGACCATCCCGCCTACGCCGACATGGCCCGGCGGATGTTCGAGGGGCGCCAGGAGCGCACGGCCGGCCTGGTGACCCCGGCCGACGAGGCGGCCCGGATGATCGCCGACGCGATCCTCGACGACGACGCCCCGCTCCGGGTGGGCTGCGATCCGCTCAGCATCGGGTTGCTCGACGGGTGGCGGGCCACCTCCGACGAGGAGTTCATGCGGGCGATGATGGGCGCCTGGCTCGACTGATCCACCGCGGGAGCCCCGGTCGCCGGCTCACTCCGGGTCGCAGTACCCGCCCCAGGGTCGGGACCCCTGCCACTGGTAGAGCGCCCAGTCGAGGTCGTCCTGGTCGTACGGCGACGCGGTGTGGGGCGGGCGCCCACGAGGCCGGGTCGCCCGGCGTGGGCGGCGGTGACGTTCCACGTCGACTGCAGGAACTGGTAGGCGCCGAGGTACGGCCCGGCCCGGTTCACCGCGCCGTAGTTGCCGCCCGACTCGCGGGCGCGGGTGCACACGAGGAACGCCTCGTCGTGGCGGGGGTGGGTCCCGGGCGTCGGCACGTAGCCCGGCGGCCGGGTGGGGCCGGGACCGACCGACGTGCCGGTCGTGGTGGTCGTGGTGGCAGCGGCGACGGCGGCGCGTCGGCGGTCCTCGGCCTCGGCGAGGCGGGTGTCCACGACCCGCCCCTCGGCCCGGACCTCCTCCAGCGCCGCGGCGGCCAGCGCCTGGGTCCGGCGCAGGTCGCTGCGCTCGGCCGCGAGCCGGGCCGAGGCGGCCCGCAGGTCGGCTGCGGCGGCGTCGTCGCCGGCGTTGAGCTGGCGCAGCCAGCGGACCCGGCGGGTCGCGGTGACCGCGTCACCGGCCCCGAGCACCGGGGGAAGGCCGGTGGCGGCGCGCAGGTAGGCGGCGACGGCCCGGTCGCGGGTCCGGGTCCGGAGCCGGGCCACCTCGGCGGTGAGGGTGCCGACCCGGGCCTCGGTGTCGTCGATCCGTCGTCCGAGCGCATTGAGCCGGTCGAGCTCGGCGAAGTACCGCCCGGCCACCGCGTCGGCCTCGGCCCGCAGCGCGGCCACCTCGGCCTCGGCCGCCGCGACGCCGGGATCGCGGGTCTGGGCGCCGCCCGGGCTCCGAGCCCGGCGGTGGCGACGGTCGCAGTCGCGGCGGTCGCGGCGACGAGGATCGCGACGGCGACGCGCGCAGCCACGGCCCCAAGGTAGTTCCCACGCTTCGGCCTCTTGTTTGGACGCTTCACGGCGCCTTGGCGCCGGAAGCGGTCCGAACAAGGGGGGTGTACGGTCCGGGGACTGTGTCGCCGTGGGCGTTCCCCGATCCCGGTGCCGCCGGGGACAGCGAGGTCGTGGGGGTCGGCGCCGATCTGGCTCCCGACACGCTGCTCGCCGCCTACCGGGCCGGGCTGTTCCCGATGCGCCTCGCCCCCGACGGCCCGCTCGGGTGGTGGAGTCCCGACCCCCGCGGGATCCTCCCGCTCGACGCGCTCGTGGTGCACCGCTCGTTGCGCCGATCGGCCCGACGCTTCGTGGTCACGGTCGACACCGCCTTCACCGAGGTGATGCGCGGGTGCGCCGACCGCCGCCGACCGGGCCACTGGATCGACGAGGCCTTCGTCCGCGCCTACACCCGCCTGCACGAGCTCGGGTGGGCGCACAGCGTCGAGGTGTGGCGCGACGCGCCAGCCGGCCCGGAGCTGGTCGGTGGCCTCTACGGGGTGGCGATCGGTGGCCTCTTCGCCGGCGAGTCGATGTTCCACCGCGCCACCGATGCGTCGAAGGTCGCGCTCTGGGCCACGGTCGAGGCCGTGCGCGCCGGCGGCGGTGTGCTCTTCGACGTGCAGTGGGCCACCCCCCACCTCACCTCGCTCGGAGTGGTGGAGGTGCCACGGGCCGAGTACGGGCGCCGGTTGGCCGAGGCCGTGGCCCGGCCGCAGCTGCAGCTCGGACCGACGGTGCCGGCGCCGCCCGACGCCTACCAGAGCTGGTCGGTGTAGGTGTCGGTTCCGATCACGGTCGGGATGAACGGCCCGCACCAGATCGTGCGCATGATCCCCGACCCGTCGATCTCGGCGCCCAGGGCCCGGAACGCGTCCCAGTGCGTCCGCGGGTCGGCCTCGAGGTGGAAGAGGAACAGCACCCGGACGTCGGCCTCGGGGTCGCGCGGCACGAACGACGGAGCGGAGTCGAGCAGCGGCGCCGACTTCCACGCCGACGCGTTGGCCACGGGGCCGCCGCCCATGAAGGCGGGAAGGTGCGCGTCGAACCACGCCAGCACCGCATCGGTGTCGACGCCCGCATCGGGTTGCACCGCGAGCGAGACCATCCCCGTGTACTCGGCCTTGTCGAGCGCGAGCTCGAGCGGCACCGGGTCGTCGTCGCGGTACCAGCGGGCGACGTGGAAGTACATGCCGGTGTGGGCGTGGACCCGGTTCTGGTACCCGCGGTCGTCGGCGTAGAGCCGGTTCACCTGCTCGGTGGCCCACTCGAGGTGGTCCTCGTAGCGCTCGTCGAGGATCCAGTAGACGGCCACGTAGGAGCCGTCGCGCACGGCGGGGACGAACGGCGTGTCGTCGGGGAACCGGAGGTCCTTCAGGTCCCGGGTCGCAACCCAGCGCCGTCCGGCGAACAGCCAGGGGCCGATCATGCACCCGGCGTAGAAGTGGTCCCGCTCGTACCAGCGGTTGTAGTCGACCTCGTAGCCCCGCTCGGGATCGACCTGGGTGTACAGCATGGACCCGACCCGGACCGGGTACTCCCGGAACGCCATCTCGCCCCCCCGTGTGGTGGTGCCCCGGTCGCCCGGGGTCCGGTGCTCAGGCGAGCGCGGTCGCCCCTGCGTCGAGCAGCTCGTACTCGGTCTCGGTGTCGACCGCGTGCTCGTAGTCGATCACGCCGATCTCGGTGAACCGCTGGCGCAGCCAGCCGTCGCCGGCGTCGAGGAGCCCGAGCTTCTTGCAGTTGGGCACGATCTTCGAGAACAGCGCCGCCTGGAACGGGTTCTCGCCGTTCTGGCGCAACCCGATGAGCATCTTGGTGATCGCCTCGCGGTCGATGCCCATGCGCTCCCACACCGCGTGCATCATGATCCGGTCCCGCATCCGGAGCGCGGCCTCGAACGCGAACTCCTGGCGCTCGAGGATCTCGGTGGCCGAGAGACCGGCGTAGTACTCCTGCAGCGACACCACGCCGAAGGCGACGTGGCGGGCCTCGTCGGCCATCACGTAGCGCAGCAGCTGCTTGAGGAGGGGCTCCTCGGTGATGAGGTGCATGAACCCGAACGCGGCCAGGGCCAGGCCCTCGATCATGATCTGCATGCCCATGTAGGTCATGTCCCAGCGCGAGTCTCCGACCACGTCGTCGATGAGCAGCTGCAGCGCCGGGTTGACCGGGTAGTGACCATCGAGCTTGGTGTCGAGGTAGCGGGCGAAGACCTCGACGTGGCGGGCCTCGTCCATGACCTGCGTCGCGGCGTAGTACTTGGCGTCGATCCACGGCACGGTCTCGACGATCTTGGCCGTGCACACCAGCGCGCCCTGCTCGCCGTGGAGGAACTGGCTCATGCGGAAGTTGAACGCCTCGATCGAGAGCCGGTTCCACTCGGTCTCGCCCCAGGTCCGCATCGGTGAGCCGTCGACACCGGTGAGGAGGTCACGGATGCCGACGATGGCGCCCTGCATCTCCGCAGCGACCTTCTCCACGTCGACGTCGGTGTCCCAGGGCAGGTCGTTGGCGTTCCACTGCCGTTCCTTGGCCCGCTCGTAGAGCTTGCCGAGCGCCGGCCGGGTCCGCTCGTAGTCCCAGGTGAACATGGCGTCGCCGCCCACCGGCTGGGCGTGCCAGGCGTCGCCGAAGTCGATGGCGTCGTCGGCGAGGATCGACGCGATGTCGTCGACGTCGCTGCGGCCGAGGAACGTGGTGCGGTGCTCGGTCATCACGCCTCCCTGATCAGCGCACGGTGCGCAGGCTCTCGGTGATCCCTGTGATCCCTGCTGCCGGGGCGGCAGGACGAACCGATCTGCCCGATTCCGCGCGGATCTCCCCGGATCTGTCGGGCCGAACCCGGCCCGGGGGCCGGTGATTCCCGGGTCCCCGGGAACTTGTTACCCGAGGGTAGCCTCAGGTCATGGCAACCGTGACCGTGTACCACAATCCCGGCTGAGGGCAGTCCCGCGGCGTGCTGGAGATCCTGCGCGACCGGGGCGTCGAGTTCGACGTCGTCGAGTACCTCAAGACCCCGCTGACCCGGGCCGACCTGGAGCGGATCCTGGCCGCCGTGCCCGATCCGCCCGCCGACCTGGTCCGCAAGGACAAGCGGTTCGGGGAGCTCGGCCTCGACGCCGACGCCTACGTGACCGATGTCGCAGTGCTCGACCTGCTCGGCGAGCACCCGGAACTCATGCAGCGCCCGGTGGTGTTTCGGGGCGACGAGGCCCGGATCTGTCGCCCCTCGGCCGTGGTCGAGGAGCTGCTCGACTGAGGCGGGCCCACCCGCCCGACACTATCGCCGGGTCCGCCCGCCCCGATCCGATCCGACCCGTCCGATCCGATCCGACCCGCCCGTACGACCCGCCCGTACGGCCCCGACCCGGGAGGCACCCGTGGCCATCGTCACCGACCCCACCGTCACGAGCGCCATGACCGACGCCGAGTTGCGCGCCGCGGTGCGCCGGTTCGTCGCCGAGGCCTACGACCCCGCGCTCACGCTCGCCCAGTGGTGGGAGCGCCTGGCCGACTCGGGGTGGGCCGTGCCCACCTGGCCGCGGGAGTGGCACGGCCTCGGGCTGCCCGGCGCCGCCGCGCGCACGGTGGCCGAGGAGCTGCGCGCCGCGGCGGTGCCCGGTCCGCCCGCCGGCCTCGGGCTGCTGCTCGCCGGCCCCACGATCCTCGCCCACGGGACCGACGAGCAGAAGGCCCGCTACCTCCGCCCGCTCGTCGACGGCCGCGAGGCGTGGTGCCAGCTGTTCTCCGAGCCCGGGGCCGGCTCCGACCTCGCGTCGCTGCAGACCAAGGCCCAGCGCGACGGCGAGGAGTGGATCGTCAACGGCCAGAAGGTGTGGACCTCGGGCGCCCAGTCGGCCGACTTCGGCATGCTGCTCGCCCGCACCGACCCCGAGGCGCCCAAGCACAGGGGCATCTCGTACTTCGCGTTCCCGATGGACCAGGCCGGGGTGGAGGTGCGACCGCTCAAGGAGATGACCGGGCGGTCGTTGTTCTGCGAGGTCTTCTTCACCGACGCGCGTGTCGCCGACGCCGACTGCGTCGGCGGGCACGGGGCGGGCTGGATCGTCGCCAACACCACGCTCGCCGCCGAGCGGGCCGGCCTCGGCGTGGGCGGCAGCGGCTCGGCCGGCGGCGGGTTCCCCGGGCGCAAGGCCGGGATGCTCGACCTCGTCGTCGGCGAGCTCATGGCCGGGGCCCAGGCCCAGGCCGCCCAGGCGACCCGGGCCGAGCGGGGCGGGGTGCTCATGCGCCGGGTCGCCCGCGAACTCGGCGTCGCCGACGACCCGCTCGTGCGTCAGGAGCTGGCCCAGGCCTACATCCTCGAGGAGGTCGGGCGGATGACGTCGCTGCGGGCCAAGCACCTGCGCGCTGCGGGGAGCGGGCTGCCCGGCGAGGGCAACCTGGCCAAGCTGCAGATGAGCCGGGTGCTGCGCCACGGGCGCGACCTCGGCCCCGCCATCATCGGCCCGTACGGCACGCTGCTCGGCGCCGAGACGCCGGGCGAGGGCAACTTCCAGGAGGCCACGATCTGGGCACCGGGCCCGTCGATCTACGGCGGGTCCGACGAGATCCAGAAGAACATCCTCGGCGAACGCGTCCTCGGCCTGCCCAAGGAGCCGGGACCCGACAAGAACACGCCGTTCCGCGACCTGCTCGTGGGCACCCAGGCCCACTGAGACTCGCGGCGCCGGGGGCTGCCGGACGCCGGCCGCCGGACGCCGGAGGCGGTCAGCCGCCGATCAGGCGCTCCACGATCAGCGTGCGCTGGATCTGTCCGGTCGCCGGGGTCCGGGGGAGCTCGTCCACCAACGCGACCCGGCGCGGGTGCTTGAACGGGGCGAGCCGGTCGCGGCAGTGCGCGCGCAGCCCGTCGACGTCGACCTCGGCCGCCCGGCCCGGGACCGCCACGACCACCGCGCACACGATCTCGCCCCACTCGGCGTCGGGGATGCCGACCACCGCGACGTCGGCGACCGCCGGATGGTCGCGCAGCGCGTCCTCCACCTCGAGCGGCGCCACGGTCTCGCCCCCGGTGCGCAGCACGTCGCGTGCCCGGCCGACGATCGAGAGGTAGCCCTCGTCGTCGAACGCGCCGAGGTCGCCGGTGTGGTACCAGCCGTTGCGCAGCGCCTCGGCGGTGGCGTCGGGCTGCTCGAAGTAGCCGTCCATCAGGTAGTCGCTGGTGACGCAGACCTCGCCGCGCTCGTCGAGTCGGACCATCACGCCGGGGGCGGCCCGCCCGACCGACCCGGGCTTGCGCAGCACCGCGGAGGGGTGTAGCAGCGTGCCCGGCCCGGCTTCGGTCGACCCGTAGATGACCGTCGTGGTGGTGTGGGGGAGCGCCGCGCGGATCGCGGCGATGAGCTCGGGCGGGGTGGCCGACGTCCCGGTGTCGGCGTTGCGCAGGCGCGACAGGTCGTGGCCGCCGAGCCCGGCGTCGAGCACCCGCTTCCACACCGCGGGGATCAGGTAGAGCCGGGTGGCCCGGTGGCGGGCGACCGTGCCGAGCAGGTCGTCGGGGTCGCCGCTGGTCACGAAGTGGATCGGGCGGCGCGCGTGGAACGCGCCCATGGCCATGGTCCAGCCCGCCATGTGGAACAGCGGGAACATGCACACCGTCGATCCGTCGGGATCGCCGGCCATGCCCCCCATCGCCCGCAGGCGGTTGACCCGGTGCGAGAGGACCACGCCCTTGGGCCGCCCGGTGCTGCCCGAGGTGAAGAACAGGACGTGGGGGTCGCGCTCGTCGAGCCGGGGCTCGTCGGTGGGCGTCGTTGCGGCGGCTTCGGCTCGGGCGTGGAGCCCGACGTGGTCGACCACGGTGACGTCCCAGCCCTCGGTCATCGGGGCGTGGGTGGCGTCGGCGATCACCAACGTGGGTCGGGCGTACCCGGCGACCCGCTCGGCCTCCTCCGCGCCGTAGCGCGCGTTGAGGGGCGCGAACACCGCGCCGATGCGGGCGACCGCGGCGAAGATCGGCAGTGCGTCGAGCCCGGTCTCGCCCCACCAGACCACCCGGTCACGGTGGCCGACGCCGAGGCCGCGCAGGGCGTGGGCGATCCGGTCGGCCCGGGCGTCGAGCGCGGCGTAGGTGAGGACGCCGTCGCCGAGGGTGGCGGCGGCGGTCTCGGGCGCGGCTGCGGCGGCGCTGCGGACGAGGTCGCCGATCAGGAGGGCCATGACGCGGGAGCGTAGGTCCACCGTTGTCGCGCGCGCCTGCCGCACCGTTCCTGCCCGCTCCGCCGTTCCGGTCCCCCGGCGTTGCGTCCCCGCCGTTCCGGCTTCCGCCGTTCCGGTCCCCCGGCGCTGCGTCCCCGCCGTTCCGGCTTCCGCCGTTCCGGTCCCCCGGCGCTGCGTCCCCGCCGTTCCGGCTTCCGCCTCCCCGGTCGCCGCGGTTTCGGTTCCCGCGGTTTCGGTTCCAGCGGTTCCGGTCGCCGCCGCTGCGGCACCCCCGACCTCCGGGGTCCCGGGTCGGCCTAGGGTTCGACCATGACGATCATCCACCACGATTCCGACGCCGATCTCGGCGTGCTCGCCGGGGCGACGGTCGCCGTCGTCGGCTACGGCAACCAGGGGCGCTCGTGGGCGCTGAACCTGCGCGACTCGGGCCTCGACGTCCGGGTCTGCGTGCGGGCCGACGCCTCGCGGGCCCAGGCCGAGGCTGACGGGTTCCGCCCCGGCGACCTCGCCGACGCGAGCGCGGCCGACGTGGTGTGCGTGCTCGTGCCCGACGACGCGATCCCGTCGCTGCCGCTCGACCGGCCTGCCGACGGCCTCACCGTCGTGGCGAGCGGGTACACGTTGGCCTTCGACCGCTTCGCGCCGGCGGGCGACGTCGGCATGGTCGCGCCCCGCATGCTGGGGCCCGAGGTGCGCAAGTGCTTCGAGGAGGGGATCGGCTTCATCACCGCGGTGGGCGTGCACCACGACGCCACCGGCCGGGCCCACGCCCGCACCCTCGCGGTGGCCAAGGCGATCGGCGGACTGCGTCAGGGCGCGATCGAGATGACGCCGATGCAGGAGGCGGTGCTCGACCTCGCGGTGGAGCAGGCGCTGGCGCCGGCCCTCACCCTGGTCAACCAGACCTTCACCCGGGTGATGCTCGAGCACGGCATCCCGCTCGAGGCGGTGATCACCGAGCTGTCGCTGTCGGGGGAGACCGAGCGCACCATGCGCCTGGTCCGCGAGTCGGGCTACGCGCACCAGTTCGGCTTCCACTCGCCCACGAGCCAGTACGGCCAGGTCTCGCGCCGCGACGCCTACGACGGCGACGCGCTGGGTGAGACCATGCGGCGCCTCGTCGGCGACATCGCCTCGGGGCGCTTCGCCGACGAGTGGGACGCCGAGCGCGACGCCGGCTTCCCGAACCTCACCCGGCTCCGGGAGCAGTACGCCGGTCCGGCGGTGGCCGCGTTCGAGGCCGAGCTGCGCACCCGGCTGGGGGAGGGGGCGGTGTCGGGGTCCTGACCGGTCCGGCCGGGACCCTGTCACCAGGATTTGGCAGCTGACAAAGATTGTCGATAAGGTAACGTCCGTGACCCCCGCCGCTGCGCTCACCGACCGCCTCCGGGCCGCCGGCCTGCGGGTGACCCCCCAGCGTCAGGTGATCGTCCGGTTGCTCGAGGGCAACGAGGAGCACCCGACGGTCGAGGCGCTGTTCGAGGCGGCCCGGGCCGAGATGCCCGCCATCTCGCTCAAGACCGTGTACCAGACCGTCCACGAGCTCGAGGACCTCGGCGAGGTCCATCTCCTCCACGTGGGCACGGGCAGCTTCCGGGTCGACCCCAACGTGGAGCACCCGCACCACCACCTCGTGTGCACGGAGTGCGGTCGGGTGCGCGACGTCGCGGTCGACGTCGACGCACTGCGCCTCCCGACCCGGTCCCGCGCGGGGTTCCGGGTCGACGACGTGCAGGTCCACTTCCGCGGCGTGTGCGCCGACTGCGGTGGGGCGCCGGAGCCCTGAGCCGTCCCGGGGAATCGTCGTCGGCCCGGGCGGGTTGGCGACCCCGGACCCCGAACCCGACGAGTCGCCACACACCGACGAGCGCACGATCCCGACCCGACGATCCAGCACCAGATCCCGAACCAACCAGATCCCGAACCAACCAGATCCCGAACCAAGCAGATCCCGAACCAAGCAGATCCCGAACCAAGCAGATCCCGAACCAAGCAGATCCCGAACCAAGCAGATCCCGAACCAACAAGGAGCACCGATGCCCGCACTCAAGGGAAGCAAGACCGAGACCAACCTGAAGGAGGCGTTCGCCGGCGAGAGCCAGGCCAACCGCCGCTACCTGTACTTCGCCCAGAAGGCCGACGTCGAGGGCTACCCCGACATCGCGGCGCTGTTCCGCTCGGTCGCCGAGGGTGAGACCGGCCACGCGTTCGGCCACTTCGACTTCCTCGCCGAGGTGGGCGACCCCGCCACCGGCGAGCCGGTCGGCCCGACCACCGACAACCTCAAGGCGTCGATCGCCGGCGAGACCTACGAGTACACCGAGATGTACCCGGGCTTCGCCAAGACCGCCCGCGAGGAGGGCTTCGCCGAGGTCGCCGAGTGGCTCGAGACCCTCGCCCGGGCCGAGAAGAGCCACGCCGGCCGCTTCACCCAGGGCCTCGAGCAGCTCTCCTGACCGAGCGCCACTGACCACGTCGTGACCGACGGCCCCGGGTTCGTGCCCGGGGCCGTCGCACGACAGCACGGCCCTGGGAACCGGCCGTGACCTCGGGGGGCGAGCACAGAGGAGATCAGCCATGCAGAAGCTCACCGTCGACGACATCCTCGACCTGCGCGCCTACGAGCGTGAGCGGGCCGAGTTCCGGACCCGGATCATCGCGATGAAGCAGGTCCGGCGCCTCGCACTGGGCGACCTGATGACCGTGGTGTTCGAGAACACCGACACCATGCGCTTCCAGATCCAGGAGATGGCCCGGGCCGAGAAGATGCTGCGCGACGAGCAGATCGCGCACGAGGTCGAGACCTACAACGAGCTGCTCCCCGACGACGGGCAGCTCGCCGCCACCCTGTTCGTGGAGATCACCGACCCGGACGGCCTGCGCGAGTGGCTCCCCAAGCTGGTCGGGCTCCAGGACCACGTGGCCGTGGAGGTCGGCGGTGTTGCGTCGCCCGCCCACGAGATCGACGAGGAGCGGCTGACCCGCGAGGACGAGATCACCTCGACCGTCCACTACCTGCGGTTCTCGTTCACCCCCGAGCAGCGCGCCGCGTTCGCCGCCGGGCCGGTGGTCTTGCGGATCGACCACCCCGCCTACCAGGCCGCGGTCGAGCTCGGGCCCGAGGCCCGCGCGTCGCTCGCCGCCGACTTCGCCACCTGATCGACCACTGATCTTCGCTCCCGCCCGGCCGGTCGGGATCATCCCGGCCCGGCCCGGGCCGGAGCCGGAGCCGGACCCGCGGCGTGCATCGCCACGCTCGGATCGGCGCCGAGAGCGGCGAGTGCGGGGAGATCGTCGCGGTCGACCAGCCGCAGGCCGGCCGGATGGTTCGGGTTGCCGAGCAGCAGGCGGCGGCCCTGGGGGGCGAGTTGCCCGTGGTGCTCGACGCACACGGTGGCGAGGTTGGCGATGGCGTCGGGGCCACCCCACGACGCCGGCCACAGGTGGTGCACCTGGACGCCGTGGCGGCGGTCGCACCCCGGCCACCGGCAGTGACCGTCGCGTTGCCTGACCACCCGCTTGGTCTTCTCGGACAGCGCCGACTCGGCCCGCCCGGCCGACTGCGGCGTGCCGTCGGCGGCGGTGGTGACCGGCTCGAGCCGGGCCTCGGCCCGCAGCCGGGCGACCATCGGGTCGGGGAGCGGGACGCCCCCGACGAGCGCCGGCCCCTCGGGCGGCACGTGCACCAGGAAGTGGGCGCGGTACCCCGTGGTCTGGGCGTGGGGATCGTGGTCGCGGGCGATCCGGCAGCACTCGACCAGGGCGTCGGCGCCCCGGTGCTCGCGGGTGTCCCAGGGCTGCCCCTTGGCCGGCCGCATGCGCTCGACCAGATCGACCAGCACGGTCTCGACCAGGGCACCGTCGATGTCGGGGAGCGAGAAGCGTCCGTCGAGCATCCCGGTGCGGCGGTTCCACCACCAGCGTAACTCGCGGGCGGCTCGGCGGGCCTCGGCC